>NZ_MIFU01000076.1:0-100231 GCF_001855215.1 Pseudomonas sp. 06C 126 | reverse complement strand
ACTGACCCACCGCTATCGCAGGCAAGCCAGCTCCCACATTCGTTTTGTGGCATGTCCAAAATTCCCAGCCTCGCCGCGATCCCCTGCGGTGGGTCAGCTGGACGCATAGGTGATTGACCCACCGCTATCGCAGGCAAGCCAGCTCCCACATTTGTTTTGTGGCGTGTCCAAAATTCCCTGCCTCGCCGCGATCCCCTGTGGGAGCGGGCTTGCCCGCGATGAGGCCACAACAGCCCCACATTTCTCCAGGCATAAAAAAACGCCGCGTACCTTGCGATACGCGGCGTTTTTTGTGTCAGCAGACCTTAGGCTTGAACCACCGGAATGTTGGCACTTGCAGCGATTTTACGGAACTCGGCGATCTGGTCGAAGTTCAGGTAGCGGTAGACATCACTGGCCATGGTGTCCAGTTTGGCCGCGTAGCCCATGTACTCTTCGACGGTCGGCAGGCGACCCAGCGTGGAAGCGACTGCCGCCAGCTCAGCCGAGGCCAGGTAGACGTTCGCACCATCACCCAGACGGTTCGGGAAGTTACGGGTCGAAGTCGACACTACGGTGGAGTTCGGCTCTACACGTGCCTGGTTACCCATGCACAGCGAGCAGCCCGGCATTTCCATGCGCGCGCCAGCCTTGCCGTAGATGCCGTAGTAGCCTTCTTCGGTCAGTTGGTGAGCGTCCATCTTGGTCGGCGGCGACAGCCACAGACGGGTTGGCAGCTGGCCCTTGACCTGCTCCAGCAACTTGCCGGCAGCGCGGAAGTGACCGATGTTGGTCATGCACGAACCGATGAACACTTCGTCGATCTTCTCGCCAGCAACGCTGGACAGCAGACGGGCGTCATCCGGGTCGTTCGGCGCGCAGAGGATTGGCTCGTTGATTTCGGCCAGGTCGATTTCGATGACTTCGGCGTATTCGGCGTCGGCATCGGCTTCCATCAGCTCAGGGTTGGCAACCCAGGCTTCCATCGCTTGGGCACGACGTTCCAGGGTACGCGCATCACCGTAGCCTTCACCGATCATCCAGCGCAGCAGGGTGATGTTGGAGTTCAGGTACTCGGTGACGGAGTCTTTCGACAGCTTGATGGTGCAACCGGCAGCCGAACGTTCGGCCGAGGCGTCGGACAGCTCGAAAGCCTGCTCCAGCGTCAGGTCGTTCAGGCCTTCGATTTCCAGGATGCGACCAGAGAAGGCGTTTTTCTTGCCTTTTTTCTCAACGGTCAGCAGGCCGGACTGGATCGCGTAGTAAGGAATGGCATGAACCAGGTCACGCAGGGTGATGCCAGGTTTCATTTTGCCTTTGAAGCGCACCAGGATCGATTCCGGCATGTCCAGTGGCATTACGCCAGTGGCTGCGGCGAACGCGACCAGGCCAGAACCGGCCGGGAACGAGATGCCCATCGGGAAACGGGTGTGGGAGTCACCGCCGGTACCTACGGTGTCCGGCAGCAGCATGCGGTTCAGCCAGCTGTGGATGATGCCGTCGCCTGGACGCAGCGATACACCGCCACGGGTCATGATGAAGTCAGGCAGGGTGTGGTGGGTGGTCACGTCGATCGGCTTTGGATAGGCCGCGGTGTGGCAGAAGGACTGCATCACCAGATCGGTGGAGAAGCCCAGGCACGCCAGGTCTTTGAGTTCGTCACGGGTCATAGGACCGGTGGTGTCCTGGGAGCCGACGGTGGTCATCTTCGGTTCGCAGTACGTACCTGGACGAACGCCTTTGCCTTCTGGCAGGCCACAGGCCTTGCCGACCATCTTCTGGGCCAGGGTGAAACCCTTGCCAGTGTCGACAGGTGCTTCAGGCAGCTTGAACAGGTCGGTAGGGCCCAGGCCCAGCTCGGCGCGGGCCTTGTCGGTCAGGCCACGGCCGATGATCAGTGGGATACGGCCGCCGGCACGTACTTCGTCCAACAGGACCGGGGTCTTCATTTCGAAGGTGGTCAGGACTTCATCGGTGCCGTGTTTGCAGACTTTGCCAGCATGCGGGTACAGGTCGATCACGTCGCCCATGTGCATGTTGGTAACGTCGAATTCGATTGGCAGTGCGCCAGCATCTTCCATGGTGTTGTAGAAGATTGGAGCGATCTTGCTACCGAAGCAGAAGCCGCCAGCGCGCTTGTTAGGCACGTAGGGAACGTCGTCGCCGAAGAACCACAGTACCGAGTTGGTTGCCGACTTACGGGACGAACCGGTACCGACTACGTCACCGACGTAGGCGATCGGGAAGCCCTGGCCGCGCATTTCTTCGATCTGCTTCATCGGGCCGGTCTTGCCTTGCTCGTCCGGCACGATGCCTTCACGGGCCATTTTCAGCATGGCCAGGGCGTGCAGCGGGATGTCAGGACGGGACCAGGCATCGGGAGCAGGGGACAGGTCGTCGGTGTTGGTTTCGCCGGTGACCTTGAATACACGCAGGCTGATCTTGTCGGCCAGGGTCGGGCGGTTCTTGAACCACTCGCCGTCGGCCCAGGACTGGATCACTTCCTTGGCGTGCTGGTTGCCGTTCTTGGCTTTTTCCGCGACGTCGTGGAAAGCATCGAACATCAGCAGGGTGTGCTTGAGCTGGGCAGCTGCAACGGCGGCCAGTTCGGCGTCGTCCAGCAGTTCGACCAGCGTCACGATGTTGTAGCCGCCTTGCATGGTGCCGAGCAGTTCAACAGCGCGCTTTTTGTCGATCAGGGGAGAAGAAACTTCGCCCTTGGCCAGGGCAGACAGGAAACCGGCCTTGACGTAGGCAGCTTCGTCAACGCCTGGTGGAATGCGGTTGGTGATCAGGTCAACGAGGAACTCTTCTTCGCCAGCCGGGGGATTTTTCAGCAGCTCGACCAGGCCTGCGGTTTGTTCGGCGTTTAGCGGCTGGGGAACGATACCCAGGGCTGCACGCTCTTCGATATGTTTGCGGTAGGCTTCAAGCACAGTTATTACCCTCATCAGTGGTCCCACGGGACGCTCATCCAGACATGCACGGCACGCATGCGCTCGAGGGCTTTTTGAGCCGTAGAGCCAGCGCTGCCGGCATTTCTCACAGAAGCTGCTTTCAAAGTTTTACGCCTGCAGAACGGAGCTGATGAGGGTTGGTGCTGGTTATTTAAAGGTTAAACAACCAGCGCCAACACCGTTCTGAAGGAACGACTGTGCTCGTGACGCTTTGAAAACAGCTTCCAACGGATTATTTGGCGCCTTACAAGGCCGGATGATTCTACGGCAAAAATTTTCTAAAGGTAAGTTGCCGCAGCAAGTTTGCAGGGTGATGAACCTTAGACAAAGGGCTAACATGGGCCACTGTTTCGCTGATTTGTGCGCTGCCACCCATGTCCAACCAAACCATCAAGACCCCTTGCATCGGCCTGTGCTCCACGGTTTACGGCGATCTCGTGTGCCGGGGCTGCAAGCGTTTCCACCACGAAGTGATCCAGTGGAACGGCTATGGAGAGGAAGAAAAACGTGCCGTATGGCTGCGGCTTGAGCAACTGCTGGTGCAGGTGATGGCGGGCAAACTGGAGGTTTTCGATCCCAAACAGCTGCGTTGGCAGTTGGAGCAGCGCAAAATCCGCTTTGTGCCGCACCAATCCGAATACTGCTGGGCCTACCAGTTGATCGCCCGGGGGGCGCGGGTGATCAACAACCTGGAAGCCTATGGGATGGTCCTGATGCCGGAGTTTCGCGACTGGAACCTGCCGGAACTGCGCGATGCCATTGATCGGGAATTTTTTATCCTGTCCGAGGCGCATTACCAGCGCTACATCGCCCCTGGGTTCCTCAAGGATGCACTTTCTGGCTGACGACACCGATCAAAATGTGGGAGCGGGCTTGCCCGCGATGGCGTCCGTTCAGGCAGAGATGTATCAACTGACCCACCGCCATCGCAGCGGTGCGGCGATCCGACAAGCCAGCCCCTACAATTGATTTTCATTGGCCGAGGGATGGGTATCAGGGCTTATTGGCCAGTTCCTCCAGGTGATCGATGATGCTCTGGGGCTTAAGCACCAGCACATCGCTCTCCAGCGCATCCAGCACCACTTCTGCCGTGTTGCCGATCAGCGCCCCGGAAATCCCGGTACGCGCCACGGTGCCAATGATTGTGACCGCCGCGCGCAATTTATGGGCGGCATGGGGAATCAGTACATCGGCCGGGCCTTCTTCGATGTGCAGGCGGTTGTCATCGATGTCGAATTCGGCCTGGAAGGCCTTGCACTGCTCGCGATAGCGGGCTTCGATGGTTTCTTTGAGTTGGAACACAGGATCAGCGGCCGACAGCATGGGCGACGGATGGGCGCTGATCACATGCAATTGGCCCTTGGCCAGGCTGGCAATGTCAAAGCCATGATCGACAATGGCGGCGTGCAGGGATTTATGCTCGTTGTCGAGGTTGCCCACGTCGATGGCCGCCAGGATCACCCCGTCGGTCCACGGGGTCGCGGTCTTGACCAACAGCACTGCCGCCGGGCACAAGCGCAGCAGCTTCCAGTCGTCGGGTGTCAGCAGGGCCTTTTTCAGCGGGCTGTCGGGGTAGTGCTGCTTGATCACCAGTGCGCACCCTTCGGCTTGCTGCACGGCGATGATGGTTTCGTGCCGATTGTTTTTCCAGGCCAGTTCGGTGCTGACGCTATAGCCGTCTGCCAACAGTTGTTCCTTCAGCAAGCTCAACAATGCCGAATGCTCATGTTTTGGATCGCATACCAGCAAATGCAAGTGTGCGTCGGTCACCCCGGCGATCAGCTTGGCGCGCTTGAGGGCCAGGCTCTCCGAGTGTTCGGGCTCGATGATCACGAGGATTCTGCCAATATCGTTCATGAGCGGGATCTCCAAGGGTGGAAAGGACAGGGCGTGGAACAACTATAGTTGTTGCCCGCCGTACGGCATGTTGATGCACATCAAGGCCCGTGACTGGTGGTCTGCAGCGGGGTCGGTATAATCGGCGGCCTTTTGTGATCCTTTGCCCGTGAGCCCGATGAACCTGCCCGAAATCCATGAATTCCTCGGTTGCCGCACCCCCGATGCCTGGGTCCAGGCCGCACTGGCCGACCAGGAAACCCTGCTGATCGACCACAAGAACTGCGAGTTCAAGGCCGCCAGCACTGCCCTGAGCCTGATTGCCAAGTACCACTCCCATGTCGACCTGATCAACATGATGTCGCGCCTGGCCCGCGAAGAACTGGTGCACCATGAGCAAGTCATGCGCCTGATGAAAAAGCGCAAGATCGAGCTGCGCCAGTTGCATGCCAGTCGCTATGCCTCGGGTCTACGCAAGGTGGTGCGCAGTCACGAACCGGTCAAGCTGGTGGACACCCTGGTGGTAGGCGCTTTTATCGAAGCGCGCAGTTGCGAGCGTTTCGAAGCACTGGTGCCACATTTGGACGAAGAGCTCGGCAAGTTCTACTTTGGCCTGCTGAAAAGCGAGGCGCGGCATTTCCAGGGTTATCTGAAGCTGGCTTATCAGTATGGTGATGCCAAGGACGTTGCCCAGGTGATCGAGCGGGTCCGCGCCGCCGAGCAGGAGTTGATCGAATCGCCGGACGTCGAGTTCCGTTTCCACAGCGGCGTACCGGCCTGATCGTGAAAGACTGCGGGCTATTTGTAAAAAACTCTTAAAAACATGAAGTTTGCGTCGAAGCCCCGCAGTAAGGGGCTCTGCATGCGCTTGTGGAGCGCGGTTGCCCACTATAATGCGCGCACTTCAATCGGCGCGCGCAGTGGAAACTTATGGAAAACTTGGGTCTGGGCAAGGTCTTGCTCGTTGAGGACGATGAGAAGCTGGCAGGGCTGATCGAGCATTTCCTGGCACAGCATGGCTTTGACGTGCGCGTGGTGCACCGGGGCGATGAAGCCTTGGCGGCGTTCCTGGCCTTCAAGCCGAAGATCGTCGTGCTCGACCTGATGCTGCCGGGCCAGAGCGGCCTGCATGTGTGCCGCGAGATCCGCAATGTGTCCGACACACCCATCGTGATCCTCACCGCCAAGGAGGATGACCTGGACCATATCCTCGGCCTGGAATCCGGCGCCGATGACTACGTGATCAAACCGATCAAACCACCCGTACTGCTGGCACGCCTGCGCGCCTTGCAGCGCCGCCATCTGCCGGAGCCGACGGTGCGTGGCTCGCTGGCGTTCGGCCAACTGGCGATTGACCGCAGTTGCCGGGGCGTGAGCCTGGGTGATGAGAAGATCGACCTGACCACCATGGAGTTCGAGCTGCTGTGGTTGCTGGCCAGCAGCGCGGGGAAGATCCTCTCGCGCGACGATATCCTTAACCGCATGCGCGGGATTGCCTTTGATGGGCTCAACCGCAGTGTCGATGTGTATATCAGCAAGCTGCGCAGCAAACTCAACGACAACCCCCGAGAACCCGTGTGCATCAAGACCATCTGGGGCAAGGGCTACCTGTTCAATCCGTTTGCCTGGGAGGTCTAGCCAGATGCTGCGCCTGTTTCTGCGCCTGTACATCATCCTGGCCCTGGGGTTGGCGGGGGCGATCTGGCTGGTGAACTACACCTTCGACGAATTGCTGCCCGAAGCCAACGAAACCTACAACCGTGAAGCCATGCGAGGCCCGGCCTACGGCTTGGTGGAGCAGTTGCGTCCGTTGCCGCCCGGGCCGGCCCGCGAGGCGCGGCTGGCCGAGCTGCAAAAGCACTATGGCTTGCGCCTGGGGTTTATTGACCGCGACGCAGCCGGCCTTGACCCCCGCGAGCAACAGTTGCTGGCTGATGGCAAGTTGGTGGTGCGCGGCGATTTCATGGAGTTCATCACTGAAATCGACGGCGGCGCGCAGTTGCTTGAGGTCAAGCTGCCGGTGGAACCACGCTGGCTGTATCTGTGGGCCTACAGCTTGTTGGGCTTGTGCCTGGCCATCGTCCTGTATTTCTGGGTGCGCCCGCACTGGCGTGACCTTGAGCACATCCGCCTGGCGGCCCAGCGTTTTGGTGACAATGACCTGGGCTCGCGCATCCTGTTGCCGCGTCGCTCCACCGTGCGTGAGTTGGCCGGGCACTTCAACCAGATGGCCGAGCGCATCGAGCACTTGATCGCCAACCAGCGTGAGCTGACCAACGCGGTGTCCCATGAATTGCGCACACCGATTGCGCGCTTGTCGTTTGAGCTCGATCAACTCAAGCAGGAAGCGGACCCGCGCCAGAGCCGCGCGCTGATTGGCGACATGTACGCCGACCTTGGCGAGCTGGAAGACATGGTTTCCGAGCTGTTGACCTACGCCAGCCTTGAGCGTGGTGCCACCCAAGTCACCCGCGAGAACATCGAGGCCCAAAGCTGGCTCGACAGTGTGATCGGCAGCGTCGCCCTGGAAGCGGAAGCGGAAGGCGTGCAGTTGTCACTGCGTACCTGTGAAGTGGAGTTCATCCAGATCGAGCCACGGTTTATGGCGCGCGCCGTGATCAACCTGCTGCGCAATGCCATTCGTTATGCCGAGCATCGGGTGGAGGTGTCGTTGGTCAAATTCGGCAGTGGCTATGAGGTACGCGTCTGCGATGACGGCCCCGGCGTGCCCGAGGATGGCCGTGAGAGAATCTTCCAGCCGTTTACGCGCCTGGACGCCAGCCGCGACCGCCGCACCGGCGGCTTTGGCCTGGGCCTGGCGTTGGTCCAGCGTGTCAGCCAGTGGCATGGCGGGCAGGTGCAGGTGCTGGACTCGCAGTGGGGCGGGGCGTCGTTTCGCATGACTTGGGCCTACGCCGATCTGTAGATGCCGACCGGCCGATTGTGGCAAACGGGCTGTTGTGGCGAGCGGGCTGTTGTGGCGAGCGGGCTTGCCCCGCGCTGGGCTGCGAAGCAGCCCCAATAAGTCCGCCGCGTTTCTTCAGATATACGGCGGTGACTGGGTTTGGGGCTGCTCCGCAGCCCAGCGCGGGGCAAGCCCGCTCGCCACAGGGCAAATCGTCAAAAGGTGTAGTTCAGCACGCCCATCACCGAAGTCTGCATCCTGCGCTCCACAATCGGGCTTTTACCCGCATCACCCGACAAGTACTGCACATCCAGCAAGGTCGAGAATGTGGTGTGCTCGCCAAGGGGCACGCTCCAATCGAGGTTCAGCCCCCGGCTGACCATCCCACCCTTGGCGTCATACGCGCGAAAGCGGCTGCGCTGGGCTTGGCCGCTGGTCACGCCATACCACGTCTGTACATAGTTGCTATCGCCAAAGCGGCTGTTGAGGCTGGCGTCCACGGTGCCGTAGTCGCCGTCATACAGGTTGGTGCCGATGCTCAACTCCAATGAAGTGAAGGCCTTGCCGCTGTCTTTTTTATCGTCTTGCTCCAAGGCATGTTCCAGGGTTGCGCCCAGGATCGCGCTGCCCAGGGTATAGCTGGCACTCACCCCAAACTGTGGCCGCGACTTGATGTCGCCCATGCCCTTGAGCCGGTCGGAACCCAGGTGGGTACTTTTCTTCTGGTCCTTGCGCGCGGTGCTGGCGCCGACATAGGCGCTGAAGCTCAACTGGTCATCTTCATAACCCCAGCCCAACCCCTTGTTGGTATCGAGAAAAATCCCCCATGGGCTGACGACGTTTACGCCCAGCAGGGGCGCGGTCATCCGTTCATTGCTGCCGCTGTAGCGCGGCAGGTTGGCCGCCCCGGCTTGCAGGCTGTATTGCCAGTCGGTGGCGACTGACAGTTGGGTGCAGGTGAGCAGGCACACAGAGGTGGCAGCGAGGTAGATTGTTCTTGAACGCATGATGGCCTTCGTTGTTCCATGGGAGGCTCGAATCCTAGGGACGGCGTGGGCAGGGGTCTTTGACAGCTTTGTCGGGAAACTGTCAAAGACTGTTAAGCCGGGGCTGCCTGCCCAGCGCCCAAACGCCGCACCGCCCCCAGACTTGATTTCAATCAAGGGCTCACTGGCCACCTGCCACCTACCATCGGCTGCATATTCCGGCCGTTGAAGTCAGTGAGCCCATGAACCGCACCAAGCCCTCGACCCTCGCTACCTTGGCGGCAAGTCCCGTCACCTGGTTGGTTGTCCTGGTTTTACTGTTCAGCCTGGCCGGCCCGGCCCAGGCCAAGTCCTACGGCGCGATTGAACAGCAGCGCATCGACAAGATCTTCCCCCAGGCAGACGCCATTTCCGCCCCTGAAGGCAAGTTCAAGGTGCGCACGCTGTCGGCCAAAGGCGCGGTGATCGGCTACGTGTTCCAGAGCCTGGATGTGGTGGATATTCCGGCTTACTCCGGCAAACCGATCAACACCCAAGTGATCCTCGACCCGGCCGGGGTGATCCGTGATGCCTATGTGCTGGAGCACCACGAGCCGATCCTGCTGATCGGCATTCCCGAGGCCAAGTTGCATGACTTCACGGCGCGCTACAGTGGGATCAACGTCAGGCAGCGGGTAGTGGTGGGGCACTCCAGCGACAGCCAGGCGGTGACCGTGGATGCGGTGGCCGGTGCCACCGTTACGGCCATGGTGGTCAATGAAGTGATCATGCGTGCCGCCCACGAAGTGGCGGTGTCGCTCAAATTGATCGAGGACAAGGCCAGCACCGCGCAGAAAGTCGCGCTGGTGCGCCCTGATCTGTTCGAGCCCGCCAACTGGGCGCAATTGACCGGCAATGGCGCAGTGCGCCGCCTGCACCTGACACGCGGCCAGGTGGACGCTGCCTTCAAGGGCACCGAGGCCGAAGGTGTGGAAGTGGCGGGGCCGGGGCAGGCCGACGAGACATTTATCGACTTGTATGTGGCGGATCTCAATGCGCCGACCATCGGCCGCAACCTGTTGGGCGAGGCGCAATACCGGGTGCTGATGCAGGGCCTCAAGCCTGGCGAACAGGCCATTGCGGTGCTGGGGCGCGGGGTTTTTTCGTTCAAGGGCTCGGGCTACGTGCGCGGCGGGATTTTTGATCGGGTGCAGTTGCGCCAGTTCGGCAACGTCATCAGCTTTCGCGATATGGACCACCAGCGCCTGTATGACGTATTCGCCGAGGGCATGCCCGAGTTCGAGGAAATGTCGGTGTTTATCGTGCGCCCCCAGGCCGCGTTCGACCCAGGCTCGGCGTGGACCCTGGAGTTGCTGGTGCGGCGCCAGACCGGCCCGGTCAGCGGCACCTTCACCAGCTTTGAACTGCCTTACCAGATGCCCGAGGCCTACCTGGAACGACCCCTGCCGACCGCCGCGGAACAGGCCGCCATCGACGAAGCCAACCGGCCGATGTGGATGACGATCTGGTACCAGAAACAGGTGCAGGTCCTGGTGCTGGGCGCCGCCCTGGTGCTGTTGACGGTGATTCTGTTTTTGCAGGACAGCCTGGCCCGGCGCCCGCGTCTGCTGCACTGGGTGCGTCGCGGTTATCTGCTGTTTACCGTGGTGTTTATCGGCTGGTACGCCCTGGGCCAGTTGTCGGTGGTCAATGTGCTGACCTTCGTGCATGCGCTGTTCCAGCAGTTCCGCTGGGAGCTGTTCCTCACCGACCCGCTGATCTTCATGCTCTGGGTATTCACCGCCGCCAGCATCCTGTTGTGGGGGCGTGGGGTGTTCTGTGGTTGGTTGTGCCCGTTCGGGGCGTTGCAGGAGTTGATCAACGAGGCGGCGCGCAAGCTCAAGGTGCGCCAGTTCGAACTGCCGTTTGCCGTGCATGAGCGGCTGTGGGCGATCAAGTACCTGATCCTGCTGGGGCTGTTTGGCCTGTCCCTGGAGTCGATGGCCACTGCCGAACGGTTTGCCGAAGTGGAACCGTTCAAGACCGCCATCACCCTGCATTTCGACCGCCAGTGGTGGTTCGTCGCCTATGCCTTGGTGCTGCTGGTGATCAACATTTTCACGCGCAAGGTCTATTGCCGCTATCTCTGCCCGCTGGGCGCGGCGCTGGCAATCCCGAGCAAGTTCCGCCTGTTCGACTGGCTCAAGCGGCGCAAGGAATGTGGCGATCCGTGCCAGTTGTGCGCCAAGGAATGCGAGATCCAGGCGATCCACCCCGATGGCCATATCAACGCCAATGAATGCCACTACTGCCTCGATTGCCAGATGACCTGGCACAACGACCACAAATGCCCGCCACTGATCAACAAACGCAAGAAACGCAACAAGGCCGCACCCACCCCTGGGCAATTGATCCCGGTGGTGCAGGTGGCGGTGCCTGAATGACGGCCTTGGGCACCCACTTTTCCCATCTGGAGCACATCATGAACGACAGCGAATCGAAAAAAACCGGGGCCACACCGCAACCCGAAGGCATGAGCCGGCGTGGCTTCCTCGGCACCGGCGCCGTGACCGGCGCGGTGCTGGCAGGCGCCTCGGCCATCGGCGGTACGGTGTTTACCCGCGAGTCCTTTGCGGCGGCGGCCAAGGAAGCGAAGTCGAAGATCCATGTGGGCCCGGGTGAGCTGGACCAGTACTACGGTTTCTGGAGCGGCGGCCACCAAGGCGAAGTGCGGGTGCTGGGGGTGCCGTCGATGCGCGAGCTGATGCGCATCCCGGTATTCAACGTCGATTCGGCCACCGGCTGGGGCCTGACCAACGAGAGCAAGCGCATCCTCGGCGAGGGCGCCAAATACCAGAACGGTGATTGCCATCACCCGCACTTGTCCACCACCGATGGCCGCTACGACGGCAAATACCTGTTTATCAACGACAAGGCCAACACCCGCGTCGCGCGGATCCGCCTGGACATCATGAAGTGCGACAAAATCGTCACCGTGCCCAACGCCCAGGCGATCCACGGCCTGCGCCTGCAAAAGGTGCCGTACACCAAGTACGTGTTCTGCAACGCCGAGTTCATCATTCCGCACCCCAATGACGGCCACACCTTCGACCTGCAAGACAAAAACAGCTTCACCATGTTTAACGCCATCGACGCAGAAAAAATGGAAATGGCCTTCCAGGTCATCGTCGACGGCAACCTCGACAACGCCGACATGGACTACACCGGCAAATACGCTGCGGCCACTTGCTACAACTCGGAAAAGGCCTCCGACCTGGGCGGCATGATGCGCAACGAGCGCGACTGGGTGGTGGTGTTCAACATCCCGCGCATCGAGGCGGCGATCAAGGCCGGCAAGTTCATCAACCTCGACGGGGTCAAGGTGCCGGTGGTGGACGGGCGCAAGGGCGACGATGGCAAGGACAGTGAATTCACCCGCTATATCCCGGTGCCGAAGAACCCCCATGGCTGCAACACCTCGCCGGACGGCAAGTACTTTATCGCCAACGGCAAGCTGTCGCCGACCTGCACCATCATCGCCATCGACAAGCTCGACGACCTGTTCAGCGACAAGATCAAAGACCCGCGCGGCGTGGTCGTCGGCGAGCCGGAGCTGGGCCTGGGCCCGTTGCACACCACCTATGATGGCCGGGGTTTTGCCTACACCACGCTGTTTATCGACAGCCAGGTGGTGAAGTGGAACATCGCCGAAGCCATCCGCGCCTATGGCGGCGAGAAGGTCAACTACATCAAGCAGAAGCTCGATGTGCACTACCAACCGGGCCACAACCACGCCTCGCTCACCGAAACCCGGGATGCCGACGGCCAATGGCTGGTGGTGCTCAGCAAATTCTCCAAGGACCGCTTCCTGCCCACCGGCCCGTTGCACCCGGAAAACGATCAGTTGATCGATATCTCGGGCGATGAAATGAAACTGGTCCACGACGGCCCGACCTTCGCCGAACCCCATGACTGCGTGATGGCGCGGCGTGACCAGATCAAGACCAAGAAAATCTGGGAGCGCAACGACCCGTTCTTTGCCGAAACCGTGGCCATCGCCGCCAAGGACGGGATCAAGCTGGAGACCGATAACAAGGTGATCCGCGACGGCAAGAAAGTACGGGTGTACATGACCTCCATGGCGCCGACCTATGGCCTGACCGAGTTCACCGTCAAGCAGGGCGATGAGGTCACGGTGACCATTACCAACATCGACCAGATCGAGGACGTGACCCACGGCTTTGTCATGACCAACCATGGCGTGAGCATGGAAATCAGCCCGCAGCAAACGTCGTCCATTACCTTCATCGCCGACAAGCCGGGGCTGCATTGGTACTACTGCAGCTGGTTCTGCCATGCGCTGCATATGGAGATGGTAGGGCGCATGTTGGTCGAGCGGGCTTAACGGCGAGCACCAACCAATGTGGGAGCGGGCTTGCCCGCGATAGCGGCGGTTCAGCCACTATTTTTGGCGGCTGGTATACCGCCATCGCAGGCAAGCCAGCTCTCACACTAGATCTGTGTCGCTCCACAGATTGGGTTTTGATCAAAAGGAATGCTCCGTGGTTCAACCCCGCACGTTATTGATCGGGTGTGTGTGGCTGCTATTTTCGGCCACCGCCAGCGCCGCTTTACTGCCCATCACCGACTTGCCGTTGGTAGCCGCAGGCCCGCAGCACTGGCGCCTGCCCGCCGGCGACTACCTGGGCTCCTTCAGCATCGACCGACCCCTGCAACTCACCTGCGAACCCGGTGCGGTGATCCACAGCCAGGGCTTGGGCAACGGCTTGCTGATCAGCGCTGCCGACGTCACCGTCGAGGGCTGCACCTTCCTCGACTGGGGCCATGACCTCACCGCGATGAACGCGGCGATCTTCATCCAACCCAAGGCCCACGGCACCTTGATCAAGGGCAACCATATGCGCGGCCAGGGTTTTGGGGTGTGGGTCGATGGCACGGCGGACGTGAGCGTGATCGACAACCAGATCCAGGGCGACCCCACCCTGCGCTCCCAGGACCGGGGCAACGGCATCCACCTGTATGCGGTCAAGGGCGCGCGAGTGATCGGCAACCACGTGCGCGACGCCCGCGACGGCATCTACATCGACACCTCCAACGGCAACCTGCTGCAAGGCAACACCCTGGAAGACCTGCGCTATGGCATCCACTACATGTTTGCCAACGACAACCAGGTACTCGACAACATCACCCGTCGCACCCGTACCGGCTACGCCTTGATGCAAAGCCGCAAGCTGACGGTGATCGGTAATCGCTCCGAAGAGGATCAGAACTACGGGATCCTGATGAACTACATCACCTATTCCACCCTGCGCGACAACGTGGTCAACGATGTGCGCGACGGCACCACGGGCGACACCATGATCACTGGTGCCGAAGGCAAGGCACTGTTTATCTACAACTCGCTGTTCAACAGCATCGAACACAACCACTTCGGGCGCAGTGCGGTGGGCATTCACCTCACGGCCGGCTCCGAAGACAACCGGATTGCCGGCAACGCCTTTGTCGGCAACCAGCGCCAGGTCAAGTACGTGGCCACACGTTTGCAGGAGTGGTCGGCGGATGGCCGGGGCAATTACTGGAGCGACTACCTGGGCTGGGACCGCAACAGCGATGGCCTGGGGGATGTGGCCTACGAGCCCAACGATAACGTCGACCGCCTGCTGTGGCTGTACCCCCAAGTGCGCCTGTTGATGAACAGCCCCGGCATCGAGTTGCTGCGCTGGGTGCAGCGGGCGTTTCCGGTGATCAAGTCGCCGGGAGTGATGGACAGCCATCCGCTGATGAAAGACCCCACGCTTTCCCTGCTCAAGGAGCCCGCATGATGCCTGTCGTCGAAATCCAAGGCGTGACCCAGCGTTATGGGCACGCCACTGTGCTGCATGACCTGAGCCTGAGCCTGGCGCCCGGGGAGGTACTGGGCCTGTTCGGCCATAACGGCGCGGGCAAGACCACCAGCATGAAGCTGATCCTCGGTCTGTTGCAGGCAAGCAGCGGCCAGGTGCGGGTGTTCGGCCGGGCGCCCAGCGATCCGCAGGTACGGCAGATGCTCGGGTACCTGCCGGAAAACGTGACCTTCTACCCACAACTCAGCGGCCTGGAGACCCTGCAGCATTTTGCCCGGCTCAAGGGCGCGCCGATGAGCCAGGTCGCGACGCTGCTCGAAGACGTCGGCCTGACCGCGGCGGCGCGGCGGCGGGTCAAGACCTATTCCAAGGGCATGCGCCAGCGCCTCGGCCTGGCCCAGGCCCTGCTTGGCGAGCCGCGCCTGCTGCTGCTCGACGAGCCCACCGTAGGCCTCGACCCGATCGCCACCCAGGATTTGTATCGCTTGCTCGACCGCCTGCGCGGGCAGGGCACCAGCATCATCCTTTGCTCCCATGTGCTGCCGGGGGTGGAAGCCCATATCAACCGCGCCGCGATCCTCACCCAGGGCCGCCTGCTGGCCCTCGGCACCCTGGCGGCGTTGCGCGAAGAAGCCGGGCTGCCGACCCTGATCCGCAGCAGTGGCTTGCAACGGGCGGCGCTTTTGCAAAAACGCTGGAGCGAGGCCGGCCACGTGACCCGGCGCTGGGGCGCGGAGGGCCTGCAAGTGGCTGCGTTCAATGGCAACAAGCTGGACCTGTTGCGTCAGTTGCTCGACCAGGAAAACCCCAGCGATGTGGAAATCGTCGTGCCGTCCCTGGAGGACCTGTACCGCCATTACATGGAAAGCCCTGCGGAGCGTGCCCTATGACGCCGATCTGGAACATGGCCCGCAAGGAATTCAGCGATGGCCTGCGCAATCGCTGGTTGTTAGCGATCAGCCTGTTGTTCGCGGTGCTGGCCATCGGCATCGCCTGGCTCGGTGCGGCGGCGTCCGGGCAACTGGGCTTCACCTCGATCCCGGCGACCATCGCCAGCCTGGCCAGCCTTGCGACTTTCCTGATGCCGTTGATTGCGCTGTTGCTGGCCTATGACGCGATTGTGGGCGAGGACGAAAGCGGCACCTTGCTGCTGTTGCTCACTTATCCCCTGGGGCGCGGGCAGATCCTGCTGGGCAAGTTCGTGGGGCATGGGTTGATCTTGGCCCTGGCGACCTTTATCGGATTTGGCTGCGCCATGCTCGCCATTGCGCTGCTGGTGGATGACGTCGAGTTCAGCCTTCTGCTGTGGGCGTTTGGTCGATTCATGCTGACGTCGACTTTGCTCGGCTGGGGCTTTCTGGGGCTGGCGTATGTGTTGAGCGCCGTCTCGGCAGAGAAGTCCACGGCGGCCGGGCTGGCCCTGGGCGTGTGGTTCTTTTTTGTCCTGGTGTTCGACCTGGCGTTGCTGGCGCTGCTGGTCATCAGCGAGGGCCAGTTCAGCCCGACGCTGCTGCCCTGGTTGTTGCTGTTCAACCCGGCGGATGTGTACCGGCTGATCAACCTGTCGGGCTTCGATACCGGCCCGGCGTCGGTGGGCGTGATGGCATTGGCGGGCGACCTGGCAGTACCGACGGCGGTGTTGTGGCTATGCCTGGCTTTATGGGTCGTAGGGCCACTGGCCTGGGCCTATTGGCTGTTTGGGCGGCGCGCAGCCTGAGTTTTTATTACTGGAGCGGATGAGCATGAAAATCGGGTTGGTATTGCTGTTGAGCCTGCTGTTGGTCGGGTGTGACAAACCGGTGGCGGCGGGCGTGGGTGATGGGCCGGTGGCGTTTCATCCGGCCGATGAGTGCCATGTGTGCGGCATGGTGATCAGCGAATTCCCCGGGCCCAAGGGCCAGGTGGTGGAGCAGGGCGTGGCGAAGAAGTTTTGCTCGACCGCAGAAATGCTCGGCTGGTGGTTGCAGCCGGAAAACCATCATGCCCAGTCAAAGCTGTATGTGCATGACATGGGGCGCAGTCATTGGGACACCCCGGATGATGCCCATCTGATCGACGCCAAGACGGCGTACTACGTGCTTGGCACCGGGCTCAAGGGCGCCATGGGCGTGGTGCTGGCCTCGTTTGCCGAGCAGGCGGTGGCACAGAAAGTCGCGGCGGATACCGGCGGGCGGGTGTTGCGCTTTGAGGAGATTGACCTGGCACTGTTGCAGCAGCCGAGTGGCATGGCCCATCGCGGTCATTGAGGCTGCTCTCCTGTGGGAGCGGGCTTGCCCGCGATAGCGGCAGTTCAGTCAGCATTTCTGGCGGCTGACACACCGCTATCGCAGGCAAGCCAGCTCCCACAGCCTAGCGGTTGACCAGCTTCGCCGGCAAGGCGATCACCAGCAAGCAACTGAGCACCAGGCTCCCGGCAAAGAACCACATCGCCCCGGCGCTGCTGCCCGTCAGGTCAATGGCCAGACCCATCAGCGAGTTGCTGACCAAGCCGGCGATGTTCGCCAGGGAACAGGCCAGGGCAAAGCCAGTGGCTGCCGCGGTGCCGGTGAGGAAGGTCGCTGGCAGGCTGAAAAACACCGGCACCGCGCCAAGGATCGCCGCCGAAGCCACGGCAAACAGGGCCACGGTGGCGACCACGTTATGGGTGAAGAAGGTGCTGCTGGCCATGGCCACGGCGCCCACCAGAAAGGGCACGATAATGTGCCAGCGGCGCTCACGGTATTTGTCGGAGCTGGCGCCGATCAGCAGCATGCCGGCCAGCGCGGCGACGCTGGGCAGGGCGGTGAGCAGGCCGATATGGAAGGTGTCGCTGATCCCCGCGTTACGGATCAGTGTCGGCATCCAGAAACCCATGGCATAGGCACTGAGCAGGATCGAAAAATCGATCCCACCGAGCATCCACACCTTAATGTTGAAGAACCCATCACGAAAGCGCCGCGGGCTGTGGCTGGCCTGGCTGGCGTCGGCGTGCAATTGCTGTTGCAGCAGGGCCTTTTCGTCGGCAGACAACCATTTGGCCTGGTGATAGGTATTGGGCAGCGCCCAGAACGCCAGCACCCCCAACAGCACGCTGGGCAATGCTTCAAGCAGGAACAGCCATTGCCAACCGCGCAGGCCGGCCAGTTGGTCGAAGTGGCTCATGATCCAGCCAGACAACGGCCCACCAATCACACTGGACAGCGGCAGGCCGATCATGAACAGCGCAATCACCCGCGCCCGGCGATGGGTGGGGAACCAGGTGGTCAGGTAGTACAACACCCCCGGCAGGAACCCCGCCTCGGCAACGCCGAGCAAAAAGCGCAGGACATAGAACTGGGTAGTGGAGGTGACCAGCAGCGTGCAGGCCGAGAGCAGGCCCCAGGTGATCATGATGCGGGCAATCCAGATCCGCGCGCCGACCCGCTCCAGGATCAGGTTGCTCGGCACTTCAAACAGGATATAGCCGACAAAAAACAGGCCGGCGCCCAGGCCGAACGCGGTTTCGCTGAACTGCAACTGGTCTTGCATCTGCAGCTTGGCAAAACCGATGTTGATCCGGTCCAGATAGGCGGCCAGGTAGCAGAAACACAGGAAGGGAATCAGCTTCCAGGTGATCTTGTGGTACAGCGCATGGATCGGGTCGGCGACCGTGGGCATCGGTGAGTCTCATGGGCAAGGAGTGGGGCGGGGCGAATATAGCATTCCGACACCGACAAGCTCTGTCTGAAACGCGCCACCTGACTGGGGTTGGCGTGCGAAAGCAGCTACGTTTAATGCTTCTAATAAAACAGAGTATCCACGGATGAACTACCAACCCTTTACCCGAACCTTGATCGCGACGGCCCTGGTCCTGACATTCAGCGGTGTGCAGGCGGCCTCCCAGGCCCCGGTGGCCGGTGAAAACGGCATGGTGGTGACGGCCCAGCATTTGGCGACCCATGTGGGCGTCGATGTGTTGAAGGCCGGCGGCAACGCCGTGGATGCGGCTGTCGCCGTGGGTTACGCCCTGGCGGTGGTTTATCCGGCGGCGGGTAACCTGGGGGGCGGTGGGTTCATGACCGTGCAACTGGCGGACGGGCGCAAGACCTTCCTCGACTTCCGCGAAAAAGCCCCATTGGCGGCCACCGCCGACATGTACCTGGACAAGGACGGCAACGTCGTCCCCGGCCTCAGCGCCAAGGGCCACCTGGCCGTCGGCGTACCCGGCACCGTCTCCGGCATGGAGCTGGCCCTGAGCAAATACGGCACCCTCAAGCGCGCCCAAGTCATCGCGCCGGCAATCAAGCTCGCAGAAAACGGCTTCGCCCTCGACCAGGGCGATATCGACATGCTGCATAGCGCCACCGAAGAGTTCAAAAAAGACCAGGACCTGCGCGGCATCTTCCTCAACAAGGGTGAGCCACTGCAGGTCGGGCAGAAACTGGTGCAAAAAGACCTGGCCCGCACCCTGCGGGAAATCTCCGCCAAGGGCACCGATGGCTTCTACAAAGGCTGGGTGGCCAAGGCCATTGTCGATTCCAGTCAGGCCGGCAAGGGCATCATCGCACAGGCCGACCTGGACAAATACCAGACCCGCGAACTGGCGCCCATCGAGTGCGACTATCGCGGCTACCACGTAGTCTCGGCGCCACCACCCAGCTCGGGCGGCCTGGTGATCTGCCAGATCATGAACATCCTCGAAGGCTACCCCATGGCCGAACTGGGCTACGGCTCGGCCCAGGGTACCCATTACCAGATCGAAGCCATGCGCCACGCCTACGTCGACCGCAACAGCTATCTGGGCGACCCGGACTTTGTACAGAACCCGGTGGAGCACCTGCTGGACAAGAACTACGCCGCCAAACTGCGCGCCTCCATCGAGCCGCAAAAGGCTGGCGACTCCACGGCCATCAAGCCCGGCGTGGCGCCCCATGAAGGCAGCAACACCACCCATTACTCCATCGTCGACAAATGGGGCAACGCAGTCTCGGTGACCTACACCCTCAACGACTGGTTCGGCGCCGGCGTCATGGCCAGCAAGACCGGGGTGATCTTGAACGACGAGATGGACGACTTCACCGTCAAGGTCGGCGTGCCCAACATGTACGGCCTGGTCCAGGGCGAAGCCAACGCCATCGCCCCAGGCAAGGCGCCACTGTCGTCCATGAGCCCGACCATCGTCACCAAGGACGGCAAGGCTGTGATGGTCATCGGCACACCGGGCGGTAGCCGCATCATCACCGCCACTTTGCTGACCATCCTCAACGTCATCGACTACAAGATGAACATCCAGGAAGCCGTCAACGCCCCGCGCTTCCACCAACAGTGGATGCCCGACAGCACCAACCTCGAAACCTTCGCCCTGAGCCCCGACACCCAGAAAATCCTCGAAAGCTGGGGCCACAAATTCGCCGGCCCCCAAGACGCCAACCACCTGGCCGCCATCCTCGTCGGCGCCCCATCCCTGGACGGCAAACCCGTGGGCAACAACCGCTTCTACGGCGCCAACGACCCACGGCGCAACACCGGGCTGTCATTGGGCTACTAACCCCAGGCAGGGCAGGGGCCAGCCGCCCTTGCTCTGCTTCACAGAAGAATATTTTTTGAAATCAAGGGGTTGCCAGTCCCGGCAAATCAGTACATAATTGCCGCCATCGAACGCACTGAGGCATAAAAAACTTCAATGTTTTCAATGAGATAGAGTAGAGGCAAGCTTCACATAGCCCACTCAAGTTTATATGCGGTGAATGTCGGTGGTTTTGGCATTGATCGTTTGAGGCCGAGTAGCAAAATGGTTATGCAGTGGATTGCAAATCCACCTACGCCGGTTCGATTCCGACCTCGGCCTCCACTCTTGAAAGCCCCGTAGATCAATGGTCTACGGGGTTTTTTATTGTCTGGGATTTGTGATCGTTTCCGCAACCTCTACATTTTTGACGTTCGCTAACCTTGTGAAATATCACACATTGACTCTGATGTAGGTGCTAAATTTCTCCTTGACCACTCTGCACTATCACGCCGGTGGGCAGACAAGGAACGCGATTATGGCAATGAATCCTGCAACGGCTGTTTCACTAAGTACTGTCCGAATTGAATCTTATTCAGAGGCTGGGAAAAGTGTTGGCACTGGTTATTTTTATAATATAGAAACCCCGACTACAGAGTCGGGATTTGTTGTAACCCCTCTGATTGTTACTAATAAGCACGTGGTGTGTGGGTCTGAGTTAATTAAAGTTACTTTGGATATTGCAAAAAGAAGCTCGCATATAAATGAAGATGGTAGTGTGGATTGGCAGGAAAGGCATACCTTTGAGTTGGATCCGCTTGATGGATCTATTTTGATGCATCCTGATGATGAAGTAGATTTGTGTGTGATACAGATGGGGCAAATATTAGGTCGAATTACTGAGGGTTACACTCCAAAAAATAATTTCTTGGATAAGCGATGGCGACTTGGTGTGGATGATTTTCCGCACATAAGACCAATCGAGTCAGTGGTGATGGTTGGATATCCAAATGGAATGTGGGATAAGCATAATAATAAGCCTATTGTACGGAAGGGAATGACCGCAACCCATTGCTTAACTAGGTGGGATAACAACAGATATTTCGTAATAGACTGCGCTTGTTTTCCAGGCTCAAGTGGATCGCCTGTATTTCTTTACGAAGATGGAATTTATCGAGTGAGTGGAGGCAAATATGCCCCCGGCTTGGGTGCTAAGCTCATAGGTACGTTATGGGGAGGGCCGACATATTCAACTAAAGGTAAGCTCATTCCAAAGCCGGTTCCATCTCTTTTGGCTACTGACGCAGGCGCTATTCCTGTTATAGAAGTAATGATGAATTTGGGGTTTGTAATTCATGCTGATGCGCTGGATGATTTTATTCCCATAATTAGTGGTCTGATTGAAAATAACCAGTGATGGGGATGCCCGTCTTTATTTTTAATCGATTTAGGTGTCTTTTATGCGGCGGAATACGCCGAACATTTTTTATATTTTATTTTAAGAGGAAAGATGGTTTTATTTTGTTGGCTTCACTATCTCACCTATTCTTCTATACACTTTTTTGGTCATTTCTTCTATGGAATGGCCGAGAAGCCGACTGGCATGAGTTAACTCGATTTCACTAGCAGCTTTTGGGCGAATGTCTTTGAACTGGAACTGACGGATCAGCACGGCTAGGGCCGTGTCACCGTCGGCACCGGCCTTAATGGCGGCTTTTTCTCGAGCTTCGTCCCAGCGGTTGCGTAACATTTGCGCGCTCATGCGAAGGCCGGATGTGTTGGTGATCAGTCTCGACGTTTTGATCCCTGCGAGGGTCCGGCGCTCCTGTAGATTGCTGATAAAAGCACTGAGCCCGGATTGCACTCCGTCGTCCTCCAGTAGAAGGCGCAGCTTTTTTTCGGTTTTTCCCTGTTTGACCATCAAAAACCCTGCGTTCAAGTCGGTGACGGCCACTTTGAGCACATCGGCAGGACGCTGGCCAGTGAGATAGGCCATGTCCATCGCGTCCTTTAGTTCCTGCACGGCCTCGGTGTACACCGCAACCCGCCGCACCCATTCAGCGGCGCAGCTCCACAAGCGGATATTTAAAGAGGCGTTAGGTTTGAGGGAGGCCAATCAAAGGGGCGAACAGGCGAGCACCAAGGCCAAGGGCTTCGCCCACAAGCCCGTTGAAAATCTCCTTGCCCCCTTCTTTGCCGGTAGCGGCAAGTCGTTCACCAATAGAGGGGCCGCTTTCGAGACTGGACGGTGTTGCTTTTAAAACTTCCAAACCTTTGGCAGTCAGGACGGCTTCTTCGATTCCATCTCTTGTTTCGCTAAAGCTGATGTATCCAGAAGTAGCCAGCCAACGAGCTGTTGCATAGAACATCTTGACTGCTTGGACTCGCTCTGGGTCTTGCGGAGACGGTTTACTCAAAATGCTATCAGCTATGAAGTGGCGGGACTGGAGATGTGTAGGAATGGGAAAGCTGGTGTAGAGCTTGCCAAAAATTTGTCCTGTCAATTCGTCGAAGCGTTCGATGTTGGAGGCTGTCATGCCTTGAACTCCTTGTAATTCAGCCAGGTGTGGAAATGCGATCAAACTCAGGTTTGGCTGCGTTTATAGCATATGGCTACCACCTTTAGAGAACCGTCATGTCGTTTACTCCGAAGCACCTCGAAGCCATCGAGCGCGCCATTGCGCGCGGCGAAAAGACCGTGCGCTACAGCGACCGCACGGTGGAGTACCGCTCCATCGACGAGCTACTCAAAGCCCGCGACCAGATCCGCACGTCGCTGACCGATTCCGCCGGGCCACGCTCTCGCGTGATCCGGCTCATTCACGGAGGCAAGGGGATCTAATGGCCCGACATTTTCCGACGCTCTCGCGTGTGCAATGCCAACCACCACCGCCACCGGCCGCGTGGCTCATGGAGCCACAAGAGCCCAACTTGACCCAGCGCATGCTCAACGAATTATCGGCATCACCGATGTCGGTGACCAAAACGGAAAAGGGGACGGATCTATTTTCAAAATAAATCCGCCCCCTTTTTACCTCGCGCCCCCTTTTTACTGTAGAGCGCTGGAGCGCCAATCAGCGAATACTCCTGTCACCTTCAACCCACCTGCTCGAACCTCCGCCGCTTCAGGAACAACCCCACCCCCAGTGCAACGGCAAAGATCGACAGCAACCCCAGGTCAAACCCAAACAAGCGGGTTTGGCTCGCGGCAACGCAGCCGACTGCACCTATCGCTATCAGCAGTACCCCTAACCATTTGCGAAGGGGGTACGGCTTAACAAATCGGTCGAGCAGGAAGAACAGCACCAGTGCAACGACCAGTTGGGTAATGTCAGACATGTGTTTCTCCCGTCAGGTCTTGATGATCAGTGTCGAGGCGCTGCGTTGCGGGCCGATGCCGCCATTGACCTGCGCCTCAATGCTCACCAGTACGTCGCCTGCGTGATAGGTGGGCAGGGTTTCATTCACGTACATGCGCACACCGGCGCCGACAGGGGCGCCCACGTAGGGGGAGGCAACATAAGAGGTGGCGCCAGCGAACGCCGAGGCTGCAAGGTTGGCGATTTTGGTGCGTTGAGTGTTGAGAACATCGCCCTGTTGCCGGGTCAGTGGCTTGGAGATGCCGATCATCATCAGGCACGGAAGGTTCTTGGCCAGCATCTTGTCGTACACCTCGACGACCTTGCGGTTGACCTCGTAGTGAGCGCTTTTCGCCTCGCCAAAATGCAGCTCGCGCAGGCGTCCGCGTTCGCTGTCGGTGAGGGTGACCTGCGAGACGTTGAACACGATCCCGTGATTGCCCATGTATTGGAAAGTCCCTTCGAACTTCATCGCACGCATCCTTTCGAGCCAAAGGCGGGGATTGTCTAGAAAGCACGCGCTGGATTCAAATCATTTCACCTGGCCGATCAGCCTGGATGCCCGGCCAGGAACACGTTAGATTCAGCCTCTAAAGGATGACTCACCCCCGTGGAGTAGAATTTTGCGCAAACTGATTATGGTGCTCATGCTCGGGTTCCCGTGCAGTTTTCCGGTAATCGCGGGTGATGGCAGGGCGGTGGAAGTCTCGGTCTTTGGAGCGGTTGTTTCGTCGAGTCTTGCGGTGACTCTTTTCCCCGTCACGCTGACTGAAGACAGTCAAGGAAGTAGCCGCAATAGCTCAAAGGGAGGCGATTCCAAGATAGTTGCCGCTCGCAATGATGCTGCCGCTTTCGTCGCGAGTGATGGGGTTATTAGAGGCGCGAGCCTGGAGGCGGCGTTCGAGGTTTTGCGGATTGGGCATGAGCCGGCCACAGCCAGCGACATGATGCTGGCTGAAGCCGTTTTGGTTTACGAATCGCGCTAGCGAAATAGGGCCTCGACCACTTTTAGCCAATCTGCCCACTGGGTTTGTGCGTCCTGCAGTCCCGTCGTGCCGTGGGGTTAAATCTTGAATTGCTTCAACAGACCTTCAAGGCGATGACCTATGGCGTATAGTTCATCGACGGTTTGCACGCCGTTTTGGGTCTGGTCGGCGACGCTTTCAATCGCGCGGGCTATTTGATGGACGCTTCGGTTGATTTCCTCGGCCACTGACGTCTGCTCCTGCGCGGCACTGGCGATGTGTGCGTTCATCGCATTGATGGTAACGATCAGTTCGACCGCTTTGCCCAACGACTGGCCAGCCTGTTCTGCGTGCAGGCTGGCGCCATTGCCCGCTTCGCCGGAGTGGCTCATCGCGGTCACGACCTTAGTGGTGGCCTGGTTGAGCCGCTCGATCATGGCTTGGATCTCCTGGGTGCTGAGCTGCGTCCGGCTGGCCAATGCGCGCACTTCATCGGCCACCACGGCAAACCCGCGCCCGGCGTCGCCGGCCCGTGCCGCTTCGATCGCGGCATTGAGTGCCAGCAGGTTGGTTTGCTCGGCGATCGAGCGGATGACATCCAGCACGGTGACGATGCCTTCTACATCGCCTTGCAGGCTTTTCAGCGATACGCCGCCCGTGGACAGGTCTGCGGTCAGCGTGTCCAAGCGGGCGATGCTTTCATTGACGACCTGCCTGGCATGCTGGGCCTGTAGATCGGTTTCGGCGGCTGCATCTGAAGCGCTCTGGGCACTTACGGCCACCTCATGCGCAGCGGATGACATTTGATTGATTGCTGCGGCGACCTGATCGGTTTCCTGGCGTTGCTGCGCCATGACGTGGTCGATGCATTTGCTCTGTTCGGCCACTTGGGTGACGGACTCATTCAACTCACGGGCCATGCTGACGATCTGGCTGACCAGCCCATGAATCTTGTCGCAAAAGGCATTGAACGACACGGCTACCTGTCCGAACTCATCGTGGCTGGTGGGTAGGCGCCGCGTCAGATCGCCTTCGCCAGCGGCGATTTCATCGAGGTGCTCGCGAATCCGTGACAGGGGGCGCAGGCTGTTTTTCACCAATACCCAGCCCAGCCCGCCGATGATGCCCAGTGCAATCAAGGCGATGACGGTTATCCCATAGACGAGGCTGCGCACCCGTTGATGGATTTCGGCGCGCACCTGGGCGACCTGGCTTTCGATGCTGTCGAGGTTGATCGCGGTGACTACCACCATGTCCCAGGCGGGCAGGTAAAAACTGTAGGCCAGTTTCGCAACCACATTGTCGGTATTGATCAAGGCCCCTGAATACGTGACGAAGTGGCTGCCGTTCTTCGCGGCGGCGACCATTTCCCGGTTCAGGTAAACCCCGTTCTTGTCTTTGCGGTCACTCATGTTGGTGCCGACGCCTTCGCTGCTGTCGCCACGAAACAGGCGCACGACCTGGCTGTCGTAACCGATAAAATAGCCGTCGTCGCCGTACTTCATCTTGGACAGTCGTGCGATCGCCAGCGCACGTGTGGCCTTTTCGCTCGTCTGGGCCTGCGCATAAAGGTCCGCCACCGAGGTTTGCGCAAGGGAGGCGTAGTCCTTCAAGCGTTCCCGACTTTCATCGAGCAAACGCTCGCGGGTCACCGTGACTTCCTGCTCGGCGCTCGCCAGCAGGTTGGCGCTTGTTGTCAGGGCCAGCACCGTGGACAGCAGCACCACGGGGGCCAGCACCAGGATCAGTACTTTGTTCTTGAACAGCATGTGGGGATGTCCTTACCTGAACTGGTGGGAAGGCGGCCGCAAGGGCCGCGATCGTCGACTTACCAGAGGGCAATGTCATAGGTGAGGTAGAGGCGGTTGCTGTCGCGCCCGCGGGAAAACTCAGAGCGGTAGACATAGTTGCGCATGCGCACACCCAGCCCCTTGAGCGTGCCGGCCTGCACCACGTAGGCCAGTTCGGTATCGCGCTCCCACTCCTTGACCGTACTGGTGGACTTGCCGTCATTGCCACTCAGGTAGCGCGCAGCGAAGGTCAGGCCGGGCACGCCGACGGCGGCAAAGTTGAAGCCGTAGTTGAGCATCCAGGTCTTTTCGTCTTCCTCGATGAACTTGCCAATGCCGGCGTTGCTGAACGAGTACACGGTGGCGCCGCTGATGTAGGGCAAGCCGGCATCGCCGCGCAGGGTCTGGTAGCCCCCGCCGACGGTATGCCCGGCGATCGCGTAGGACAGTTGCCCGCTGAGCATGTCGTTATCGATTTTGCCTGCATAGGCCGAGCCGCTGTCTACGCTGTTGAAGTAGCGCAGGTCGCCGGTCAGTACGCCACCGGCCAGCGGCAGATCGTGCTGGATGCCGGCGAAGTTCTGCCGGTAAAAATTCTCCAGCTCCCCGTAGTAGTAGTTCAAGCGGGTGTTCTTCCCCCATTTGTACTCGGCCCCGGCATAGTTGAAGTCTCCCGATTTTCCCCCGCTGTAGCCGTCAGGCACGATGGGTACGCTGTCGGTGGAGTCGCGTAATTTGAAACGGTCCAGGTGCCCGCCAGTGATGGTCAGGTTTTCAATGTCGTTGCTGCTGATCTGGGTGCCCTGGTAGGTCTGGGGCAACAAGCGTGCGTCGTTGTAAATCAGCACCGGCGTTTTGGGCAGCAGGGTGCCGTACTTGACGGTGGTGTTGGCGAACCTCGCTTTTGCGGTGGCGCCCGCGCTGGCAAATTCGCCGGCTGCGCGGCCGTCGTCATGCACCGGCATCAGCCCGGTGCCGCTGCGACCGCGTCCTGAGTCAAGCTTTACGCCGTAGAGCCCCAGGGCGTCTACGCCGAAGCCAAGAGTGCCGGCGGTGAACCCGGACTGATAGTCGAGCAGCAATCCCTGGGCCCACTCGGTGCGCTCGCTTTTTGCCGTTCTCGCGGCGCGTGCGCTCATGCCGTGTTCGTCGCGAAAGTTCTCGTTGAAATACACATTGCGCAGTTGCAGCTTGAGTTTGCTGTCATCAATAAAGCCTTGGGCATTGGCACCGGCGATGGGTACCAGGCCGAACGCGCAAAAAAGGGCCCGACGGGTATACATAGGGTTCATGGCAAACGTCTCGTTGTTGTTATTGGGCGTGCAGGGCAGCACGCGCCCCGTGAGCGAGGCGCGTTGGAACGCAGCAGGAAGATGAATCAGGTAAACAGGCTGATAGCCCCGGTCAGCAGGGCCAGCGCGGTAACGACCAGGGAGGTCAGCACCGCCCATTTGACGGTGGCTTTCTGGAAGTCGCCGATGTCACGGTCGACCATGCCCACCAGCAACAGGGTCGAGGCCACCAGTGGGCTCATCAGGTGCACCGGTTGCCCGAGGATTGAGGCTCGGGCGATTTCCACTGGATCAATGCCGTAGGCCGCGGCGGCATTGGCCAGGATCGGCACCACGCCGAAGTAGTAGGCGTCATTGGACAGCACGAAGGTCAGCGGCATGCTGGTGACCGCAACCACCAGTGGGAACAGATGACCCCAAGACGGCGGGATCCAGTCGACCAGGGTCTGCGCCAGGGCGTCGACCATCTTGGTGCCGGAAAAAATCCCGGCAAAAATCCCTGCGGCGAACACCAACAGCACGACCGTCATAGCGTTGCCCGAGTGCGCCAGGATGCGTTCTTTCTGAATGTCCAATTGCGGGTAGTTGATCATCAGCGCGAGCACAAAGCCGATCAGGAACAGGACCGCCGAGTGCATCAGACCCATCACCAGGGCGATCAATACCGCAATCACCAGCACCAGGTTGACGTAGGCCAGCTTTGGACGTTTGTGTGGGGTGTCTTCAAGAATCGCGTTGATGTAGCAATCTCCGCCACCGCTTTGCAGTTGCACGTTGCCAATCCGCTTGCGCTCGGCACGCCCCAGTATGAAGGCGGTGAAGACCACCCACAGGGCGCCGCCGATCATGGTTGGCAGCAACGGCACAAAGTATTCGCCGGCATCCAGGCCCAGTGCGGCGATGGCCCGTGTCGCGGGGCCGCCCCAAGGGGTCATGCCGCTCATGATGCTCAACGACAGCATGGAGATGGTCGCCAGGATCATCGGGTTCATGCCGATGCGTTTATACAACGGCAACATTGCGGCGCAGGTAATCATGTAGGTGGTGGTGCCGTCGCCGTCGAGGGCGACCAGCAATGACAGCAGGGCGGTGCCGACCGCGATTTTCATCGGGTCGCCATTGACGCGCTTGAGGATCTTGCGGATCAGCGGATCGAACAACCCCGCGTCGATCATCAGGCCAAAGAACAGGATGGCAAACAGCAGCAAGGCGGCAGACGGTGCGACCATTTTCAGGCCGTCGAGCATCATTTTGCCGGTGGTGCCGCCGAAGCCGCCAATAACCGCGAAGACGATAGGCACCACGGTGAGTGCGACGATCGGTGACAAGCGCTTGGTCATGATGAGGAAGGTGAATACGACCACCATGGCCAAGCCAAGGAAAGCGAGCATAGGACGATTCTCTTGTTGTTATCGTAAGAATGGCTGACGCCGAGGCGCACGAGCCCTGACCCGCCGGGCGGCACAATGGCGCCTGGCGGAGAAGGGGTTCAGTCAAGTCAGGGGTAGGTGTTTGTGGTTTGCGCTAGACGCGGCTGGCGACCTTCTGGTCTTCCCAGGCTTGTGCCTGTGCCGCACCGGGTTTTGCGTCGAGCATCCGCGCCAGCGTTTCGCGGTGGCAGGCATTTTCGGACATCGAAATCACCACCGTCGCGACCGCGTTGCTGGCCAGGCTGGTCAGCGCCCGCGCTTCCGACATGAAGCGGTCAACGCCGATCAGCAGCGCCAGGCCGGCCAACGGGATGTCGTGAATGACCGTCAGGGTCGAGGCCAGTGCCACGAACCCGCTGCCGGTCACGCCGGCCGCACCTTTGGAGGACAGCAGCATGATCGCCAGCATGGTGATGATTTGCGTCAGGCTCAGGTCAATGTTGCAGGCCTGGGCAATGAAAATCGCCGCCAACGACAGGTAGATGGCCGTGCCGTCCAGGTTGAACGAGTAGCCGGTGGGCAAGACCAGGCCCACGACGCCTTTTTTGCAGCCCAGCGCTTCGAGTTTTTCCAGCATGCGCGGCATGACCGGTTCCGTGGAGGAGGTGCCGAGCACCACCAGGAACTCTTCGCGAAAGTAGCGCAGCAGTTTCCACAGGCTGAAACCATTGGCGCGGCAAATGCTGCCCAAGACGACGAACACGAAGAAGCCGCAGGCGATGTACAAGGTCATGATCAGTTTCGCCAGCGAGCCCAGCGAGGTGATGCCGTACTGGCCGACCGTGAACGCCAGGGCCCCGAAAGCGCCGATCGGTGCAAAACGCATCAGGTACGCGAAGATCTTGAACACCATGTGCGAGGCGGATTCGAGTACATCGAGCACCGGCTTGCCACGTTCGCCCAGGGATGACAAGGCGAAGCCGGACAACACCGCGATAAACAGGACCGGCAGCACTTCCCCTTTACTGAAGGCACCGATAAAGGTGTCCGGGATGATGTGCATGAAAAACTCCACAACCCCAAGCTTCGCCGCCGACTCGGTGTACTGGGCCAGGCCTTTGGTGCTCAGTTGGGTGGGGTCGATGTTCATGCCGGCACCCGGCTGGAACACGTACACCGCCACCAGGCCAATCACGAGGCTGATCACCGTGAGGCCGAAAAACAGCAGCATGGTTTTGCTGAGCAGGCGGCCGAGCGAGCGTTTGTCGCTCATCCCGGCGATGCCGGTGACGATGGTGCAGAACACCACGGGAGCAATCATCATCTTGATGAGCTTGATGAACGCATCGCCCAGCGGCTTGAGTGCAACGGCCTGCTGGGCCCAGAAGTGCCCGACCACGATGCCCAGCACCACGGCGCATAGAATCTGGAAGTAGAGCGATTTTACAACTTTCATGGCATCACCCATTTTTAGTATTGTGCGGATGCAAAAATGCCAACGACCGCCGGAATTATCCGGCGAGGCGCTGAGAGTCCGTGGCATAGACGTAGCCGGAAAAAAGCCTGCGCGCGGTGCGAACGACCGAGGCCTGAATTGTCTCACCCTTGACGCCGGTGTAGGACAATACGACATCAATTCCTCCGCTTGGGTGCTCGATACGCACCGCTTCAAGGCGCGGCGTACTGATCCCGCCGAGCATCTGCGCGACGATGCTGCCTTCAACTACGCACGCGGTGGCCAAACCAATCGAGCCGGTAATGGCCAGCGCGCGGTGGCAGTTATGTGGCATGAAATAGCGAACCTGGATCGTACCGCCGGCTTTGGCGGGCGAGACTAGCACCGGCTTTGGAATCACTTTGTCGCTGACGTCACCCAGGCCCATGGCCCGGCCGGCCTGAAGTCGCAATGACTCAAGGCGTCGCAGGAAGTCTTTGTCGGCGTCCAGTTCGGCCGGGCTTTCATCGCCACGCTTGCCCAGTTGGCTGGCCTCGATCAGCACCATGGGCATTGCCATATCGATGCAGGTCACCGCAATACCGTCGATCACGTCTTGTGTATTGCCGGTCGGGAAGAGTTTGCCGGTCTTGCTGCCGGCCGCATCGAGGAATGTCAGTTGTACCGGCGCGGCGGTACCCGGCACGCCATCGATCGCGGTGTCGCCCTCGTAACTGACCTTGGCATCCGGTGTGTACACGTCGGAGTTGATGAAGGTCCCTGTGTTTACGTTGCGGATGCGGACCCGGGTGCGGCCCGGCGTGCCTTTGACCAGGCCCTGTTCGATGGCGAACGGGCCGACGGCGCACAGCATGTTGCCGCAGTTGGGCGCGCTGTCGACCCGACGTTGCGAAACCATCACTTGCACGAACAGGTAGTCAACGTCGGCGTCCGGGTGCAGCGATGGGCTGACAATCGCAACCTTACTGGTTTGTGGGCTGCCACCGCCGATTCCGTCGATCTCCAGTTCGTGGCCGGAGCCCATCAGGTTGAGCAGCAGTTCGTCACGGGCCTCAATGGCTGTCGGCAAATCCCAGTCGAGAAAGACTGGGCCTTTGGAGGTGCCACCGCGCATCAGCACACAGGGAATTCTTTGCATGATACTGACTCTTGTTGATCAATCGACGTAATTGATGTTCTTGGAGCAAGAGTCTCAAGCTTTAAAAAATGTATCAAATGCAAAAATTGAAGAGATTATTGCGTTTTTCGAATGATGAATTTACGCTGAGCCTTCTTCTGGCGCCTGCTGCTGATGAGATAAGACATGGACTATGAGCTGAACGATATTCGATCTTTCGTTAAAATCGCCGAACTTGGCAGCTTTCACGAAGCAGCTGATGCCTTGCATCTGTCCCAGCCTGCACTCAGTCGCCGGATAAAAAAACTGGAAGAGGGGTTGGGCACCTCTTTGCTTGATCGCACCACACGTAAGGTCAGCCTCACGAGCGTCGGGCGTGACTTTCTTCCCAAGGCGCGTCGTTTGTTGGATGACTTCGATGAGTCGATTCTCAATATCCGTGAACTGGCCGAACGCCAGATTGGCCGGGTAACGCTGGCATGTATCCCCACTGCCGCCTTCTATTTCTTGCCTTCAGTCATTCGCCTGTATAACGAACGCTACCCAAAAATCCGCATCCGACTGCTGGACTTGAGTGCCAATGAGGGGCTTGAAGCGGTACTGCGGGGGGAAGCCGATTTCGGTATCAACATGATGAGTGGGCAGCACCCGGACATTGAGTTCGTACCATTGGTCAGCGAACCTTTTGTATTGGCGTGCCGGCGTGATCATGAATTGGCAGGGCGCAGTTCGGTCACCTGGTCTGAATTGAGCGATTACCGTCTGATCGGGGTAGGGCGCCTGAGCGGCAACCGCATGTTGCTCGACCACGCCCTGTCGGGCTTGAGCTGGCGGCCGCAATGGTTCTACGAAGTCCAGCACCTCTCTACTTCGTTGGGCCTGGTGGAGGCTGGTTTAGGGGTTTCGGCGATGCCGAGCTTGGCCATGCCGGCTGAAGATCATCCCACCTTGGTCAGCGTCCCTTTGATTGAGCCGGTTGTGAACCGCTCTTTGGGCTTGGTCTACCGCCGCGGCTCATCGCTTTCACCAGCGGCGGAAAAATTCGTCTCGATACTGCTTGAGCAATGGCCGCAGTGAGCCAGGGCTAATCGAGCACAAAGGGGCAGATTTTTTATCTAAAAAGGGGCCCGCTCTGCGAGCGTAAATCGGTCCCTCATGTTGTCCGTTTTTGTATTGTCGATGATGATCAGGCGCGCCGCGCCATCAATAGCATCGAGGCCGCAGCGGACAACAAACCGGCACAGCAACGATTAAAAATCTTCTTGCCGCGAGGCTGCGTGAACCAGCGGCGCATGTGCAATCCGATGTATGCGTAGATGCCAATCGCAATCCACTCCAGTGCCAGGAACAGCAATCCAAGCAGTGTGAATTGGGAGCCGACATCTACCGTGGGGTCAACGAATTGAGGCAAGAACGCGGTAAAGATCAGAATGGCTTTGGGGTTGCCAGCAGCGACCAGGAATTCCTGCCTAGCCAGCCCCCACAGCCCCACCCGAGCATTTACTGATTCGGCCTCTGCTTGCGGTGCGGCGTTCCACAGTTGATACGCCAGGTAGAAGAGGTACGCCGCGCCGACTATTTTGATCCCGTAGAAGACAAGTTCTGAGGTTTGCAACACGACGGCCAAGCCCGCCGAGGCAAGTGCGATCATGATCGTGAATGCCAGCAAACGACCGACGCCTGCCATGCAGGCTGTGCGATATCCGTAGCGTGTTGCATTGCTGATGGACAGCAGGTTGTTGGGCCCTGGCGCCATATTCAGCGCAAAGCAGGCCGGCAGGAATAACGCGAGTGTTGCCAAGTCCATATGCATCTCCAGAGTTGCTGGGCATCAATCCACAGCCTGTAACCATTCAAGCAGCTCCATTTCCACACTACCCGGCCTGGGCGCTGTAGGCGACAGCAGGCAGTACCGCGAACCATCTTCAACAAAGCCCAATGGTGCGGCCAGCACGCCGCTTTGGATATCGTTGCGCACCAGGTGCCAGGGGCCGATGGCTACGCCAAGGCCAGCAACGGCTGCCTGGATGCTGAAATAGAAGTGTTCGAACGTTTGCATTTCCCTATCGGGAGTGGGTAGTCCCTTTGCGTAAGCCCATTCCTGCCATGCCGTAGGCCGGCTGGCTGTCTGCAGCAGCGGGGCAGAGGCGAGCAGGTTTTTGCCGTTTTTGCCAAACCACTGACCTGCCTTTTCTGGCCGGCAAACGGGGCCGACCTTCTCTGGGAATAGCGTCTCGGTATGGTAGCCGGGAGGGCAGGGGAAATCGTCGCGCCGGATGGCCAGGTCGATACCCTGGTTGAATGAGAACGGGCCACCGCCGGCAACCAAGTGAATATCCAGACCTTTGTGATGGGTTTGGAAGTCGCTCCAACGAGGGATCAGCCAGCGCATCAGCAGCGTTGGCTCGCAGGACAAGACAAGCTGGCGAGCTCGACGGGCGTCGCTGCGTATCTCGCGAACGGCGTGGCTCATCAACCCCAGCCCGTCACTCACGGCTTTTGCCAGGCGTCTTCCGGCATCGTTCAAAAACACTTTTCGGTTACGCCGCTCGAACAGCTCAACGCCCAAATCCTCTTCAAGCAGACGCACTGCGCGGCTAATGGCGCTGGGTGTCAGATGCAGCTCGTCAGCCGCCCGGGCGAAATTTTCCAGGCGTGCGGCTGATTCGAAGCAGCGCAAGCCAAGCAGCGATGGCAGGCGAGCCTCAGAAATCAGTGATTTATAGTCACTATTTTCTTCAGGAATCATCGTTATTACCCAAGCAAAGGATCTGTAAACATGGCCTATGCGACCGATAATTCAAAGGGTACAACATGAGCGAATGGATAGCAGTAATCACCATCACACTACTGGCGTGCATCAGCCCAGGGCCGGATTTCGCCATGGTCTCGCGCAACGGCTTGCTCCTGTCTCGAAGGGCTGGCGTGCTCACCGCTGTGGGAATTGGCCTAGGGGTGCTGGTTCACGTCTGCTACACACTGCTCGGCTTGGGGTTGGTGCTGCAACAGACACCTTGGTTGTTCAATGTGTTGAAGCTGGCTGGAGCGGCCTATCTTGTGTACTTGGGGATCAAGATGCTGCGCTCCAAGCCGGCCGTTGAACAGCTGGACGCGCCACCTCCTGCCCTGTCGGATCTGGAAGCGCTGCGTACGGGGTTTCTGACAAATGCGTTGAACCCTAAGACATCGATCTTCATCGTCAGCCTATTTATGGGCGTCGTAAGGCCGGACACTGGTTGGTCCGTACAAATCGGTTATGGGCTATTTATCGCCGGGGCACATGTAGTGTGGTTCAGCCTTATCGCGCTGTGTTTCTCCGCTGGGGCAGTGCGCGATAGGTTATTGGCCGCACGACAATGGATCGACCGGATTTTTGGTGCCTTGCTGGTGAGTTTCGGCGTACTGCTGATAATGGCTTGAAGGCGCGCGCGTTGGGGAAGCCAGCTGACGCTTGAGGTTCTATACGGGATTGGCGGGTCTGCCATTGCTTCCGCGCTGGGTGCCTGGATCGCCTGGCGCTACAGCCGCGGCTCAGGCGTTTATGGGAAGCGTCGACAAGGAAGTGGCCGATGATCGGGAAGTTGCTAGTGAGCGTTGGTATCGTGTTTTACGCAGTAGTAGTGCCGGTTGTTGTGCTGCTAGATATCGCCGCGATGCACGATATGCACTTTGTTGCCGTCCGGATCGCGCAGGTAAGCGCCGTAGTAACCGTCGCCATAGTGTGGGCGCGGGCCGGGCTCGCCGTCGTCGATTCCTCCAGCTAAAACACCCGCGGCATAGGCTACATCGACGGCTTCTGGCGAGGGTGCGGAGAAAGCCAGCATGCTGCCATTGCCCACTGTGGCGTCCTGGCGGTCGTAGGGGGCGTAGACGTAGAAGCGCGGCAATGGCCTGCCTGGGGTAATCCAGCATGCAGAAGACGGTCCGCCATCCGGCGTCACATGGCGCCGGCACAGACCCAGTGGGATCAGTATGGCGTCGTAGAACATGGCGGCTTTGTCCAGATCGTTGGTTCCGACAGTGACGTGGCTGAACATACCTACTCCTTGTGGGCTGTTGTGCAACAGCCGGGTTTTCAGATGACCGTACCCTAGCAGAGTAGGCGGTGACGCATTGCATCTTCGGTAGTAATCCCATTTACCCAAGCCCATTCTCTTTGGTATCCCGCGACCTGCTTACGTTGGACACCGGTATGCCCGGCTGCAATTCTTGGGCTCTACCCTCAAGGGGTTACTCTCAAGGATAAGGAATCGCCTGATGCTCGGTTACTACGCGCAATACAGCCAGTACTACATCACTACGCTGATGATCGTCACCACCCTGTTTTTTGCCTTGCCGATCTTTATCGCGCCGATTGCCTGGGCCCGCGCGATGCGCTGGACGATCCCCGAACATCAGCATCTGGCAATCTATTTTGGGCGCTGTTTGGGGGCGTTTATTCTGGTGGTGGAAGTGGCGATGTTGCGCTCTGCAACCACGGGCACCAGCTATAGCTATGCCTTCGATATGCTGTTCGTGGTTTTCTTGTTGATGTTTGTGGTGCATGTGTACGGCGCGTTGAAACGTATCCAGCCTATTACGGAAACCCTGGAGATCGGCTTCTGGATGATTCTGTTTGTGCTCAATATGCTCTTTTATCCTGCGACGGTAATTACCCTTTGAGAAGCACGCCTTGCAAAGCTCCCGTGCGCCTTGTAAGTGCTGTCGAGCCTACCTTTTTTCATCTGGAGTACTACGCTTATCGCAGCATAGGTATCTACACAACGTTCAAAAACTAACGAAAGTACCTGTGGCGAGCCCGCTCGCCACAACATCTCGATCTACTTGGATGTATGCGTTGCGGCAAAATTGTGTGGATGCCGATGCTCAACGCAGGACGACTCTGACTAGCTGTTCGACGTGATGCCGTCTGCTTATTCACTTGTCTCAAGGAGTTGTCCAATGAAACTCAAATACTTGGCGTGGTGTGGCCTCTGTCTCGCTTCGCTTGATGCTTATGCTGATATTGCCTTGCACACTGAAAAGCTGGACTCCGAGCAGTATGCGGTTGAAATCGTCTTGGGAAATACCTGTTCGAGCGCTGGCGGCAGGACGGTTTTGCTCCAGCCGGCGCAGGGATCCAAAGATAATGGCAGCGTGATCGTCTGCGAGGTGAAACATACTTCTGCGGGTAAAAGTCGTAGCTTTCTGCCTTTTTCTGTAAATGCCAAGGATGCCCCTCAACCATTAGGGTGTTCCATATCTAATGGGTCAAGGTCAGAAAACCAGGTTATTTGGCAACATAAGGGCAGTTATCGACCTGACGATCCGAAAAAACCTGAAGACACGCTCGTCAGACAGCTCTCAGGACATAACACGGCAATCATAAGAAACTACAATAAATTCAAATCGGTATGGATCAAGTACGACTATAACGGCCAAGTCCGTCAGGAGTTGATCGTACCTGAAGGGCGGCTGACTACAAGGCAGAGCGCGAAAATCCTGCAGGTCTGGTACCCCCATCCCTATGGTGATTTTGACTGCAGGGAGATGTAGGAAAAGGCGACTCTACGTCGCACGGCCAAAAACCTTTGGTTGCCCGTGAACAGGGCAGCCCTAGGCTGGCAGGCGCTCATGGCGTTAAGCTGGCCCTTTGCAATCATGGAGGGCTTTTTCTTGGGGATACTTCTCGTCACCTTAGTGATGGTTGGGGTCAGCTACTTCTTCCTTCATTGGATAGGTAAGGTTTGCCCACCACTGGGCAACTTCATATTCAAGTACAGCAAGCTCATCGGGCCGCTTCTTGTGGCCTATTGGTTGTATTACATGTTGCATAAGGACACCAACGGGTCTGCCATGCTGATGTTGGCCGTAGGTATCGTTTTGACGTTGATGCCCAATAAGAAGAGGTTTGCCTGACACCCTTACGAGTAGACAAATAGCACTGCGCATTATCCGGATTCACCGGAATATGTTTCCCGGATCGGGGCGATTATCAAAAAATCCCTGGTAGATATCCTGTGGTCATCGAAACCACTGACTATCTACGAGGCGACACTGATGTCCAGACTTTTCACCCCAGGTATTGTTGGCCAACTGAACACGCCCAACCGCGTGGTCATGGCGCCCATGACCCGATCCCGCAGTACCCAACCTGGCGATGTGCCGAACGCCATGAACGCGGTCTACTACGCACAGCGGGCTTCGGCCGCTTTTATTGTTACTGAAGCCACGCAGATTTCGCCCCAGGGCAAGGGCTATTCCTTTACCCCGGGGATTTACAGTGACGAACAGGTCGCCGGCTGGCGCCTGGTGACCGATGCGGTGCATGCCGCGGGAGGGCGAATTTTCCTGCAGCTGTGGCACGTAGGGCGTATGTCGCACCCTGACTTCCACAATGGTGATTTACCTGTCGCGCCGTCTGCGATCCCTTTCGATGGCAGCATCTGGAAAGTGGATGCCCAATCCGGTGTCGGCAGCATGGCCCCATGCCCGACACCACGGGCACTGGAGCGCGACGAAATCCGCGCGATTGTCGACGACTACCGGACGGCTGCGCGTAATGCCATGACGGCGGGTTTCGACGGTGTTGAAGTGCATGGGGCCAACGGCTATCTGATTGACCAGTTCCTGCGTACCACCTCTAACGTTCGTACGGATGAGTACGGCGGGTCGCGTGAGAACCGTCTGCGCTTTCTCAAGGAAGTCATGGACGCGGTGATTGATGAAGTGGGCGCCGACCGTACGGCGATCCGTGTGGCGCCGTTTCTCACAGCGCGTGGCATGGCGTGCCCGGACATTCTGCCCACTTTGTTGGAAGCGACCAGCTATCTGCAGGGCAAGGGCATTGCCTACCTGCACTTGGTGGAAGCGGACTGGGATGATGCCCCCAAGTTTCCCGAGGATTTCCGCCAAGCCGTGCGCGAGCGCTTTCGCAATGCGATTGTGGTGGCCGGCAAGTACGACGTGGAGCTCGCAGAATGGGTCCTGGAAAAAGGCTACGCCGACTTCGTGGCATTCGGACGTAAGTTTGTAGCCAACCCGGATCTGCCGTTGCGCCTGGAGAAGGGGTATCCATTGGCCGGCCTGGAAGGTGCCGAGTTGTTTGGTGGTACCGAGCGCGGTTACTCGGATTTTTCTGCCTGGGCCCAGTAGGGCGCAAACCTATAAGCCATAGCCAGGAACATCTCCTTGAAGCGCACTCAGGTCGCCAGCTTCAAGGAGATTTCGTCCATCAGCAGTTTGACCCGACGCGGCACCGCGTGGCCTGAAGGGTAGACAATCTGCAAATCCACGCCCTGCAACGAGTAGCTTTGCAGCACCTCCACCAGCCGACCTGCCTGCAAATCATCACGTACATCAATGTAGGACTTGATACAAATGCCATGCCCGTCCAGGCACCACTGGCGCACCTGCTCGCCATCATTGGCAATACGCCTGCCCGATACCAGAACCTTGAACGTACGGCCCTCGGCACGGAACTGCCATTCCCGGTGGATGTTGCTGCCAAAGCGCATCAGGATGCACTGCTGTTGTGCCAGGTCGGATGGATGCCGGGGCGTCCCGTGGGCGGCAATGTAGGCGGGGGATGCACATACGACCCTACGGCCCTCGCTGAGTTTTCTGACACGCAGGGTGCTGTCGGACAAGGCGCCGTATCGAATAGCGAAATCAATCCCTTGCCCCGCGAGGTCCAGGTAGCCATCGGTCAGGTTCAGGTCGAGGCTTACGTTGGGATGTTCTTGCAGGAAATCGTCGAGGATTGGCACCACACGGTTGCGGCCCAGGTCTACGGGGGCGCTCAGGCGTATCAGGCCTGAAATGCGTTCGGTGCCCAGCTTGATATTGCTCTCGATATCTTCCGCTTCTGCCAGCAGCCGCCGTGCGCCGTCCATCAGCATCCGCCCTTCATCCGTCAAACTGATCGAGCGTGTGGTACGGGTCAGCAAGGTTGCCCCGTAATGCCTTTCCAAGGCCCCGAGCCGTTCCGACACAGACGTAGGCGAAAGCCCGACCTCGCGGCCTGCGGCCGACAATCCGCCTTTTTCGACAATCAGTAGAAACAACGCGAGGTTCTCGAAAAGCATTGTCCGGACTTCCCTGAATATGGCTGGGCTTTTCGCAGGATTCTACGTCAGTACTGGATAGCGCTCATGGCATTTATGGCGCAGGCGAAACCATGAGTGCGCGCCTGACGAATTGCGCGGTTTTCTCCAGGGTTATTTCCAGGTCGGGATGCTTGAGCTGATAGCGGCTCTCCAGCTCCCGGCTCTGAGACATATCGAATCGCGCAGTCTGGATGAAGTTCAGGGACTCCGGGCTGGTACCCAAGTGCGTTGCCACCCCCGGTATTTTCAGTAGCCATTTGAGCAGGCCCAGGGGCAGATGGTGGCGGGGCGCTTGCACTTGCAGGGTGCCGGCGATATGCGTGAGCAGGCCTTGCAGGTTCGGGGTGCGCTCGTCCAGTGCCAAGGCTTGTTGGTTTGCCATTGCCGGGTCGAAGGCTGCTGCGACCATCAACGCAACCAAGTAATCAACACTGACCAAGGGCAGCCAGTGGCGTGGCGACCCTGGAATCGCTGTCAACTTGCCTGTCGCCAGGCCGCGAATCAGCTCGGCTATGGGCTGGCCCGCGAGGATATGCCCGCTTTCGCTATGCCCGCACACCGTTGCAGGGTGCACGATGGTGTAGTCGGCCTGCTGCGCCTGCATGTCGCGGATGACCGCAAAGTGTGCCTCCAGCTTGCTCGCCTCGTAGCCACCCACGCGCTGGTACACGGCGGGCCAATCGGTGGTTTCGGGGCGTTGGTGGTCAATGCCAATACTGTTCAGGTGGACGATGTTCTGCAGCATATAGCCGCCGACCATCAACAGCCGGCTACGCTGGCTTGCGGCCAATCGGGCGACCGCCAGGGCACCGTCCACGTTGACCGCGCGGGCTTGGTCCAAAGGCAGGCCCCAGGCGAATTGTGCGGCGAGGTGAAATACCACGCTGGCCGCGGCGATGCGCTGGCGGTCGGCCGCATTGAGCCCCAGTTCCTGCTGGTTAAGGTCGCCCTGAACGGCATGTATACGCGAAGGTTCTCCCCCCAGTTGCCGCACCTGTTCCCTGAGCGTCTCAAGGTTTGAAACGTGGCGCATCAGCACCCAGACCTTGTGCCCCGAAAAGGTCAGGCGAGCCAGCAAGTGTTGCCCGATAAATCCGCTGCCGCCGGTGACAAAACATTCCACGCTCATAGCGCACTCCTTGGTTGAATAAGGGGTGCAGGCTAAACTGTAGAGCTACCTCTACAGTCAAGGAGAATTTACCGTGAAAGTCGCAGAGCTGGAGCGTAGGAGCGGCCTCGGACGCCATACCTTGCGCTACTACGAGGAGCTGGGGTTGATCGCTGTACAGCGGGGCGCCAATAACTATCGCGCTTACAGCGAACAGACGGCACAGGATCTGGAGTTTATTCAGATGGCGCAGAAGATGGGATTTTCCCTGGCCGAAATCGGCGAGATCCTGGAGGCCAAACGGCAAAGTACGATCGACTGCGCCCAGGGTGCCGCGATGGTGGCCGATAAAATGGCTGAGATTGAACTCAAGATCAGCCATCTCAAGGTATTGCATGGCTTTCTGGATAAGGAGCGTCTGCGGCTTGAGGCCAGTGCCCTGGCCCTGGGGCAGACCGTTACCTATCGTCAGGCGCCGATGCCGGTTTAAGTGCCAGTCCTTTCAACGCCTCCCTTCAGGTACAGCTGACTTTGATCGTAAATTGTATCTCTCGATCTACCTCTAGCTGTACGGGGCGGCGCGTCACAGAACCCTCTACTGTCAGGGCGACAATAACTCGCCGGATGACGCACCATGTTTATGTCCACCAGCCTGCTTTCAGCCTTTGCGCTGTTTGCCTTCGTGTCTTCGATTACCCCAGGCCCCAATAACACCATGCTGTTGGCATCGGGCGTGAACTTCGGTTTTCGCCGCTCGATTCCCCATGCCCTGGGGATTAGCGTGGGCTTTATGGTGTTGGTGATTTCGGTTGGCTTGGGCCTGGGGGAAGTGTTCAAGGCGTTACCTTGGGCATACACCGCGCTGCGTTACATCGGCGCGGCGTACTTGCTGTACCTGGCGTGGAAAATTGCGACTTCCAGCGCGATGTCAGACGACACCGACCGCAAGAGCAAGCCCATGACGTTTTTTGCCGCCGCGGTGTTCCAGTGGGTCAACCCCAAGGCCTGGGTCATGGCGTTGGGGGCGATCACCACCTACACACCGGCGCAAGGTTACTTCACTAACGTGCTGGTCATTGCCGTGGTGTTTGCCGTGGTCAACCTGCCAAGTGTGTGCGTGTGGGCCGGGTGCGGCACCGCTTTGCGCAATGTCTTGCGTGAGCCGCGCTGGTTGAAGCTATTCAACTGGTCGATGGCGGCGCTCTTGGTGCTTTCGTTGTACCCGATGTTTTTTCTCGGGTGAGAGGTTCGGGATATAAACCCCCGGACCTATAGTGAAACACTCTAATGAACTGTGAAAATTGACAGTATCGGACAGTAAAGTGCTTGCGCACTATTAACCGCTGTTCACGGTTTTCGGGCCTTCCAAAAAATGCTGTTTTATTCGGGGCATCGCTAAACCATCAATCTTGAGTCAATGGAGTGTCACCCCATGTCAAAGGAATTAATCAACCCGCCCGGCACACAAGCGTTGCAAACCAATCCTGAAGTCGGAGGTGCTGCTGAGGCGTTGAAAGCCGCACCCTCTCAGTTGGCCTACCTCAAGGACAACTCCGTTAACCCGCCCAGATATTTGATGATGTCTAACGGATACGTCATTACCACCAAGGATGTTAACCAGGCCTCGAAATTCCTGGTTATCAGTTACGGCGACGGGAATTGGTACATCATGACCGTCGATACCGCAGAGTATCTGTCGTTTACCGATCGCAGCTATCTCTATGCCTATTCGGCGTGGAGCAATGCCAGGTACGTGACCCTTGATCCGGTGAGTTTTAAAAAATACCCCGGGCTCTACCTGCATGATGGCTACGTCTGTTGCAATGGGATGAAGGACAAGCCAGACAGCCTGATGAGCGTCCATCTCGAATTGATCCGTTAACGCCTTGAAAGACGCCAAACCGTGCGCTGGGTAACGCAATATCAGAAGTACCATTGTGCATCACGCGCACCTTGCCCCACCTACCGGTATCAGACCGGTGAAATCGTGGCCAGCAGGCCGATTCCAACGGTCAGTGCCAGAAACCCTAAAAGAAAAAATGCCATCTTAGCCATGGGACCTCCAAAAGGCGCAAGGGCGGCGGGAGAGTTCCTGCCGATAAGCCATTGTCGGGGCTATGGTCTGTTCGGTACAGATGCAGGTGGTAAAGAAAAAAGCGTATCAGATGCAGCTTGCAGGCTGGTATGCCGGGGTTAGGGCTGGCGCCTGGAGGTACTGATCAGACTGTACGCGGCACCTTCGGCGCTCTTGGGGCTGGCTCAACTGCGGGCAGTACATATTTGAGCCATTCTGTTCGGGGTGAGCCGGGCAGGGCCGGTATCGGGTCGGCGGCTGTCGATTCAGCTTCATCGATTGGGTAGCAGTTGTCGCTGCTGCGCCTGCCGTCTGGGTAGACGATGAAGCCGCCGCGACCGGTTTCACATTCGTGCAGATACACCGGCGACAGTTCCCGCTGCTTATCAATGCGCGCATTCAGATGGACGATATAGGTCCCCATGGCAATCGACACCCCCATAATCAGGCCCAGGCACACCAGTAACTGCCAGGTGTAACTGGCGCCCGCGTTATCGCAACGCACTGGCGACACAGCACGCAGCTGCCTGCTCGATACTCTGGCCCACCAGGAACCGACTGCCGCCGCCCAGGTTTACCAATTGCCCGCGAGACGGCAGGATGCTGGCCATCAGGCCGAAGAGAATCAAGGCCAGCAGGACTCTTTTGACCATCGCGTAAAGGTTCATGAGGGTGATGACCTCTGGATATGAGAGCCCCAGCTTAGAGAGTGCCGGGTTAACGCCAGGTAAACATCGGCGGGAAATTGCTCGACTTCCGTTATCCTTCAGACCTCTGCGCAACACCTGTCCGAGGGGACTTTTCCGTGCATATTCACCTGCTGCTGGTCGAGGACAACCTTGACCTGGCCACCACCGTCATCGAGTACCTGGAGATCAGCGGCATGGTCTGCGACCACGTCAGCAATGGCCAGGCCGGCCTCAACCTGGCACTCGACCAGCATTACGACGTCATTCTCCTGGACATCATGCTGCCGCGCCTCGACGGCCAGCAATTGTGCGCGCGGCTACGCCAGCAAGGCAGCCAGACACCGATCTTGATGCTCACTTCACTGGATGCCCTTTCGGACAAGCTCGCAAGCTTTGCCGCGGGCGCTGACGACTACCTGGTCAAGCCATTCGAACTGGCCGAACTGGTGGCCAGAATTCGTGCCCTGAGCATGCGTCGCAGCAGCCAGAGCAGCCGCCTGCAGGTGGACGACCTGGTGATGGAACTGACCACCCGCAAAGTCAGCCGTGCCGGGCAGGAGCTGCACCTGTCGCCGATCTGCTGGACCCTGTTGGAATACCTGATGCGCGCCAGCCCTGAACCCGTCCCTCGGGAGCGCCTGGAAACCACCATCTGGGGCGACGAGCCACCAGACAGCAATACCCTTAAAGTCCACATGCACCGGCTGCGCAAGGCCGTAGACAAACCCTTCAGCCGGCCGCTGATCCACACCCTGCCTGGGGTCGGTATACAGGTGAAGTCGCATGCGTAATGGCCTGAGCCTGAAGTGGGTGATCAGCGGCAGCTTCCTGTTGCTGATTGCCGTGGTGTTACTGATCTACAGCCAGCTGCTGCCGGTGTACACCGTACGCGGCCTGCTCTACACCGCCAGCGCGATGATGGAAGAAGAGGCCCAGTACTTCGTCAGGCACTACAAGAAGGATCCGACCACGCCACCCCCTCATAACTACTTCTTCGAAGCGGTCATCGGCAAGGAAGCCCTGCCGCCAAGCGTGCGACAGATGCTGGAGGCCCCGCCGAGCATGTCCTTCGGTGCCGTTCAGGTGTTCGGTGATACAGACTCCGATGACGAAGACGCTGAAGTCCGGGCGGTCCTCTCCCAGCCCTTGGGGGACGGCAAGACCCTTTACATGTATGACATCGACCATGACCACGAAGAGGGCGGCGAGGTCGAGACGCCGCTGTCCGATGCCTACTTTGACCGGGTGCTGCAGGGCGTTGCGTTCATCAGCCTGGCGGTGTTCGTGCCGGCGCTGATCATCATCGCCCTGTTGGTCTGGTGGTTGGTGCGGCCATTGGGGCGCCTGGCGCAATGGTCCAGCACCCTGCAGAACCCGGATGCCATGGCCAGTGAGCGGCCTGATTTCAGCTTCAAGGAGTTCAACATGCTGGCCGATGCCCTGGCCCAGAGTGTGGAGCAGGTGCAGGCCGCCAGCCAGCGTGAAGGTCGCCTGTTGCGCTACACCAGTCATGAGCTGCGCACCCCACTGGCAGTGCTCAAGGCCAATATCGAACTGCTGACCCTGCAGGCCGGCGGTGTCCTGCCGTCCTCCCTGCAGCGCATCGAACGTTCGGTGCTGAACATGCAGCTTATCGCCGAGACCTTGCTGTGGATGAGCCGCGAGCGTCCCGAACCGTTGCCTGAGGAAGACATTGACCTGAGCGAACTGGTGGGCGAGCTGATTGACAAACATCGCTACCTGATCGGCAACCGGGATATCGAACTGCTTGTCGACATCCACAACCAACCTTGCCGACTGCCCCCCACCGCGTGCCGCATCGTGATCGGCAACTTCCTGCGCAACGCGCTGCAATATGCCGAAGAAGGCCAGGTGGAAATCAGCTTCAAATATCCCCGACTACTGATTGCCAACCACATCAGGGAAGCCAAGCCACGGGAGGATTCCAGCGATTTTGGTTACGGCCTGGGGCTGCAGTTGATGCGTCAGTTATGCGCGAAATTGGGCTGGCAGATTGACGTGATTCTTGAGCAGCAGCGTTTTACGGTGGTTCTTGAGTTTACGAGTTTGCGGGACGCCGAGAGTCTGGGGGCGGGGGAATTGCGCAACAGCTAGAGCGTTGCGGCGCACATAAGACAAGGGCGCCCCCATGCCCAAACCAATGCTTTAGATTGCATCGATGTGCTGAAGGCTGGCGTGACTGTAGTTTTTGACTTGCCAGCCAGCACAAAAAGTAAGTTTTCACAGATATGAAAAACCATCGGTGTCGTTAAACTTCATAACTATATTTGACCACCCTATACGCAATAAGCAAATAGTCCTGGGAAAGACGTGTCTTTATATTACAAAGCGAGGCGCGAATAATTTAGTTAAGCTGGTCTTGTTTTTAGCGTATATAACAGGATGTGCCGTGTGAAGCGCCCAGCGACAAACCCAAGATTTACCATTGTTTTAGCTATTTTTTATACGCTGTCAATGGTTCTTGCGGTCAAGATAACTTATTTGATGATTTTTTCTCATGAGTTTCTGAGTAGCGAGGGTCGTAAACGGTCAACGCGCGTGACTGAAACAGTCCCCGTTCGCGGGACTATATTCGATAGATTCAATCAACCCTTGGCAGTTTCCACGCCGGTCAGCACCTTATGGGTAAACCCTAAGCAATTTGCGCCAACAAATCAGCAACAAGCAATATTGAAAAAACATCTTGATGTTGATGATTCGCTGGCCAGAAGTCTAATGCTGAACACTCAAGATAAATCCTTTGCCTATTTGGCCAGAAAAATTGATCCCGAACTCGCGAACAAGGTAATAAAATTATCCATTCCTGGGGTTTATGAGCGTCAAGAATACAAACGATATTACCCTCAGTCTTCGATGCTTGCTCAGTCAATAGGCTTTACTAATATTGACCAGAAAGGTATCGAGGGCATCGAATTAATGTACAACCATAAACTTTCTGGTAAGCCTGGCGTAGAAGAGCGCACCTTGAACCTGCACAGGCGAGTCACCCGTGAAGTTCTTGTGCACAAGCCCATTACTCCAGGGGACAATCTGTATTTAACAATTGACTCGACGCTGCAGCATTACGTTGAAAAAGCACTACGCAAAGCACTCATAAACAACGCCGCCAAGTCTGCAAGCGCGATACTCATACACGCTAAGACAGGTGAGATATTGGCATTGTCGACAATGCCCTCATTCAATCCCAATGCTCGTAAAAGCTTCAACGCGGACCTCATTCGAAACCGGGTTTTTACTGATGTTTATGAGCCTGGCTCAGTGATAAAACCATTCAGTATGGCCGCTGTGCTAACCGCAAAAATAATTGACAAAAACGCGATTATCCAAATAGCACCAGGCTTCGTAAAAATAAATGGATATACCATTAGAGATGTAGGCAGGGACAATCAGTTGGATTTGGCGGGGATTATCCGCCGATCTTCAAATGTTGGGATGAGCAAGGTCGCCATTCCAACTGGGGGAGAAGTAATTTCGCAATTACTTACTGAGTTGGGATTCGGAATCAACACGTCTATCCACTTTCCGGGGGAAAGCGTTGGGACCGTTCCAGTCAATAGGGTGTGGTCAGATATTGCTACAGCGAGCCTCTCATACGGATATAGTTTGTCTGTCAACTTAGCGCAACTGGTTCAAGCATATACCGTCTTCGCGAATGAGGGCGATCTAGTTCCATTGTCAATAATCAAAGGCGAGCCAAACCCGCCACGCAATGTCATAAGCCCGGAGGTCGCCAACAGTGTTCTAGACATGATGGTGCAGGCAGTTGATGGCCCTGGCGCAGGTGGAAAGCGCGCAGCCATCGACGGCTATGTAATTGCGGGCAAAAGCGGGACGTCACGCAAGGCATCAAGTGGCGGATATGAAAGCAACAAATATAGAGCGATGTTCGTAGGTATCGCTCCGGCCAACGCGCCAGAATTCATCATGGCTGTCATCGTAGATGAACCAACTGCAGGAGGCTATTTCGGGGGGGCTATTGCAGCACCCATTTTTAAGGAAGTTCTCGAAGATGTTCTTCGGATCAGAAATATTCCTAGTGATGAAAGTCAATTCTCGCCAACAGCCACTATTTACTGATTGCCTTGGGTCGACAGTAGCTTTTCAGGCATGAAGGGCGTGCCGAGCGTGCCAAGTTTCGGTGTGACGGATAGCTCGTAACTGACGGCTGCGCATAAGCAGCTTCCTTGGTAAATCTCTGTCATACGCTTTTGCCCGTTTGCGAAAAACGCCAGCGTAACCGTCCCACTCTAATCAGTCGATCGACAAACTCTGGATGAGCGCGACCATACGATGAGTCTCAGGGCTCGTGGCCTGTCCGGTAGTTTGCGTTCGCTCGGGGGAGGGGTAATTGCGCAGCAGAAAAGATAAGGGCCTGCATGAAGTTCATCATGCAAGCCCTTGATATCTATGGTGCCCGAACCCGGAATCGAACCGGGACGCCCTTACGAGCGGGGGATTTTAAGTCCCATGCGTCTACCAGTTTCGCCATTCGGGCGGCAGCGCGATGAAGCAGCTCAGTGGGGCTTTGCCTGGCAAAGCGCTTGAGCGGTGCAGCAGGCTAGGGAATATATAGATCAAGGCACCTTGGCGCAAGTTTGCGTGCGGTCTTTTTCTGCTTGATCACGTTTGTCCGTTTGTAAAAAAAGCCCGTCATATCAGTGGTCTACATTTGCTTGGCAGGGGCGTGCGACTCGCTGGCGCACCCATTGCTGCCCCAGGATGCTTGCCGATACGGCCTGGTTCATGCAAGTCGAATGCACTAAGTCCAACCCAGGCTGTCAGTGTTGTTTCAGGCATTCGACCCTATTCGCAGGAGAGAAACATGGCTACTACACAGAGTGATGACAAGCGCCCAACTCCAGATCCTGCAGAAGACAATGCGTTTTTCCCTTCTCCCTATTCGCTCAGTCAATTTACTTCCCCCCAATCTGATCTCAGCGCTGCGGATTACCCAAACCCCTACACGGGCGGCCGCTGGAAGTTCTTGATGATCGGTGCCGATGAGCGCTACTTGCCTACGGACAACGGAACGCTGTTCTCCACGGGTAATCACCCGGTCGAAACGCTGCTGCCGATGTATCACCTCGACAAGGCCGGCTTTGCTTTTGATGTGGCGACCCTGTCCGGCAATCCGGTGAAGTTCGAGTTCTGGGCCATGCCGTCGGAAGACGCCGAGGTCAAAGGGTTCTATCGCAAGTACCGCGATCAGTTCAGGAGCCCGCTTAAACTGGCCGATGTGATTGAGCAGGCGTTGGGTGAAAACTCGGATTACATCGGTGTGTTCATCCCAGGAGGGCATGGGGCGCTGATCGGTTTACCGCACAGTGCTGATATGAAGAGGCTTTTGCAGTGGGCCATCGCCAAGGACAAGTTTGTGGTTTCGTTGTGCCACGGCCCTGCGGCGCTGCTGGCGGCGGGCGTTGGTGAGTCAAAGGATTCCTATATCTTCAACGGTTACAGGATTTGTGCGTTTCCCGATGCGCTCGACGCGACTACGCCCGATATCGGCTACATGCCCGGGCACCTGACCTGGAAGTTCGGCGAGCAGTTGCAGGCGCTGGGTGTTGAGATCGTCAATCAGGATATCGACGGGGCGACGCTACAAGACCGAAAACTGCTGACCGGCGACAGCCCGTTGGCGGGTAACAATCTGGGCAAGTTGGCGGCGAGCGTGCTCTTGAAGGCTGTCTGAACGAGTCGAGCCGCAGCGAGGCTGCGGCTCGACAGCGGCTACTAAAGCCAGGCTTTGATCCGCGCGCTGACCGCCTCGGTCGAGATGCCGTAACGATCATGCAGTGTCGGCAACGCGCCGGCATCAAGGAAGGCATCCGGCAGGGCGATTTGCCGGAAGGTCGGCGTCACGCCGTTGCGTAACAGGACGCCTGCCACCGCTTCGCCAAGCCCGCCGATGATCGAATGGTTTTCCGCCGTGACCACCAGCCGTCCCGGCTTCCTGGCCTGCTCCAGAATGGTCTGCTCATCCAGCGGTTTGATGGTGGGTACATGCAACACCGCCACATCCACGCCATCGGCGCGCAGCTTTTCGGCGGCTTCCAGTGCCCGCATGGTCATCAGGCCGGTGGAGATGATCAGCACATCGTTGCCGGTTCGCAGGGTTTTCGCCTTGCCAATTTCAAACGTGTAGCCATATTCATCCAATACCACCGGTACGTTGCCACGCAGCAAGCGCATGTAGACGGGGCCCTGGTGGGCGGCGATGGCAGGCACGGCCTGTTCGATCTCCAGGGCATCGCAGGGGTCGATGATCATCAGGTTGGGCATGGCCCGGAAGATTGCCAGGTCGTCCGTGGCCTGGTGGCTTGGGCCGTAGCCGGTGGTCAGACCCGGCAAGCCGCAGACGATCTTGACGTTGAGGTTTTCCTCGGCAATCGCCATGCAGATGAAGTCGTACGCACGACGAGAGGCGAATACCGCGTAGGTGGTGGCAAAGGGTACGAAACCTTCACGGGCCATGCCGGCCGCGGCGCTCATCAGCAGTTGCTCGGCCATGCCCATCTGGTAGAAGCGATCGGGGTGGGCCTTGGCGAAAATATGCAGGTCGGTGTACTTCGACAGGTCAGCGGACAAGCCGACAATGTCCTGGCGCTGCTCAGCCAGCGCGGCCAGGGCATGGCCAAAGGGCGCTGAGCGAGTGGCTTGGCCTTCAGAGGCAATCGAGGCAATCATTGCGGACGTGGTCAGGCGTTTTTTACCCGTTTGCAAGGCTGTGTGCTTGACGCTGCTCATGCGGTTTTCTCCATCTGAAGATTGCTCAATGCCAGTTCCCACTCGTTCTCGTCGACACGGATGAAGTGGGTTTTTTCCCGGGATTCCAGAAAGTCCACGCCCTTGCCCATGCGTGTGTCGCAAATGATCACTCGCGGCTGGCTACCGGTGTGGTTGCGGGCGTTGTCGAAGGCGGCGACCAACGCTTGCAGATCGTTGCCATCCACGCGCTGGGTGAACCAGCCAAAGGCCTGCCAGCGATCGACGATGGGCTCAAAGGCGAGAATTTGGCTGGAATGCCCATCGGCCTGCTGGTTGTTCACATCGATGATTGCAATCAGGTTGTCGAGCTGCCAGTGGGACGCAGACATCGCCGCTTCCCAGGTCGAGCCCTCGTTCAGCTCGCCGTCGGACAGCAGGTTATAAACCCAGGATTGCGAGTTCTTACGCTTGAGACCCAGGCATGCGCCGACGGCGATGCCCAAGCCATGACCCAGCGAACCGCCGGTGATTTCCATGCCCGGGGTGTAGGCCGCCATGCCCGACATCGGTAGGCGGCTGTCGTCCGAACCGTAGGTTTCCAGCTCCTCGAGTGGGATTACCTGGGCTTCGATCAAGGCGGCATATAGCGCGATGGCGTAGTGACCGATCGACAGGTAAAAACGATCACGCTCTTCCCACTCCGGGTTATGGGGCTGATAGCGCAGGGCATGGAAATACGCCACCGCCAGCAGGTCAGCCGCGCCCAGGGCTTGCCCTACATAGCCTTGCCCTTGGACCTGGCCCATGCGCAAGGCATGGCGACGGATGTTGTAGGCGCGTTCTGCCAGGGACAGCGATTCAGTGTGTGATGCAGCAGTCATGATAAAGACTCCGTTAACTCAACGATTGACCAAGGCGGCCGGGACTCGCAGCACCAGCAGTGCTCCGGCGCACAGCACGGCGGTGATCAGGTACATGCCGATGGCGCTGGAGCCTGTCGTGGTGGTGATCCAGCCGATCAAATAGGGCGAGCAGAACCCGGCCAGGTTGGCAAAGCTGTTGATGCCAGCGATGCCTGCTGCGGCCGATACACCGCCGAGCAAGGTGGTGGGCAGCATCCAGAACAGCGACGAAGCAGACAGCACTCCGGCAGCGGCCAGGCACAGGCTGAGCATCGACAGGAGCAGGTTGCCGCCCATCAGTGCGGCCAGGGTGAGGCCGATAGCGCCGGCAATCATCGGGATGATCAGGTGCCAGCGACGCTCTTGATGTTTGTCGCCACTGCGGCCCATCAGCAGCATGGCGACGATGGCGCACATGTACGGCAGGCTGGTCAGCAGGCCGATATGCAGTGGGTCGGACACCCCGGCATTGCGGACCAGGGTCGGCAGCCAGAAGGTGATTGCGTACTGGCCCATGACCACGCAGAAGTAGATGCCGGCCAGCAGCCACAAGCGTCGATCGCGAATGAACTCGCCGACCGAGGCGTGGGTGACTTTGCAACTGTCGTCCTCGGCCAGCTCTTTTTTGATCAGCCCCTTTTCGTCGTCCGTGAGCCAGGTGGCCTGGTCGACGCCGTCTTTCAGGTAGCTGAGCACCATCAGCCCGACGATCACCGTAGGGATGGCCTCGATCACGAACATCCATTGCCAGCCATGCCAGCCGTGTACTCCGGCAAACGCATTCATGATCCAGCCCGAGAGTGGGCCGCCGATCATGCCCGACAGGGGGATGGCCACGAACCACAGCACGGTCATCCGCGCCCGGCGATAGGAAGGGAACCAGTAAGTGAGGTACAGCAGCAGGCCCGGTGCCAGGCCCGCCTCGGCAATGCCCAGCAAAAAGCGCAGGGCATAGAACTGCCAGGCGGTTTCAACAAAGGCGAAGAGGGCCGAGATGATGCCCCACGAGATCATGATGCGGGCGATCCAGCGGCGTGCGCCGACGCGGTGCAGGATGATGTTGCTCGGCACCTCGCAAAGGAAATAGCCGATGAAAAACATCCCGGCACCCAAACCATAGACGGCCTCGCTGAGCGCCAGGTCGTTCATCATCTGCAGCTTGGCGAAGCCAACGTTGACTCGGTCCAGATAAGCGCACAGGTAGCACAGCATCAGGAACGGCATCAGCCGCCAAGCAGTCTTGCGGTAGGCGTTGGCGCGAACGGTCGCGCCCGCGTCCAAGGATAAGGTGGTCATTGTGGTCTGATCTCTTATTTTTATTGACAGCTGACGGCTGCAACGTCGATTCAGAACAGCGCTCGCCGTGACGGCGGGCGCAAGATCCATCAGTGAATGAGCATGCCACCATTCACATCAAGGGTAATGCCGGTCAGGTAGGACGAGAGGTCGCTGGCCAGGAACAGCGCGGCGTTGGCCACGTCCTGCGCGGCGCCCAGGCGGCCCAGTGGAATGCCATCGATGATCGCGTGACGGCGCTCGTCCTGCATCAGGCCGCCGGTGATGTCGGTGTGGATCAGGCCCGGGGCAATCGAGTTGACCCGAACGTTGTCCGGCCCCAGTTCCCGCGCCATGGCTTTGGCCAGGCCCAGCACGCCGGCCTTGGCGGCGCTGTAGTGCGGGCCGCCGAAGATGCCGCCGCCGCGCTGCGCCGACACCGACGACATGCAGACGATGCTGCCGGATGCCTGTTGACGCATCAACGGGATCACCGCCTGGGACATCAGCAGCGTGCCGCGTAGGCTCACATCCAGCACTTTGTCGTAGTCGGCGTGGCGAATATCGAGGGTCTTCAGGGGTTGGGTGATGCCTGCGTTGTTGACCAGCACATCAATGCGACCGAAGTGCTCGATTACCCTGGCAATGGCGGCATTGACCTGGGTTTCGTCCGCCACGTTGGCGGCCAGGCCGAGATGACCTTCGCCCAGTGCGGCAGCGGCGTCACGTGCCGCCGACTCATCCAGGTCGAGGATGACCACCCGCGCTCCGTGTTGGGCGAAGGTGGAAGCAGTAGCGCGGCCGATGCCACGTGCAGATGCGGCGCCAGTGATGATTGCGACTTTGCCTTGAAGCAGCATGTGAAAGACCTCTGATGATTGTTTTTATGGTTCGACCCTGACGAATCGATGACTCAGCTTGGGCTGCTGATTGACCCTGAGCAATAACGCAAAAGTCTTTGGGTGCTGAAAAAAATTCAGCACTCGTCAGTGCCAGGCATTGATGATTGAATGGTGAACACCAATAAATACACCGGTACGACCGGGAGGTTTTGTCGATGCGTGGCGATCTCGAAACATCTGCTGTGCTGCCACCCTTGAGAGCAATTCAGGCCTTTGAGCAAACCGCTCGCTTTGGAAACGTCGCCAGGGCGGCCGAGGTCCTGGATTTGACGCCGTCCGCGGTCAGCCATCAACTGGCCAAGCTCGAGGCCATGATCGGTCGACAGCTGTTCTTGCGTAATGCCCGCGGGGTGTCGCTCACGCCGGTGGGGGAGCAGTATCTGAAAGAGGTGTCCGGCGTTCTGCACAGCTTGGCCGTGGCCACCGAGCGCGCAGCCAGCGACCTGAGCCTGGAATGCCTGCATCTGCATTCGGCGCCCAGTTTTGGCCTGCTATGGTTGATGCCCAGGCTGGAAGCGTTCCGTTTGCAGCACCCGGATATCCAGATCAACCTGTCGTGTTCGTACGAGTCGTTGCACTTTAGTCGTGACAAGATAGACGTGGACATCCGCCACGGTTTTCCCAACTGGCCAAGCTATGAAGTGCGCACCGTGCGCAACGAAACCTTTGCGGTACTGGCCTCGCCCAAGCTGTTGGGCTTGCGCCCAGTCAGAAGCGCGGCCGATTTGCTCGACAGGGAGCTGATCCTGTCGCAAGCCACGTTGCTAAAATGGCCGCAATGGTTCGCTCAGCATGGCCTGGCGCGACCTGAAAACCCCTATGCGTTGAGCTTTGATCGCTCGTACATGAGCCTGGAGGCCGCCAGTCATGGGTTGGGATTTGCATTGGAAAGCACCTTGCTGGCGCAGAAGTACCTCACCGCTGGAACGCTGGTCGAAGTTGCGCCGCAAACGCTCAGTGCCCCGGTGGCGGCGCACCATCTGGTTTTTCCAAAAGCCCATTCCAGTTTTCCTCGAGTCAGGCGTTTTCTGGAGTGGATGGAAAGTGAGCTCGGGCACAGTTTCAATTATTGAGTGTTAGTCGGCGCGCCGCTGTTTCTTGCATTGCAAACAGGGCGCGCAAATCCACCAAACCCGACCAGACGCTTACTCTCGCAAGCGCCGAATAATCTCCTCGTACCCGACCGCCCGCGACAGCCGCTGCAGTGCATCCAGGCGGCGGGAATAGGCTTTTGCGTCACCATAAGTCAGCTCGACATGCAGGCTGTCGATCGTCACCAGATAGGCCTCTGCCAGCACTTCACTGGCCTGGTCCTCTACGCCTGGATGGGCTTTAAGTAACCCTTTCTGGAAGTGACTGCGGATCGTGGCCATGTAGTCATTGAACCCGGACATGACCACGTGCCTTAGCGGCGTCGGTGGGTAAAAGGCGGCCCTGAGCAAAAAGCGCAGGGACTCATGCTGGTTGTAGCGGCGTTGCAGGTTGTCGATGTAGACCTCGCCGGGGGCCTTGATCGATCGAGAGTTTTTCGCAAATTGGCTTTGCACGTAGTCCAGTTCGGCGCGCAGTGCGAGTTCGAGTGCGACCACGTACAGCGCATCCTTGCTCGCAAAATGTGCGTACAGCGAGGCCTTTTTGATGCCTGCGCGCACGGCGATATCATTCAGCGAAGCGGCGTCGTAACCGTGCTCGGCAAATTGGTCCAGTGCCAGATACGCGATGCGTTCGGCAGCCGAGGTCAGGATGGTGGCTGTCATGTGGTTCTTCCTTAATCAGTGCCCGGCCAGGTCAAAGGTTTCGCCCGCTCCTCGGGGGAGGCTGATTGTCGTCAGCAGGCAGGTCAGCAATGCACTGGCCAGCAGCAGTGCGGTCCAAGCCACCGGTCCATAGGTCAGCGCCAATGCCGACAATGGCGTCGCGCTGGCGGAAACGGACAGTTGGAACGCGCCCAGCAGTGCAGCGGTGGAGCCCAGTGCGCGCTTTTGCGAGGACATCACCAGTGACATCAGCGTGGACTCGGCGATGCCCAGGCCAAACAGGGCAAGGGCCATGCCCGCCACTATACCGGGCAGACCCACGTAGGTCAGGGTGGATGCCACCGCGATTGCCGAGCCAGCGGCCATGCTAAACACGCCGATTAGTGACAGGCGGCCCAAGCCAAGCCGGCTGACCAGTTTCCCGGCGCTCATTGCCCCGATCAGGATGGCTACCCCGGTGACGCCGAACAGCATGCCAAAGGCTTGCGGGCTGAGGCCGTAGGTCTGCTGGTAGACCAGTGTCGCCCCGCCGATGTAGGCAAACAGAAAGAAGAAAACTGCGGCCACGGCCAGGGTCGGACGCAAGAAGTGTCGGTCTCTGGCGATCGTCAGGTACGTGCGGCAGGCGGCGCCCAGGCGTAACGGCTCGCGTTGGCTGGCGGGCAGGGTTTCCGGCAGCGACAGCCAACTGTTGCCCAGCACCGCCAGGCCAAATGCAGCGAGCACCAGCATCACCGCACGCCAGCCGTAGTGAGTGTCGATAACCCCGCCCAGTGCCGGGGCGAAGATGGGCGCGACGCCTTCGATGGTCATCAGCAATGCGAAGAGCTTGGCCGCCGCCACGCCTTCGCTGACGTCCCGCACCATGCTCATGATCACCACCAGCGTCAGGGCGCTGCCAAGCCCCTGCACGAAGCGCAGGGCGATCAGCGTTTCAAGTGTCGGCGCCCATGCGGCACCCAATGAGCACATGGTAAACACCACAAGGCCGGCCAGCAGGGGCCGGCGGCGCCCATAGGCGTCGACGATGGGCCCGAAGATCAACTGGCCGGCACCCATGGCCAGAAGGAAGAACGTCAGGGTCAACTGCACGCTGGCGAAGCTGCTCTGATATTCGCGGGCAATTTCGGGAAGGCTCGACAGGTACATATCGACAGCCGAAGGGCCAAGGGCGCCGATCAGTCCCAGGCCAATAGCCAGCCTCAGGGCGACCCTGTGGGTGGGTTGCGAATTCATAGCGTCTCCAACGAAAAAAAACAGCCTACCGGTCGGTAGGTTTTCGCATAATAGCGACACCTCTTAAATCGGTCAACGCCCCAGTACTCGGGAGGATTTGCACATACACAGTGCAATCCGAGCGAGCGAATGAGAGTTGTTATCAATTATGTTTCTTTAGTTTTTTGATTGGATTAGACTCCCGCCAGCTGTGCACGAGCAGCGTTCTGGGCATTAGAACAAACAAAAAAAACGGCGTAGGGAGCAGGACGTGAATTTCAAGAAAACGACAATGGCAGTGGCTGTTGGCTCGGCGATCTACCTGTGCAACGGTGCGTGGGCCGCAGAACCTGCGAGCGCGCTGGAGATTGCACCGATCACCGTCACCGGTGAAAAGATCAACCGCAGCCTGGAGCAGACCCAGTCGAGCGTGGTGGTGGTCACCGACCAGCAACTGCGTGAAAAGCAGGACCGTGACCTGGTGGACGTATTCGCGCGTACGCCAGGCGTGTACAACCAGTCCGGCAACGAAAACTGGGGTATTCGCGGCGTGCCCGTGTCCGGTTTCGACGACCAGGGGCCCGCCACGCTCAACGGTGCGGTTTCAGTATTTGTCGACGGCGCCGTGCAACCCAACCGCGCCCTGACCCTCAGCCCGATGCCGCTGTGGGACGTCGACCAGATCGAAGTGTTCCTCGGCCCGCAATCCACCACCCAGGGCCGTAATTCCCTGGCCGGTGCGGTGGTAATCCAGACCCGCAACCCCACCTTCGAGCCGAGTTTTTCTGCACGCACCAACATGGGCAGCTATGGCGAGCGCGGTGCGGCAGTGGCCGGTGGCGGGGCGTTGGTCGATGACAAGATCGCCGGGCGTATTGCCGTGGATTACCAAGAGGGTGACGGCTATATCGACAACGTCGCCCTGCATGACGACGCCAACCCCACACGCACCGGCAATGCCCGGGGCAAGCTGTTGATCCTACCCAACGATGACCTGGATGTGCTGCTGACTTACGCCCACAGTGAAAGCCGCAAGGGCGATAACTCGGCGATGCGCCAGAACGACAAGGTCCGCTATTACAAGATGACCTCCAACACCAAGGCCTATGACAAGCTTGGGCAGGACACGCTCAGCGCCAAGGTGGACTATCGCCTGGACGACAACTGGTCGCTGACCAGCCTGACCGCCAATACCCGCTCGGACTACGACGCGCGCCTGGATTTCGACCAGTCGGCCGACGCCAACCAAGTGGTATTGCGCAAACAGGACGGCGACCTGTTCAGCCAGGAACTGCGCCTGAACTACAGCGGCGATACGGTGAAGAGTTTTGTCGGTGCCTACTACGGCCACAACACCAACAACTTCCACGACCGCCTGTTGTTCAACAACCTTCTGTTCGGTACCGCCAAGGGCGATACGACCATTGAAAGCAAGGCCGTGTTTGGTGAAATCAACTGGACATTCGCCCCGCGCTGGACCTTGATCACCGGCCTGCGCTACGACCACGAGACCAACGACACCGATATCAAGCAAGACGATTTCTCCAGCCCCGGCAAGCTCAGCAAGTCGTTTGATGCGCTCCTGCCGAAACTGGGCCTGGACTATGAACTGGCCGCCAACCAGTACCTGGGCGTGATGGTGCAGAAGGGCTATCGCGGAGGCGGCGTCAACGTGCGTGCCGGTGGCGGCCACGAAGGTTATGACCCGGAATACACCACCAACTACGAGCTGTCCTACCGTGGCTCGTTCTTCGACAAGACCCTGCGCACCCGCGCCAACCTGTACTACACCGACTGGAAAGACCAGCAGGTCAGCGCGCTCGAGCGCAACACCGACTTCGTCCAGGTGTTCAACGCCGGCAGCAGCGATATCAAGGGCCTGGAAGTATCTGTCGAAAAAGACCTCGGCGAGCAGTTGACCCTGACGGCGGGTGGCTCTATCACCGCGGGCAAGTACAAGGACTTTGTGACAGGTGATGGTCGCGATATGAGCGGCGAGGAGTTCCTCTATTCACCCAAGTACAAACTGTCCCTGGGTGGCATCTACCGTTGGAATGACCGCCTGACCCTGAACACCGACCTGGTGTACCAGAGCACCGCGCCCTCGGAGTATGAGTTCGATACCGCAGGCCAGGTCACGGGCGAGCGCCGGAGCGACAGCTACTGGCTGGTCAACTTCAACACCGAGTACAAAGTCACCAAGAATGTTGCGGTTTCCGGCTTCGTGAAAAACGCTTTTGACAAGGAGTACATCACCAACAACCGCAGCGGCGATATCGTCGATGTGGGAGCGCCACGTACGGTTGGGCTGGTGTTGCGCTACGACATGTAGTGACAAGGAAGACAGGCTACTCCCTCACTCCCTCAGGGATCGACGGCGTAGCCTGTTTTTTCAGCACATACAAAGTTCCGACGCGTGCATCGATCAGTGGGCGATGCAATTTCGCCCATGCGTTCTCTTTTCAGCAGGGCGGCAAGGAAATTTCCGAGACTTTTGTCGGAAGCGTTCCGTGGGCTGCCCGATCGGTGGTGTTTAGCATTCTCCAGGCAAAGAAAGCTCCTGCGACAAGTCACGGTGTTGACACACAACGACCTGCGCAAGAGGCCTTGTTCATAGAGAAAGCGGAGCCCCACCTTGAAAACTTTAAGCAAAGTGTTATTGCCAATGGCCGGCCTGTTGATTGCCGGCTCGCTGCAGACTGCTAGCGCTGCCAACGGCACCGTGAATTTCACAGGGGAGATTGTCCAGTCGACCTGCGCGGTTGTTTCCGGTGATCAAACCAAAACCGTGGTCTTGGGCAAATACCCGACCAGTGCCTTCCCCAAGACCGGTGCAACCAGTGGCGCCAAGGCGTTCACCATCAGCCTGGAAAAATGCGAGGCCGGTGACTACTCCCTGCGTTTTGACGGCAATACCCCGACCGGTAATCCGGACCTGCTGGCTGTTACTGGGGGCGCGAAGGGCGTAGGCGTGGAAATTCTCGATAACAACAGCGCCATCGTCCCCATCACCCAGGACGTGGCTGCCCCGGCCAGTGTCACCATTGCGGCCACCGGCACCAGCCCGGGGGCTGCGACATTCAACCTGCGGGCCCGTTACCGCTCATTCCAGGATGTAGTGACAGCGGGCCAGGCCAACTCCAACGCCACGTTTACCATTCAATACAAGTAAATCGCTGGTTCTGATGGGGCGTGAAAGGCTCATCGTCATCATGAGTAGTTGTTATGAAAGTTTTAACTTGTTTTCCCCTGCTTATGTTTTCGATGAGCGCTTATGCTGGCATCCAGGTTGATGCAACACGCGTAATTTATAACGGTGGCAATCAGTCTTCCTCGCTGTCGATTAAAAACGACAGTGACGATACCTATATGGTGCAAAGCTGGTTGGATACTGGTGATTCAACGCAAAATCCCAAAGGGTTGCCAATAGTGGTAACGCCGCCCATCTTAAAGTTGGCTTCGAAAAAGGAGGCTGTCCTGCGGTTTATCTACTCCGGCCAGGGCTTGCCGCAAGATAAAGAGTCGTTGTTCTGGATTAATGTTCAGGAGATACCACCGGCACCGAAAGTGGAGAACGTGTTGCAGGTTGCCATTCGCACACGGATCAAGCTGTTCTACCGCCCGGCAGCGCTGAAGATTGATTTGTACAAGCAGGCGCAAGCCCTTAAGTGGCAGCGGCACGGTGACGGCGTCGTGGTGACTAACAACGGGCCGGCCCATGTCACTCTGGGGACTCTGAACTTCGCGAAAAACGGTCAGCTCGGGTGTTCCCTCAATGGTGACATGTTGATGCCTCTGGGCAACTTGCGTATTGCATTGCCGCCCGCATGCCGAATGGCCCGCGAACTTTCATTCAGTTTTATCAATGACTACGGTGGTCACACCGAAATCAAAGACATTAGGCTCGATCGTTAAGTCTGTCATGAGGTAGTGGTCGTGGTGTTTATCTCAACGCGCATAAGTGTGGCCGGTCGTCAGGCGGGGTTATGTTTGACTTGTCTGTTACTGAGCAAAATTTCCGCTGCGCAAGAGCAATATAATGCCTCTTTTATACGGGGTGATGCCGCGGTTGAAATGGTCAGCCAGTTGGCTGCCGGCGATGACATTCTGCCCGGCACTTACTTGTTTGATATTTATCTTAACGACCAGCAGATCGATCAACGTGAACTGACGTTTGCCCGTCGCGAGAAGGACTCGGCAGTTGCCCCATGCCTGAGCATGGAGGATTACCGCGAGTACGGCGTGCGGTTGCCAGTGGCCAATGAGCAGCCAGGTTGTTATGACTTGGTGAGTACCATGGGCGAGGTGAAAATGGCGATTGATGCCGGGGTTCACCGCCTTGACCTATATGTTCCGCAGACCCATCTGATCGCACGTCCGCAGGGGGCGGTGTCTACGAAGCTGTACGACCAGGGCATCAACGCTGGCTATCTGAACTACAACCTCAATGGCACCCAAAGCCGTAACCGCTTCAACGGAACCAATGCCAAGGCGGATTACTATTTCGCCAGCGTCAACAGTGGCATCAACCTGGGGCCATGGCGTCTGCGCAATGATTCTACGGTTGATCGGCAACCTGAAGCAGGTACGCAGTGGCGTAACATCGCGACGTGGGCAGAGACCGATATTGTGTCCTGGCGCAGCCGCTTGATGATCGGCCAGGGCAGTACCGGTAACGTCATTTTCGATAGCTTCTCGTTCAGCGGCGTGCAGTTGGCAAGCAGCAGCGAAATGCTGCCGGAAAGCCTGCGTGGCTATGCCCCGGTGATTCGCGGCGTGGCGGCCAGCAATGCCCGGGTCGAAATCCGTCAGAACGGCTACACCGTCTACAGTACACAAGTGCCTGCTGGCCCCTTTGCCTTGAACGATGTGTATCCCGGCACCCTCAGCGGTGACTTGCAGGTCAGTGTGATCGAGGCCGACGGTACGAAAAAGGTGTTTACCGTACCTTACTCGGCCGTGCCCAACATGCTGCGCGACGGTATCACCGACTACCAACTGAATCTGGGCCGTTACCGTGACGGGCGTAGCCAGTACCAGCCGAACTTTATCCAGGCAGGCGTGGCCCGAGGCTTATCGCGAGATATCACGCCCTATGGTGGTGTGCTGGTGGCGCAGAACTACCGGGCCGGGGTTGTGGGCGTCGGCAAGAACCTGGGCGCCTGGGGGGCGTTGTCCCTCGACCTGTCGTTGTCGGATACGGATCTTGCCAGCGGGGATAACAAGCGCGGGCAAAGCGTGCGCTTTCTGTACTCCAAGTCCTTGAACACTTTGGGCACCGAGTTCCGCCTGGCCGGCTACCGCTATTCCACGGCCGGCTACTACGACTTCAACGACGCTGTAGCCGAGCGTGACCGCTGGGACTCGGGTGTATACCGCCATGACTACCTGGACGACAGCCAGAACTACCGTGGCGTGCCCGAATGGACCGAGGCGCGCCAGCGCAGCTACTACGCCAGCAGTTTCAACAACAAACGCCAGCGTCTGGACCTGTCGGTGAACCAGAGAATCGGTGATGTTTCCAGTCTCTACCTCAATATCAGCAATCAGAGTTACTGGGGCGAGGTCGGGCAGGACCGGACTGTGCAGGCTGGTTTCAATAGTGCCTATAAAAACATCAGTTACGGCCTGTTCGTCCAGGACACCCGCAGCAATATGGTCTATGGCGAGCGCAGTGTGAATCTCACGCTGTCGCTGCCATTAGGAACGGGTGGGCGCTACATCAACTCCAGTTCCAGCGTCAGCCATACCAAGCGCACAGGCACGACCTACAACACCGGCATCAATGGCACGCTGCTTGATGACAGTCGTTTGAACTATGGCGCCCAGGTCAGCCATAACGCGCAGGCAGGCAGCAACAGTTCGGTGAACCTCGGTTACCAGGGCAGCAAAGGAAACGTGGACTTCAACCACAGCTACGGTCGCCAATACCAGCAGACATCCCTGGGTATGGCGGGCGGTCTGGTGGTACATGAAGGCGGTGCGACTTTGACCCAGCCGTTGCATAACACCCTGGTGCTGGTGGAGGCCAAAGGTGCCGAGGGCGTGGGCCTGGACAACCAGGGTGGCGCCGCTATCGACAAATCCGGCTTTGCAGTGATGACATCCGCGATGCCTTACCGGCAGAACCGCGTGGGCCTGCGCACCGAAGATATCGGTGCGGGCCTGGAAATCCCCATGCCAGCACGAGATGTGGTGCCCACCCGCGGTGCGATCGTACGCGTCAAGTTTGATACCCACCAAGGCCGTAACGTGTTGGTGCACAGCAAGCGTCCCGACGGCTCGGTCCCGCCGATAGGCGCTACCGTGTTTGGCCATGACGGCAGAAGCAACGGCGTGGTGGGCACTGATGGCGAAATCTTTATTTCCGGTGTCGCCGATGGCGACCGCCTGCTGGTGAAGTGGGGCAGCGGGGCAGGGGACGCCTGTTCATTAGTGTTGCCGGGCAATCCCGGCAACATGGCGCAACCTACCCAGGGCTATGACACCGTTTCACTGATCTGCAACACCGTCCCCGAGGCACCGCTGCCATGAAGTCTACGTTTGAAAATACCCTGAAGTTGCTGGCTCTGTTATTGGCTATGTGCTGGTCCCAAGTGGCTTTGTCCATGACCTGCAGCACTGCTCTCGGCGGCTCCACCGAGGTACTTAACATGGGTGCGATAAAGGTCACGCCAGCCCAGGTGAGGGCCGGTGCGGAGATCTGGCGCTCGGCAACGATAAGTCGGCAGTTTATGTGTTCTGAACGGCCAAACAGTCTGAATGAAGACACACTCAAGGCGTTTTTTTTTCTAGATCCAATCAGCACGGTGTCAGGGCTGGATCGGTCCCTGGAAGTCGGTGTGACTTATCTGGGGCGCAACACCAAGGCTTCCCACGGCTCCAGAATCAACCTTGGGACGGCCGTAAACTGCACGCCGTTCTGCGAGCCAGGCAGCACAATGACTGGTTACAACCGTTACTACGCGCTACCCATCAGTGTGTCATTTCAGGTGCACGTTAAGTTGACCGGAATAACCCCGCCGGGCAGCGGCAAAATAGCCAACCCTGGCACCCTGACAGTGCTCAGGCTGGCAGGAGGCAACGATACGTTTGGCAACTTACCGGCCAGCAATTTTGCAACCACACTGTCAGGCCTCAACACTGTGTCGTTCACGTCCTGCCAGCCGACCATCACCGTCACCGGAAACAGCGGTGCAACCGTTGGCTTTGGGTCTATCTCACAGAAGAACGCGGTGCTCAACAAGATAGAAAAACAGGTGCCATTCTCGGTCAACGTGAACATGAGCAGTGTCGATAATGGCCAGGCCTGCCCTGGCGCGACGATGCAGGCGGCGTTCAGTACCACTTACACAGTTCGCGACCAGACCACCATCCTGCCTGCCAGCAACAGTGGCTTTGGCATCGTGTTGGCGCGGGCGACGGCACCCACTGTGCCGATTGTCATGAACCGTATCGTCGACCTGGGCCTGGTCAATGGCACCGTGGTGCAAAACCGTTTCACGGCCGGGCTAAAATGGCTCAGTACAACCCCCAGGGTGGGGCCTTTCACGGCCTCCGCGACCGTGGATATCACCTTCAAGTAATCGGCCTGATCTGTCTGGAGTGCGTTCAATGATGTCGTTGCGAGTACTGGTGCTCGATGCCCAGCTGTCTTCGCGCAAGCTCAAGGTTGCATCACTCGGCGCGCTGGGCACGCGGGCGGTCTATCAGGCCAGCCACTGCGATAAGGCGATGGCGATCCTGCGCCAGGTTGACGGTGTGGACATTGTAGTATGTGAACTCAACAACGACACATTGGCGCGTTTCGACTTTCTGCTGGCGGCTGCCAGGGACGGTCTGGTCAGTGCCGTGGTGCTGTGCTCGGCGCTTGCACCGCAACTGCATCGCGCCTTGGAGCGGATCAATCTATTCGCCAGGATCAGCCTGGCGGGTGTGGTCGGGCCGGATGCACCCGTCCAGCAGTGGCATTTGATTTTGACTCACTATATCCGCCGTAAAACCATGTCCCATACGCTCCCAGCGATCCTGTTCAAGCTGCCCACCGAGTACGAAGTCAGGCAAGGCCTTGCCGCCGGGCAGTTCAACGCCTGGTTCCAGCCCAAGTTTGATCTGCGGCGCGAGGCATTGTGTGGCGTCGAGGCGCTGGTGCGTTGGGAACACCCCAGTCGCGGGGTGTTGTTGCCTAGGGATTTTCTCTCGGCGGTGCTGGCGTACGACTTGATCGATGACATGTTCAAGCAGGTGTTTAGCCAGGGCCTGGATTTGCTCGATGCCTTGGGGCAGGGCGGTAGGCATCTGGAAGTGGCGTTTAACCTGCATGCTTCGCAGTTGGCCAGCTTCGATCTGCCGAGCTACGTCGAGGCCGCCTTGATCGAGCGCAAGTTGCCGGGCAGTGCGGTGTCGTTTGAGATAGCCCAAAACGGTTTGCTGGACATGAGCCTGGCGACCATGGCCAGCCTATTGCGTCTAAAGGGGTTGGGGTGTGGTTTGTCCATCGATGATTTCGGCGTGGGGTTTTCTTCCCTGACCTTGCTCTGCCAACTGCCGTTCAACCAACTCAAACTCGACGCTTCATTGGTTGAGGAGCTGTCGGACGAAAACAGTCGGGCGATGCTGGCAACCAGCGTTGCCCTGTCCAGGGCCGTTGGCATGAGCCTGATGGTCGAAGGTGTCAGCAGCCAAGCTATCCAGGATACTGTGATTGCCATGGGCGGCACATTTGCCCAGGGGTTTCACCTAGCCAAGCCGATGACGGCCAAACGGCTCCTGCACTGGTTGGGCAGTACCGCACCCGCTGTTGAATAAAAATAATAGGGCCGATGTGGAGCGGACTATGCTTGTACGGCATTCCCGTCACTTGATATTCCTCCCTCGACGTCTTTGTCACTTTGGCAAATTGGATAAGTGAGGTAACTATGCGTAAAGCGTTGGTCGTGGATGATCATCCCATCGTGCGTGCAACCGTGAAAATGGTCTTGCAGTACGAGCATTTTGACGTGATCGTCGAGGCCGCCGACGGTGCGGATGCCGTGCAGCAGGCTCGCCAGTTGCAGCCTGATCTGGTTGTGCTGGATATCTCGATGCCCAAGCTCGATGGTCTGGAGGCCATACGCCGGATTGTCGACTTGAATATTGGCACGCGGATTCTGGTCCTCACTTCCCTGGAACCTGCTTTGTACCTCAAGCGCTGCATGGTGGCCGGTGCGGCGGGCTTTCTGTCCAAGGTCGATGATCTGGATGACTTACAGCGTGCGGTCAATGTGCTGATGTCTGGTTACACCCATTTTCCCAACCTGACCATCGGTTCGGTGCGCCGCAGCGACAATGAGATTGATGAGGCTCGGGTCATCGACAGCCTGTCGGACCGCGAGTTGGTGATTTTCAAGCACCTGGCGCAGGGCCGCAGCAACAAGGAAATAGGCGATTCAATGCTGCTCAGCAACAAAACCATCAGCACCTATAAAACCCGGCTGCTGGAGCGGTTTGAGGTCACCTCAGTAGTTTCGCTGGCGGAAGTGGCCAAGCGCAACAGTATTGTGTGATGAGCCGCGTCAGGTTTTTTCTCGCCGCCACACTGCTGGCCAGTCTGCCTTTGGCCCAGGGCGAGACGCTGTCAGCGTCGGTCGGCCCCCATGAATTTGATTTGAGCTTCAAAGTGCACACCGGCGCCGACACAGGGTTCTACCTGCTCATGGCGTTGACCAGTCTTGTCTCGATAGTTTGCTGGCATGGTGCCTGTGTGTTCTGGCGACGGCGCAGGCTGGATGGCAACCGAGTACTGGCCGCCCAAGTGGCCGCAATGCGATCAATGCTCGATAACACACCACAGCCGGTATTTATCCGTGACGCTCAGGGGCGGCTGGTTGCGTGCAACGACAGCTATCTAGATTTCCTGTCCACGGACCTGGATCAGTTGCTGGGCAAGAAGGTAACCGACGGCAAACACATGGCCCCGGATGAGGCCGCGCAATATCATGCGTTCTACCTCAAAGTGATGCGCAATCGCTTGCCTGAAATCGGCGGCGGGATCCTGGTCGCACCCTTTGGTCAGACGGTAGCGATTTTTCACTGGATATTTCCGTGCTTTGATACCCAAGGCAACGCGATCGGTGTGATGGCGGGGTGGATCGATGTCAGCGACCGTCAGCAATTGGTTGACCAGCTCAAAGCCTCGCAAAAGGAAGCCGAGGATGCCAACAAGGCGAAGACGACTTTCCTGGCAACCATGAGCCATGAGATCCGCACGCCGATGAACGCGGTGCTGGGCATGCTGGAAATGGCATCCAAACGTGCCGAACAGGGGATTGTCGACCAGGTTTCGCTGGACGTCGCGTCTAGCGCCGCCAACGGCCTGGTGGACCTGATCGGCGATATCCTCGACATTGTGCGCATTGAGTCCGGGCAATTGAACCTGGCTCCGGGGCGGGTGAATCTGCAGGAGTTGTCTCGTTCGGTGGCACGAATTTTCGACGGGGTGGCACAGCAAAAATTCCTGGACCTGCGGGTCGAACTCGACAGTCGCGCCGACTGCGACGTGTGGGTGGATTCGCTGCGCCTCAAGCAAATCCTCTCGAACCTGCTGAGCAATGCGATCAAGTTCACCGTTATCGGCGAAGTGCGCTTCTCACTACGTTGTGTCGTGGTCGGGGGCGGCGAGGAGTTGGACCTGATCTTCAACGTCATGGACACCGGGATCGGTATTTCCCAGGACGATCAGGCCCGATTGTTCAGCCCATTCAGCCAGGTGGGCAACCCTGCTGATACGATGCGTACTGGCTCCGGTCTGGGTCTGACGATTACCCGTACCTTGTGCGAGATGATGCATGGCCAGTTGTCCCTAACCAGCAGCCTGGGAGGGGGTACCGATGTCTCGGTGGCGCTAAGGTTGCCGATCCTTGAGCCGGTAGCACCGGCAGCTGTACCTCTGGTTGAGCCGGTGCAACCCGCCAGACGTCTGCGGGCGCTGGTGGTAGATGATTACCCGGCCAACCGTGTGCTGCTGTCCCAGCAACTGACTTACCTGGGGCACGATGTCAGTGATTCCGAGGACGGCGCCCATGGGTTGCGCGCTTGGCGCAAGGGCGCCTTTGATGTGGTGATCTCCGATTGCCATATGCCGATAATGAACGGTTATGACCTGGCTAGCGCTATCCGCGCAGAAGAGGCGCGCTTGCAGTTGCCCCGTTGCCTGATTATCGGCCTTACCGCTAATGCGCTGCCGGAAGAGAAACAGCGCTGCCTGGATTCCGGCATGGACGACTGCCTGTTCAAGCCCATCAGCCTTCGCGATCTGAGCGAGCGCCTGGTATCGGCTCGCCCCAGGACACTGGCGGCCGAACTTCAGGTGGCGCAGTTGGGACAAGGCCAGACACTTGATCTGAGTACCTTGAGGCAATTGGCTAGAGGCGACGAACAGGCAATCAGCACGCTGGTGCGGGACCTGGCAGACAGCCTGGACAGCGACAGGGTGCGATTGCTCGAAGGCTATGGCACAGGAGATCTTAAAGTGCTTGCCGAGCTGGCTCATCGGGTCAAGGGGGGGGGCAGGATCGTGGGTGGGCAAAACGTCATCATCCACTGCACCCGCCTGGAGGCGGCTTGCCAAATCAGGGAGCCGGCCCAGCTTGAAACCGCCGTCACGGCCTTGACACAAGCCATGGTGACACTGAGCGCGGAGCTCAAAAGATTAGGCTGAAGTCGGTTTTGGAGAACTTTCCATCCATCACCGGAAACTTCCGATAAATGCATGGAGTTTTCTATTTCCATTTAGGAGTCTTCCTAGATACGCCGGCAAGAGGCGCCGTGAGAATGGGCGCATTCCCATCTCATGTGTGATTTGTCATGTCCTTTCTTCCCATCCGCGTTCTGGTCGTCGAGGAGCATCCCTTCAAGCAACTGGTAGCTACTCAGGCATTTAAGGAGGCGGGGTGTGATTGGGTGATGGCTGCGGCCGATCTGGCCGCTGCGCTCGCGTTGCTTGATCGTGCAGGGCCGGTGGATATCGTGCTCTGCACCTTGAAGAAAGAGGGTATGCAAGGGTTGACGGTCCTTGAAGTGCTCAGTCGCACTCTTCAGGTCAAGTCCGCCATCATCTGCAGTGGGCACACCCAGGATCTGCATGACGCCATCGAACGCATGATCGGCCTGCTTGGGGTCGGCGTCCTGGGTTATGTCGATGTCCCGGTGCGAGCGGGTGCGATTGCTTCGATGTTGACGCGCTATCTGGAAACGACGGTGGCTCCTGCGTCTCAAGTCGCCAGGGAGGCGGGGGATGTACTCGCCAGCAAGGCTTGCCTGGAGCGCGCTATTGCACGTTCTGAAGTTCAGGCTTTCCTTCAACCCAAGTTCAATTTACTGACGGGCGAAGTCGGCAGCCTTGAAGTGCTGGCGCGCTGGCAACATCCACAGCACGGCGTATTGTGCCCGGCGGATTTCCTGCCGTTGATCAGCCGGTTCGACTTGATGGATGAGTTGTTTTTTGCCCTACTCGAGCAAGCGCTGACGTTCTTGCGGGAGGCACAGGATCAAGGGTACATGCTGTCGCTGGCGTTCAATCTGGAAGCCGCGCAACTGGCTCACGAATCCTTGCTCCCCCGCCTGTGCGAAGTGCTGGAGCGCCACGCCATCCCGGCGTCGCGGCTGACTTTCGAAATCACCGAAAGCGGCTTGCTGGAGGTCTCGCCCGGCGTGCTTGAAACCCTGATCCGCTTGCGGATGATGGGTGCCGGCCTGTCCATTGATGACTTCGGCATCGGCTACTCCTCGCTGGAGCGTCTGTGCCAGTTGCCGTTTACCGAAATCAAGCTAGACGCCAGTTTTGCCCGCGATCTGGATTCCAGCCCCCGTAACCGCGCAGTGATCAGCAGCACCTTGGCATTGGCGACCGCGCTGGACATGATGGTCGTGGTCGAAGGTGTCGAGCACGACAGCCAGCGCCAACAACTGCTCAAGCTGGGCTGCCAACAAGGCCAGGGTTATCTCTGTGCACGCCCCATGAGCACTGCATCTGTGTTGCCCTGGCTGGCAACGAAGCTGGCGTCGCACAACACTCTATGATGATTCGCAAGTAGGGGCTTCCCATGTCAAATCCGCGTTTGCGCATCGTGCTGGTCGATACCGATCCAGGGCGGCGAATGAGCATCGAGAAAGACCTCGGTTCTTTGGGATATCACCGGATCGTACCGGTCTCTTCGTTGCCAGAATTGATCGCGTTGCTGGACAACGCGCTGGATGTGTTTGACCTGCTGGTCATCAATGCAGAGACCGTTGGTGACGCAGGAACAGGATTCAATCAGTTGATGGATGAATACTCATGCGTCAGACACTCGCTGATCTATCAAGGTTCGGTCCTTCAGATGCTTCCATTTACCAACATACGCTTCAAGCGCTATGGTTTTCTGGCTTCTGGCGTTCCTGATCGGTCTAACTTGGAGCACGTTATGAGCCGGGTTGATGCACCGCTCCAGCCGATCAGGCCATCCTGCGAACAACGCAGGTGTGAAGGGGATTGCAGGGGCTAGACTGAAACAGTCAATTGCCTTCTTGGAGCATCCCGATGGCCTACAAAAACACCATCTGCCTCTGGTTCGACGGCACAGCTCTGGAGGCTGCCAGATTCTACGCCGCCACCTTCCCGGACAGCACCGTAGATGCCGTGCACACAGCGCCGGGCGATTATCCCGCGGGCAAGCAAGGCGATGTCCTGACCGTGGAATTCACCGTCATGGGCATCCCGTGCCTGGGCCTCAATGGCGGGCCGGGTACCCAGCACAACCAGGCGTTCTCATTCCAGGTGGCCACTGACGACCAGGCCGAAACGGATCGCCTGTGGCAAGCGATTGTCGGCAACGGCGGCGAGGAGGTTGCCTGTGGCTGGTGCCGTGACAAGTGGGGCCTGTCCTGGCAAATCACCCCGCGCGTGCTCACGGCAGCGATCATCCATCCCGACCCCGCGGCGGCCAAGCGCGCATTCAATGCAATGATGGGCATGGTGAAAATCGACATCGCCGGCATTGAGGCGGCGCTCAAGGGTTGATGAGACTCTGGTATAACCTGCGTTTTCAACATGCAGTAACGGCAAGGGAATGCGTATGAAATTGACGGCCCAGAGGCTGGTCGAACTGGCGATGGTCAACCCCATCAACGCTGAACTGGTGGCGCGCCTGCCAGCCCTTGGCCTGGACCAATGCCTGCTGACGGCAGGTTGCCTGTTCCAGGCGGTGTGGAATCATCAGGCCGGGCTGAGCCCCGATTGGGGGGTGAAGGATTACGACGTGTTCTACTTTGACACCGATATGTCCTGGGAAGCCGAGAATGAGGTGATTGAGCGCGCCAGCGAGCTCTTGCGCGATCTGGATGTAAACATTGAAGTGAAGAACCAGGCGCGTGTACACCTCTGGTATCCGCAGCGGTTCGGCATGCCTTACCCGCAATTGCACACAGCCCGGGGTGGGGTAGATCGCTACTTGGTGGCGGGCACTTGCATCGCCTTGGCCGTGGACACGGGGGAAATCTATGCGCCCTACGGCCTGGCCGACGCCGAGCAGGGAATACTTCGGCTCAACCCCATCACCCCGCAGCCAGAGCTGTTCGAGCACAAGGCCAGGAGCTATCAGGCTCGCTGGCCATGGCTCAGGATTGAAGACCCACACATTGCGTAGAGACGGACTCGTTCACGGCTACGACGGTTGTACGCGTTTCTCGAGGGCCTCTTCCTCATAGCGCCTTATTGCTTCATTCACGATGCTGTCGATTTGTGGTGAGTAATTCTCGATATTGGCCTTGCCGCTTTTCAGATAAAGCGCGTGGTACATCAACTGGTCGCTCAAGGTTGAGTACCAGTTTTCATCATCCCCCACTAGCGGCAAGATCGATTCGGCGGAGTACAGCAAGAACCCAACAAAGTACTCATATTGTTCATATTCCTCGCTGCCCGGCTTAAAGCTCTCGAATCGCGGAGACTCAATGGGGTAGGAGGCAGCGGAAAATTTCGGGTTTGCAAAGGCCAGGGAAATGTAGTCTTTGTAGATGGACTTGGCCGAAGCCAGTTTCGATTCATTCAACTGATCGTAGGCAACGAATGCCGCACTAAAGGCAACCGTCAATGTGAAAAAAGATGAGACTGCGCTGAATTTTTCATACTTTTGCTCTGATGGGACTGCGGCCCATAGCTTGTAAAAAACAAGCAGTGCCCCAACGGCCGCGATAACCAGAAAAATCATTTGGAACTATCCTCTTCAATACAGAAATATCGACTGTTCTTAATACTTCGGATACGGCTGATTCAATCAGCGCAGATCGAAGTGGCTGTTCTTGAACCGCTCGTAGTTATCCAGGGCCAGTGCCACGATCCTCTCCCTGACATGCCCTGTGTAAGCCTCCCATTGAGCGCGGTTGTAACGTTTGATAGCCCGCAGCACATACCATTCAATGTTGTTCATTGCATCGTCTGGACGCCGGGGAGTGCAGGCTTTGAGCAATGTGTAATAAGTGTGGTAGTCGACTTTTTCGCTTTCAACCGAAGCACTGTTCGGATTGAAGAGGGTCTTCGAGTACGCAATGACCTCCAGCAACGTTTCGATCTCATGCTGCGCGATTAAGCGAAGCAGAGCGTCAGGCTGCTCCAGCGCGGTTTTATGTTGTTCGCGAATCATTGGTTCGGTAATTTCTTCGAACCAAAGCTTGTGGTTGTACTCGGGAGAGGCTTTGATTTCTTCGCCGTTCGGGCCAAGTAAATGCGCGAGCGTGAACTGCGTGGTGTGTGCCCTGATTTTTTCCTTGATGGTAGCCTGGTTCTCGTTGAGACTGCCCTTGATCACCCCATCTAGTCGCTGATCCAGTTGTTTTTGGGGCACGTCGCCGTCATTCACTGCCAACGCCGAAAAGAATGGAATTTGGTACGTCCCTGCCAACTCGTTACCGTAAGTGTAGAAACCATACATGCACGCAGCCTGATTGAGCCAGGATCCAGAAACAACGCACTTGACCGAAGACTTTGGCCTATCGCTGGAATTCTGATCTACGACTAGGTCGATAATTTTTTCTGCCAGTTTGTCTTCAACGAAAACATAGATGAAGGGAATGAACTTCCCTACCATTGAGCCTGTGCGCGTGACTGTTTTTGTGCCGATGGTACCGATACTCATCCTATTGCCTTTTGCAAGTGACAGACCTTACGAGTGAAGCGTTGTCAGGATTTCGCTATCGGCAGATGAACGTGAGTCTTTAGGCTCGCAGCCCACACTCACTTATCCCGACGCCCTGGAATCGCCACCCGGCTGGTGGTCTTCACCTCGCGCAGCGCCAGGCTCGACTGGATCGAGGCAATCCCCAACTGGCGCCGCAGCACGCTTTCGACAAAGTCGCTGTAGCTATCCAGATCTTCGGCCAATACCTGCAACAGATAATCGGCATCGCCGGTGATTTTGTGGCAGGCCTGCACCTGCGGCAGTTGCTTGATCACGGCCTCGAAGGCCTCGGGCGTGTGGTCGGTATGGGTGGAGAAGCGGATGTGGACAAATGCCATGATATCCAGCCCCAGCTTGCGACGGTCCAGGTTGGCCTGGTAATCCTTGATCACGCCTTCTTCCTCCAGGCGTTTGCGTCGGCGCCAGCACGGCGTGAGGCTCAAGGACAGGCGTTCGCTCAATTCAGCGTTGGAAATGCTCGCGTCTTCTTGCAGCAGGGCAAGAATGGCCAGGTCGGTGTCGTCAAGCGTGGGGCGGTTGGATAGATTTTTCTTCATTGTCTTTTTTTTGAGGAAATATTCCCGATAAAGCTAGCATTGCGAGAAGTAAAAGCAAAGAAAGCCCCTCAAGCCCCGAACAAAATAGACGCCTGAACCTCATTAGGCGGATATCTTCCCATGTTGACTGTTTTCAGCGATTCCCACCGTTTGCACCATGGCACCGAACTTAAAGATGGTGTCCTCAAGCCGTCCTTCGAACAGCCGAGCCGGGCCGATACCGTGCGTGATCGGGTCAGGCATGTCGGCTTGGGCGATATCATCGTGCCGCGTACGTTTGATCGTGCCTGCTACGTCAACGCCCACAGCGAGCGCTACGTATCCTTCCTTGAAACCGCCTGGGCACAGTGGACAGCCGTAGGCCGCAGCCATGACGCTTTGCCCCTGGTCTGGCCGGTACGTGACTTGGCCAATCAACAGGTGCCGGACTTTATCGATGGCAAGCTCGGCTTCTTTGCCATGGACGCCGGTTCGCCGATCACCGCCAACACCTGGGACGCGGTGAAGACCAGCGCCGATATTGCGCTTACAGGCCTGGCCTTGATTGATGAAGGCCACGACAGCGCCTTCGCCCTGTGCCGCCCACCTGGGCATCATGCTGCGCGCGAATACATGGGCGGTTATTGCTACCTCAACAACGCCGCCATCGCCGCGCAACAGGCAATTACCCAGGGCGCGCAGCGGGTGGCAGTGCTGGATGTGGACTTTCACCATGGCAATGGCACACAGAACATCTTCTATGACCGCCCGGATGTGATGTTTATCTCCCTGCACGGCGAGCCTTCGGTGTCTTATCCGTACTTCTCAGGTTTCCATACGGAGCAGGGCACGGGTGCCGGTGAAGGGTTCAACCTGAACTATCCATTGCCCAAGAACACCAGTTGGCAGGCCTACAAAAGCGCGTTGCTCGATGCCTGTAAAAAACTGCGCGACTTTGCCCCGCAAGTATTGGTGATCTCCCTGGGTGTCGATACGTTCAAGGACGATCCCATCAGCCATTTCCTGTTGGAAAGCCATGACTTTCTCGGCATGGGCGAGATCATCGCCAGCGTCGGCGTGCCCACGCTGTTTGTGATGGAGGGTGGCTATATGGTCGACGAGATCGGCATCAATGCGGTCAATGTGCTGCACGGCTACGAGAGACAACGCGCCTGAGGATTCAACGCCCAAAGTCCGAACCACGTTGACCCGAACAATAAAAAACCTTCGATATTTTTCTGCCAAAACTCAAAAACATAAGAGCAAGAGGTTTTGTGATGAAAACATCTGCACCCGGGCTGGAAAAGCCTGCGCTTCAACGCACCCTCAGTAATCGTCATATTCAACTGATGGCCATGGGCGGCGCGATTGGTACGGGCCTGTTCATGGGCTCGGGAAAGATCATTGCCTTGTCTGGCACCTCGATCATCCTGATCTACATGATCATTGGCCTGTTCGTGTATTTCGTCATGCGGGCCATGGGCGAGTTGCTGTTATCCAACCTGAACTTCAAGAGCTTCGCGGACTTTGCCGGTGCGTACCTGGGGCCGCGCGCGGCGTTTTTTCTTGGCTGGTCCTACTGGTTGAGCTGGAGCGTGGCGGTGGTCGGGGACGCGGTGGTAGTGGGCGGGTTCTTCCAGTACTGGTTCCCCAATGTGCCGGCCTGGCTGCCGGCCATAGGCATGATGCTGACGCTGTTTGCCTTGAACGTGCTGACCGTAAAGTTGTTCGGTGAGGTTGAGTTCTGGTTTGCGATCATCAAGCTCATCGCGGTTGTGACGCTGATCGGTGTGAGTGTGTTGCTGATCGGCAGTTCATTTGTTTCCCCCACGGGCGTAACGGCGTCGCTGGGCAACCTCCTGGATAAACAGGCGGTGTTTCCCAACGGCTTGCTCGGGTTCTTCGCCGGCTTCCAGATGGCGATCTTTTCCTTTGCCGGCACCGAGCTGATTGGCACAGCGGCAGCGGAAACGCGCTCGCCGGAAAAAACCTTGCCCAAGGCCATCAACTCGATTCCGCTGCGCATCATCCTGTTTTATGTGCTGGCCCTGGCGTGCATTATCGCGGTCACCTCGTGGCAGGCGGTGTCACCGACCAAGAGCCCGTTTGTGGAGTTGTTCCTGATCGCCGGCTTTCCGGCAGCCGCCGGTATCGTCAACTTTGTGGTGCTGACCTCGGCGGCGTCCTCGGCCAACAGTGGGGTGTTTTCCGCCAGCCGCATGCTGTTCGGCCTGGCGGACCTGGGCAGCGCGCCAGGGGTGTTCAAGCGATTGTCGAAAAATAGCGTTCCGTTTGTCAGTCTGGCGTTTACCACTTTCCTGATGCTGCTGGGCGTATTGCTGCTGTTCATCGTCCCGGAGGTCATGACAGCGTTTACCATCGTTTCCACCGTGTCCGCGATTCTGGTGATTTTTACCTGGTCGACCATCCTGGCGTCCTACATCGCCTACCGTAAGAAACGCCCTGACCTGCATGCCGCGTCACACTACAAGATGCCGGGTGGCGTGCCGATGGCGTGGTTTTCCCTGGCGTTCCTTGGGTTCGTCCTGTGCCTGCTGGCGCTGCGTCCTGATACCCGATTGGCACTGTGTGTCATGCCGGGGTGGTTTATCTGGCTGGCGATTGCCTATCAGCTCTCGACGTTCAAAAAACGCTGGTCCTTGTCGCACTCCTTGTAAGGACCTGCTGCAGCGATCGCCAGCAAGCCGCCTCCTGTGGTAGCCCGATGGCTTTAACTCGGGCTTTTACCGCGTACCTGCAACGAATTTCGCTGTCCTGAGTGCTGGCAGGGTGCCACAATGCCATTTTGTCGCAGCACTAGGATCAGGCGAACCAAATGAATGGCCTTGGGCGTGAGCAGGACCAGGATTTTTTCATCGAAGAGCAGGTGCGCACTGATCGCCTGCGTCAGTTGTTTAGCCAATCATTCTCTGCGGTTTTTGGCAGTTATCTGGCCGCGGGCATGCTGTGCTGGCTGTGTTGGGACCGGCTTGATCCCCGCCTGATGATCGGTTGGCTGGTATTGCTGGCAGGCTCGTCGCTCCTGCGTGTGTCGATGTTCCTCCAGTATTTTCGCAGCCCCCGCAGCGAGCGCACGCCCCAGCGCTGGGAGCGTCATTACTGGATCACCCTGGTGCTGTCGGCCGGGATCTGGGGGGCAGGGGCCTTTGCCGTGATGCCCGCCGATGACCGGCTGACCCAGGCCCTGGTCATGCTCTTTGCCGTGGGAATGTCGGTCAGCGCGGTGTCGTGCTACTCGGCCTACCGTTACATGACCATAGTGTCCATGGCCCTGGTGCTGTTGCCGTGCACCCTGTGGCTGTTGTTTCAACCCTCCAAGATGCAGATGGGCATGGCTGTTGCCGTGCTGGTGTTCTCGTCATTTGTCGTGGGGGCGTCGCGTAAATTGTCCGAGGCCCTGGAGACGGCGTTTCGTCTGACCCGCGAAATAGAGCGCGCCCACAGTATTTCAACGCGCGCCGCCCAGACCGATGAACTCACCGGTTTGATGAACCGCCGCGCGTTCTTCGAAAATGCCCAGGTGCTCTATGACCAATGCAAGCGCACTCACCAGCCGCTATGCGCGTTGATGCTGGACATGGATCACTTCAAGGCGATCAACGACACCTACGGCCACCAGGCCGGCGATCAGGTGTTGCGCCAGATTGGCCAGGTGATCAGAGCGTCCTTTCGCCAGTCGGATATCTACGGTCGCCTGGGGGGCGAGGAGTTTGCGGTGCTGCTACCCAATACCACCCTGGAAGTGGCACAGGACATCGGCGAACAGTTGATCCGCGCCATTGCGCGCTTGACCATCGACCCGGTACAGGGATTGAGTGCGAGCCTGGGCGTAGCCCCGAACTATGCTGCGGGTGATGACTTGCAGCACTTGATGAATGCCGCTGACAAAGCCCTGTACCGCGCCAAGGCCATGGGGCGCAACCAGGTGGCGGTTGCGTCCTAGCTTCAATCCTTGCCCATGATCTTGGCCAGCACCCGGCAGATTTGGTCGGCGGAGTAGGGTTTGGCCAAGAACTCAAAGCCGTCGTAGCCACAATTGGCCAGCTCCTCGCTGTAGCCAGACGTCAGGATCACCGGCAGGTCGGGCCGGCGTCGGCGCAGCTCACGGGCCAGCGCCACGCCCCCCATGCCCGGCATCACCACGTCGGAAAACACCCCGTCGAAGGCCCTGGCATCCGGGCCGATCATCTCCAGGGCTTCTTCGGCATGGGTGGCCCAGACGGTCTGGTAACCCAGGTCCTGCAGGATCTGGTTGGCGAAGCGGCCTACTTCCAGATTGTCTTCCACGATCAGGATGCGCCGCCGCGCGGCGTCCGGATCCAGCTCCAGTGGTGCCTGGACCGTGTTGTCGAGGATCGACTCGGGCTCCACTTGTGGCAGGTACAACGTAAACACGGTGCCCTGGCCGAGCACACTGGCCACATCCACGTTGCCCCCCGATTGCTTGGCGAACCCGAACACCTGCGACAGCCCCAGCCCGGTGCCCTTGCCGACCTCCTTGGTGGTAAAGAACGGCTCGAAGATGCGTTCAAAGGTCGCCTGGGCAATCCCGCTGCCGGTGTCTGCCAGGGAGATTGCCACGAAGGGTTTGCCTGACCCGCCATGCCCGCGTATGCACGGCAATGGCTGGTCCCGGTCCAGGCGCAGCACCAGCGTGCCCTGGCCGTCCATCGCATCCCGGGCATTGAGGGCCATGTTGATCAAGGCCGTTTCAAATTGGCTGGAATCGGCGCAGACGTAACAGGCCAGTTCCGGCAATTGGACGCTGACATGGATTCGCGCGCCGGTGACCGTCTCCAGCATGTCGCCGATGTTCTGTACGCGCTGGCCCACATTGAACACTTGCGGGTTCAGCGGTTGGCGCCGGGCGAAGGCGAGCAACTGGCTGGTCAGCTTGCTGGCCCGCTCTACGGTATCGGTCACGGCGCTCATATAGCGCTGGCGGCGTTCTTCGGGCAGGTTGGGCATGCGCAGGAAGTCGACTGACGAGCGGATGATCGTCAGCAGGTTGTTGAAGTCGTGGGCCACGCCACCGGTCAACTGGCCGATGGCTTCAAGCTTCTGCGACTGGCGCAACGCCGCTTCAGTCTGGTTGAGCAGGGTGGTGCGTTCCACGACCCGCTGTTCCAGGGTCGCATTCAAATCGGCCAGTGCCGACAAGCCCTCGCGGACGATGGCATCGGCGCGCACCCGTTCGATATGCGCCCAGGAGCGCTCCGTGACCTCACCCAGCAGCGCCAGGTCGTAGGAAGACCAGCGGCGCGGCATGCGGTCGTGAATGGCCATCAGCGCGGTCAAGCGTCCGGACTTGATCAGCGGCATGCAAATCGTCGCCGTCACACCCAGAGCCTGGAAGGTCGCGGCTTCCTCGGGCGTCAGTTCCGTCAGGTTGTCATTAATGATCAACGGCTCACCGGCCTGCAGGCGCTCGACTGCCAATTGGCCGAAGTCGGCCAGGCGGTAGTGCCCGACAATGCTGGGCGAACCTTCTGCAGCCCAGTTGCCGCGAATGGTAAAGCCGTCTTCATCGGCCTCCATGTCGGCATAGGCGCAGTTGGACAGGTTCAGGTGGGTCGCCAGTATCTGTGTGGTGGCCGCCATGATCGCTGCAGGATCGGTGGCATTGGCTACACCGTTGCTGATCGCATCCAGCACGGCGAGGCGGCGGGCCATGAACACCGAGCCGGTAGTTTCGGTGACGGTATCGAGAATGCCCACGACGTTGCCGCAGGCATCGCGGATCGGGCTGTAGCAAAACGTGAAATAGGCCTGGTCCGGCGCATCACCACGCTCGACGATCAATGGGAAGTCTTCGATAAACGTTGCGTGGCCTGCAAATGCGGCATCGGCGATCGGGCTGATCTGGCTCCAGGCTTCCTGCCAGATGGTACTGAAGGGCTGGCCGAGTGCATCGGGTTTGCTACCAAGGATCGGGACGAAGGCGTCGTTGTACAGGGTGGTCAACTCGGGGCCCCACACCACCGCCTGGGGAAAGTGGGAGGCCAGGCTCAAGGACACGGTGGTCTTGAGCACATCCGGCCATTGGTCCATCGGCCCCAGGGGCGTGTTGGTCCAGTCGTGGCGGCGAACCCGTTCGGCCATTTCACCGCAGCCTTGTAGCCAGTCTGTCATCTACTCAACACCTAGTTCGTCCCACGTTGCGATATGGCACCGCAATATCAAACAACAGACCCGGGCAATGTCCGGCAGTTCAGCGCTACTGCACGCCCAGAAGTGCCGTCCAGTAAATCCCGGCGTCGCTTTTCGGGTCCAGCCCGTAGGCGGCACCCAATTCGCGAAACTGCGGGTTCATCAAGTTGGCGCAGTGCCCGGGGCTGGCGAGCCAGCCATCGACCACTTTGCGCGGCGTATCCAGGCCCGCTGCAATATTTTCACCGACCTGCTGGGCCACGTAGCCAGCCAGCTCCGCGCGGTCGCCCGGGGTGCGGCCGTCGCGGTCCAGATGGTCGAAGAAGTTGTGGTTGGCCATGTTGCGTGCATGACTGTCGGCGGCGCTTGCCAGTTGCGCGTTCCAGGCCAGTGGCGTGGTGGCGGCGAAAGCCTGCTCGCCACATTGGCGCGGTTGCTTGCGGGCGGCGTTGACCATCTCCAGCAGTTGCGGGCCGGCCTCCTGGGAACTGGCCAGGCCACGGCTCAGCAGCGGACGGGCGAGGACAATGCGCCAGTCCTGGCCATTGTTGCTGACGCCGATATCGACGAACTGCGGGTCCAGCACCACGCGGCAGAAACTCTCGCGCACCGCTTTCATCGCCGATTGCGCGTCGCGAGGCCCGGACAGGCTGATCGCCTGGACATTCACCATCGGGTAGGCCGCCTGGGCCAGGTCCTGCTGCAAATCGCCGGCATTATTGACCGGCAATACCAGGCGTGGGTCGACCGCCAGCGGCGGCAGTTCCTGGGAACCCTGGTCGCCACAGCGTTGCAGTTGGCTGCGGTACTGGTTGATTGAGTCGATCAATTGACTCTCTTCGCTCGCCGACGCCGTGGCGCAAAACACCAGGCTGGCGGCCAGCGTCGTAACACCCATCATCAATGACAGAACGCGCATGGACGTTTCTCTTGAGCATGAAAGTGCCCATGATGCGCGATCAAGGGGCGCAGATGCACCCCTTGGGCAACATTTTGCCCTCAGTTCTTGAATGCCGAGTGCTTGCGGCCCTGGTCACACAGGGCAAACACCACCACCAGCACCGAGGCGATAGCGAGGATGATCACCACACCGTCCGTCGAGTGCGTGGTCGAAGCGGCCACCATCGACAAGGCACCCAGCGGCGCCAAGCCACCGGCGATGGCCGTACCGATTTCACGCCCGGTACCAAAGCCCGAAGAGCGAGTCTGGGTCGGGAACTGGCGGCTGAGGAACGAACCTTGGGGGGCGAACATCATCGGCGCGAGGATCCCGGTGCCGATCCCGATGGCCAGGTAGATCATCAGGCTTTCACCGGTGTTCAGCAGCGCCAGGAACGGGTAGGCGAACAGCAGCGACAGCACGCCGCCCAGCACCAGTACCGATTTGCTGCTCCATTTGTCACACAGCCAGCCGAAGCACGGCACGGCGACAATGGCGACCAGGCTGGCAATGGTCACCGACAGCGAAGTGACATGCACGTCGACACCCTTGAACTGGGTGAGGTAGGCCAGGGAGAAGGTCTTGAAGATGTAGCTCAGGGCGTTGTAGCCAATAGCCACGAAGAACACCACCGCCAGGCCCTTGAGGTCGTTCTTGAACAGCGCCTTGAGCGGCGAGACCTTGGCCTTGGCCGGCTCCTGGCTCAACTCCTTGAACTCCGGGGTTTCCGGGATGCTGTTACGTACCCACAGGCCCACACCCACCAGGGCGATGCTGCAGATAAACGGGATACGCCAGCCACCGGCCAGCAGGAACTCATTGCCATTGATGGTCAGCAGGTACACGGTCAGCGATGACAGCAGCAGGCCGAGGTTCAAGCCCAGCGCCGGCCAGGCACCCTGGCTGCCGCGCTTGCCTTCTGAAGCATGCTCGTAGGAAGTGACCGCCGCGCCCGACAGCTCGGCGCCGGCGCCCAGGCCCTGGATGATGCGGATAAACACCAGAATGATCGGCGCCCAGATGCCAATCGAGGCGTAGCTGGGGATCAGGCCGATCAGCGTGGTGCACACGCCCATCATGCAGAATGTCAGCACCAGCACATGTTTGCGGCCGAACTTATCGCCCAGGTAGCCGAACAGAATGCCGCCGAAGGGGCGGGCGATAAAACCGATGGCGAAGGTGGAAAACGCCATCAGGGTCGCGGTCTTCGGGTCACTGTTATCAAAGAAGATCTTTGAAAAGACAATCGCCGCCATGGTCGCGTAGAGGTAGAAGTCATACCACTCCAGCATCGAGCCGAAGATGGTGGCGGCAGCGACCTTGCGCAGGCGTTTCTTCGTTTGTGCCGGGGTTTCCACCGTGGCGGGGTTATGGGCTTTTGCCGTCATGCTGTACTTCCTTCTCAGTCATTATATTTATTAGGGTGTTGCGAACGCGTTCAACTGTGGGAGCTGTCGAGCCTTGGCGAGGCTGCGATAGCGGTGGGTCAGGCGATATTTTTCTTGCCTGTGCCGCCGTCATCGCAGCCTCGCGGGGCGAGACAGCTCCCACAGGGGGTATTCAGTTGGGGGTGAACATGCGGTCGGCGATCATTTCGCCAATCGGAATGGCAGAGGTGGCCGCCGGTGACGGCGCGTTGCACACGTGCAACATGCGCGGCGTCTGGGCGAACAGAAAGTCGTGTACCAAAGTGCCGTCACGCATCACCGCCTGGGCGCGGATCCCGGCTTCGTAGGGCAGCAGATCGTCGAGTTCCAGGGATGGGCAATACTTGCGGCACTGCTCCAGGTAGCCGGACTTGAACAACGAGTTCTTCATTTCCACGCTGCCGGAGCCGAGGTTCTGCCAGATGGTTTTCCAGAAGCCGGGGAAGCGCGCGTACTCGGCCACATCCTTCCAGTTGACGGAAAACTTCTTGTAGTTTTCCCGACCCAGGCCCAATACGGCATTGGGGCCGACGGTGACGCTGCCATCGATCATGCGGGTCAGGTGCACCCCCAGGAACGGCAGCTCAGGGTCGGGGATCGGGTAGATCAAGTGGTTGACGATGTTGTTCTTCGACGCCGGCAAGCGGAAATACTCGCCACGGAACGGGATGATCTGGTGGTCGATATCAATCCCGGCCAGGGTCGCCAGGCGGTCCGATTGCAGGCCGGCGCACACCACCAAGTGCCGTGCCTGCCAGGCGCCATCGAGGGTGTTGACGGTGACTTTGTCGGTGTCTTCGGCAATCGCGGTGACGGTTTTTTCCAGGCAGATCTCACCGCCCTTGCGACGAATCACTTCGGCCATGGTTTCGCAGACCTGGCGGTAGTCGACGATCCCGGTGGCATCGAGGAACAACCCGCCCAGGCCGACGATATTCGGCTCGCGGGCGCGCAGTTGCTCGGCGTCCAGGCGTTCGACTTTCATCCCGTTGAGTTGCGAGCGCGCATACAGCGCTTCCATGCGCTGCACTTCCAGGGCCGTGGAGGCCACCAGTAACTTGCCGCACACCTCGAACTTGATCCCATGTTCGCGGCAGAACTGTTTGGTGGCCTCGGCGCCGCGCTTGCACAGGTCGGCCTTGAGGCTGCCGGGTGCGTAGTAGATGCCGGCATGGATCACGCCGCTGTTATGGCCGGTCTGGTGCTTGGCCAGCACCGGTTCCTTTTCCAGGATCACCAGTGATGCGTTGGGCTGGCGCTTGAGCAGCTCCATCGCGGTGGCCAGGCCGACAATGCCGCCGCCGATGATGCAAAAGTCATAAATCATGTGGGGGCTACCTAAATCAATACATTTCAGTCTGCTTATCAGGTTGTCAGACTAATGTTTTTGTTAAAAAAACGGCGCGCCCGCAGGCACGCTTTATCGGTATGGGGCGATCAGTGGGTCGCGGGCAGCTCCAGTTGCAGGCGTTTGGCGGCAGCACGCAAATGCGCTTCGGCGGCAGCGGCGGCGCCTTGAGGGTCGGCGTCGACAATGGCCTGGTACAGCGCCTGGTGCTCCTGGGTGGCATCGGCCGAGCCGCTGGCAAAGCGCGAGGCCGAGTTTTCCCAGGCGGTCTTGCGCGCGCTGGCCAACTGGCTGCGCAAAAAGTCGTGGAAGGCGACGAAGTATTCGTTTTTGCTGGCGTCGGCGATGGCGCGGTGAAACTCCACGTCGGCGAGGGCGGCGGCTTCAAAGTCTGCGCGCTTGTCGTGCATTTCCTGCAGGGCCCGCTTCATGCGCTGCAGGTCGCCCGCGTCACGGCGTTGGGCGGCAATGGAGGCTGCCTGGGTTTCGATCCACAAGCGCACTTCGAACATTTGCGCGAGGTCAGGGCGCCGGCCGTTCTTTTCTGGAAAGCGGAACACCGTACCGGCCGGGGTCTGCGAAATAAACGAGCCCAGGCCACGCCTGGCGGTCAGTACGCCATCGGCCTTGAGCTGGGCAATCGCTTCGCGCACCACCGAACGGCTGACATTCAACTGTTCGGCCAGTTGCTGCTCGGTCGGCAGGCGCGACTCGGGCGCCAGTTGTCCGGAGTCAATCTCGGCCCGTATGGCGCTGACTACACGCACGACGAGGGAATCTGGACGCTGGAGCTCAAGCATGGCAAAACCTAGGTGATCAGGTTGTCAGACAATAGCTGTTACGATTTTCCCTTGTCAAGGCGCTGTGCTGGCCTGCAGCGTTTTTACCCGGCGCGCGCAGGCCAGCAGCAGAGCCAGTGCGACCAGCCCCGAGGCGACCCAGAACGCTAGGCGAAACCCTCGGCCAACCGCGGCAGGCAGCGCCGCATGGACATCGCCCATGCCCCAGGCAAACACCGCTCCCAGCGCCCACGCGCCGACAATCAAGCCCAGGTTGCGCGACAGGTTCAGCCAGCCGGCAATCGTCCCGCGTCGATCCGCCGGCACATTGCCCATTACCGCCGTGTTGTTGGCCGCCTGGAATTGCGCGTAGCCCAAGGTGAGAATCCCCAGCGCACCGATGTAACCCGTGACGCCCAGAGGCATCAACGCCAGCACCAGGCAGCCGGCCAGCATGCACAGCAGGCCGCCCAGCGTGGTGGCGTAGCTGCCGCAGCGGTCGGTCAGGCGCCCGGCCGGTATGCCCGCCAGCGCCGCGATACACGGCCCTACCGCCATCGCCAGGCCCATCTGCGCGGGATCGAGTCCTATGCCATGGCTCAAGTAAAACGGCCCGGCGACCAGGGTGGTCATCATCACCGCGGCCACCAGCGTACTCATGCCCAGCCCGGCGCCCAGGGCCCGGTCATGGAGTGTCGCGAAGACACTCAAGCGGCCCGCACCTGCTGGTTGCGGGTCTCTGTCGGCCTGTGTGCGTTGCACCAGCACAAAGGCGAGGGCGGCCAACGGCAGCATCACCAGAAACAGCGCACGCCAGCCAGACGCCGCAATCAGTGCGCCGCCGATGGCCGGGCCCAGGCCAGTGCCCACCGCCGACAGCGTCCCCAGCAAACCCATGACGCGACCGGTCTGCGCTTTGGGGACGGTGGCCGCGACCAGTGCCATGGTCATTGCCAGCATGATCGCCGCGCCAAACCCTTGCAGCGCCCGCGCCGCGACCAGCACGCCAAGGGAGGGCGCGGCACTGCATAGGGCACAGGCCACCGCGAAGACCAGCACGCCGGCCAACAGCAGGCGGCGATGGCCGAAGCGATCCCCGAGGCGACCGACACTCACCAGCACAGCGGTGATTGCCAGCAAATAGCTCAGCACCACCCACTGCACCGCCGCAAAGCCTGCCGCAAAGGTCTCGGCCATTTGCGGCAGGCCGACATTGGCAATGCTGGTGCCCAGCGAAGCCAGGAGCATGCACAGCGACAAACCGGCGAGCGCGCCGCGTGGGGGAGGGGATGTCATGGGGTTTCCTTGTTCTGCACCGTGGTCGTTGCCCGCACTCTAGGCTGTCGCCTAACATGGCGGAAGACGCATCAGTTGCACTCTATGTGTGCGTCAAACGCCTGATAAGGATTGCCGCCGTGTCGCTGCCTGACTTCAACCTGCTGATCACCCTGGACGTGCTGTTGGCCGAAGGCAGCGTCGCCCGTGCCGCCCAACGCCTGGGCCTGAGCCCCTCAGCCATGAGCCGTGCGTTGGCGCGGCTGCGTGAAACCACCGGCGATCCGCTGCTGGTGCGTGCCGGACGCGGCCTGGTGCCGACGCCCCGGGCCCTGGAACTGCGCGAACGGGTCGGCCAACTGGTGCAGGAGGCCGAAGCGCTGCTGCGTCCGCTGCAGGTCCTGGACCTCAAGGGCCTGGTGCGGACCTTCGTGCTGCGCACCAGCGAAGGGTTCGTCGAAAGTTTCGGTCCTGCGCTGATCGCCCATGTGGCCGAGCAGGCACCCGGCGTGCGCCTGCACTTTGTGCATAAGCCCGGTGCGCCGCTGCGCGACAGCAGCGTGGACCTGGAAACCGGCGTCGTCGATAGCAGCGCCCACCCCGAAGTCCTCACCCAGTTGCTGTTTCGCGACCGCTTTATCGGTGTGGTGCGCGCCGGCCACCCATTAAGCCAAGGCCCCATCACCACCACGCGCTACGCCGCCGGCCGGCATATCTACGTGTCTCGGCGCGGGCGCGAACGTGGGCAGATCGACCACGCACTTGAGGCCTTGGACCTGACGCGAGACGTGGCAACTATCGTCACCGGGTTCTCTACGGCCGTGGCCCTGGCGCAACGGACCGACCTGATCGCCAGCGTTCCCGAGCGCTATACCAGCGGCCTGCGTGAGGGCCTGTTCAGCTTTGCCCTGCCGGTCGAGGTGCCGCCGTTCAGCGTGGCGATGCTCTGGCATCCACGGCTGGATGCCGACCTCGCGCATCGTTGGTTGCGCGGCTGTTTGCGCCAGGTGTGCGGCGCAGAACAGGTACAATCCCCGCTGCCTTGATTGCGAAATACCAGGAAACAGGAATTCGATGTTCACCCTTACCCACTACACCAGCCCATGCCCCGAGCCCGTCAACAGCCAGATCTTGCAGATGGTGGTCGACTACCTGACCGACATCAGCTCGGTCGCCTTACCGCCGAGCAACCTGCTGTACAACATCTACCAATATGCAATCGGCTACGAAGTGCACCTGTACCTGGAGGCGCTGGGTGGGGCCAAGGGCATTGCGGTCGAGCTGATTGTGGCGACGGATGAGCAGGATCCGGCCAAGGTCGTCGGCTTCTTGCTGTACCTGCCGGTCAAGGACGATCCCGAGGCCTGCGGCGTGGCCTATATGGCCGTGCATGCCAGCCACCGCCGCCAGGGCGTGGCGCGGGCGATGATGGATGAGATGCTCAGCCGTTACCCCCATGGCGAATTGACCTGCACCGTGGAAAAAGTCCCGGCCTTTGAATCCATGGGCTTCCAGGTGCGCGGCGTGCGCGGGACTCAGGTGTTGATGAATACACGCGACTACAGCACCGATGGCCTGATGGGCGTGTTGGATGTGGCATCGATCTATAGCTCGCTGGAAGTGCGGCAAATCCACACCTACCTGCTACAGAAACACGGCAAGCGCGCGATGATTGATGCCGAGAAACAGCGCGACCGGCATTTCGACCAGATGACCCGCAAGGCCCAACTATTTGTACAAGTCCGGCAGGAGTAACTTTCTGCTCTTTGCATAGATGTCCTCAGTTGCGGTAGGCACTGGACTCAATGGCAATTAACAGAGCGCGCCCGGATATATAGGAACTGTTTTTGTTTATCGGCCACTACTGGTGACCAGCCCGCACAAGCTGCAGTAGAGATGCCGCCGAGGTTGGTGAAACTATTACCAATGGAGAAAAACATGTTTTCGATTTCCGCCAATACCCCAGGAATACTTGCCCCCACCATCGATACCTCACAGCAAAAACCCACTGCATTCGATGCAAGGCTGGAGACGTTGGATAATGTTCAAAAACACAAATTAGAAAACGAGCAATCGGCGAACAATAACGAGGGGCAAGACGCTGCCAAGCAAAATGCATTTACATTTAAAACGCCGGGTGGCGGCAGTTATACTTGGTAAATCATGCATTTGACTCCCGTCACCGGTTTATCCGGTGGCAGGCCTAGTTTTCTCGAAACAAGTCATGGGCATCGAGCAACCGGTACGCAATCTCCGGCCGTTTCTCCAGCCCTTTGCGAATCGCTGCCGGAATCGACTGCCGCGTCTTGCGGCACAGCCCCGGCAGTTCATCGATCACGATCTGGATCCCGCGCATGCTTTTGACTTCGGTATGCCCTGGGGCGATGTGCACGCGGATGCCCAATTGCTGGTGCATCAAGTGTTGCATGCGTTCCAGGTCTGCCAGGCTTTGCAGGTTTTCCAGGCGTTCGAGCAGTTTTTTTTCTTCCTGGCGGGTCAATTGCAGGATGCGCTGGTCGGTACCGGGCGCATCGAGCAATTGCTCGCGCTCGCAATCACACACAGCAGGTGGGCAGGGTTGGCGAATTGTCATGATCACTCCCTCCCCACGCTGGTGCTGACGGCTCAGTAGGTCAGTTGCACGCCCAGGCTGCCCAGGGCGTTCCAGTACTCAGGATAGGTCTTGCCCACGCAGTCCGGGTCCTGGATCCGGATGCCCGAGACTTTCAGGCCCGCCAGGGCAAAGCACATGGCGATGCGGTGGTCGGCGTGGGTGTCGATCAGCGCGGTGCAGGCCGTGCCCGCCAGCGCTGGATCGCTGGCCACCAGCAAGTCATCACCGATAATGGTCGCCAGGCCTGGGCGGATCTCGTTGAGGCCGTCATGCAGGGCCTGGACGCGGTCGCATTCCTTGACGCGCAGGTTGGCCAGTTCGGTGAAGCGCACCGGGGTGTTGTTGAACGCCGCCAGCACCGCCAGGGTCGGGATGGCGTCCTGCATCTGCGAGCCGACCACCGTGGCCGGCATCTGCGGGAATTGCGCGATCACGGCCTGGGCCTTGGCGTCGGGCTGGGTGAAATCCTGTGCGGCGACGCCCAGGTCGATGCTGCCCCCGGTCAGCACTTCGGCAGCCCACAAGTAGGTGGCGGCAGACGCGTCGGGTTCGATCAGGTAATCATGGGCGATGTAGCCGGTAGGGGCCACGCGCCAGGTGCTGTCGTTGACCACGTCCACCTGGGCGCCAAAGGCGCGCATGCAATCCAGGGTCAGGTCGACGTAACCACGGGCACCGATGTCTTTGCCGGTCAACGCCACTTCGATCGGCGCTTCGCCACAGGCGGCAAGCATCAGCAATGCCGAGACGTATTGGCTGGACAGGCCGCCATCGATCTCGAAGCGCTTGGCCTGCACGCGGCCAGTGCCGTGCACGGTCACAGGCGGGCAGCCGGTGGGGCTTTCAACCTTGATGCCATTGTGGTTCAGGGTCGTCAGTAGCGGGCCGATGGGGCGCTTTTGCATGTACTCGTCGCCGTCCAGTACCACGGTGCCTTCCACGGTCGCCACGGCGGCTGTGAGAAAGCGCATCGCGGTGCCGGCGTTGCCGAGGAACAGCGGTTGCGCCGGCAACTGCAGCTTGCCATGGCCGGTGACAACAAAGGTCACGTCATCCGGCTCATCGATGGTCACGCCCATCTGGCGCAAGGCCACGGACATATGCCGGGTGTCATCGCTTTTCAACGCGCCGCTCAGGCGGCTGGTGCCCTTGGCCAGGGCTGCCAGCAGCAGGGCGCGGTTGGTAATGGATTTGGAGCCGGGAGGCGCTACCTTGCCGTGCAATGGAAAGTTGGGCGGTGTCACGGTCACGGTTTTCTGCGAACTCAAGGTACAAGGCTCCTGATTCAAGGCGCGGTGGCTGGGAGTGGCCGGCTGGCGGAGACGAATAATCGACCATCCGGCACGCTAGGGTCAAATCATGGCGCAGGTTTAACCGCGCAGGCTCAACCAATAGGCATGCAAGGCCCTGGCCGCCGGTTCGATGCGGGCCACCTGTTGTTGATGGGCGGCCACATCCAGGTCGGCCGGCAATTGGAAGTTGTCCTGCTCGGCGCACCAGGAGATGGCTTCCAACTGCGCTGCCTGCTCGGTCGGCAGGGCTGGCCATTGGCTGATCGCGGCGCCACGGATATAGCCAAAGCACCATTCCTCGGCGAGGGTTAGCGGCAGGCCCTGGTGTTCGGTTTGTTCGAAGCGCGCCTGAAAGCCCTGGGCATCACTGGCCAACTGCTGGGCGATGCCAGTGAGATGACGTGTGCACAGGTCGATGAACTGCTCCAGTTCGGCCTTGCTTTCCCATGCCGGGATCTGGTCGCCCCAGATGGCCGGGAACCAGATGGCAACATCCACCGGCGCCGGGCCGGACACCAGGGCGGTGAAGTAGCCATCGAACTCGGCCAGGTTCAGTACCGAGTTGTCGTCGCCGTACTTGAGCAGAATGTCTTCGATGAACTCGAAATCGGCAGGGGCGAGGGCTGGGTCGTGCATGAAAATATCCTTTGAGCGTCAAGCGCCGCAGATAAGGCGGCGTAAAACGCGGAGGATGGCGCGAGTCGGCGTTTTAATCCAGTGCTAGATCACCTTCACCGCCCGCCCAATCGCCTGGATCGGCCCGGTTGGCTTACCGGTCGGCGAGCCATTGGGGCCTTCCAGGGTCATCTCGAACAGTTGGTTTGGCGCCAGCGGCGGCAGCTTGTCCAGGGGGATCGACAGGCTCTGCCCCGGCTTGACCAGCCCGAGGGAAACCGGGCCTTGCCAGTCATCACCCTTGGTCCAGAACTCCAGTGCCTTGTCCGCCGGTATCTGCACGACGCCCAGGGGGATCAACTGGATTTGCTGATCGTTGCTGGCCTGGATTACCCAGCCTGGGGCCTGGCTTTGTGGCGCCGTCAGCACCACCACGTAGGCCGTCGGGTTGATGGCGGCGGGGCGGGTCAGCAGCAGCGATGCCAGCACCAAACTGGCCAGCAAGCCGGCACCGGCCAGGCCACGCCACAGCGCGAGCAGGTTCCACCAGGGCACCGGCGGCGTGTCGCCCACAGCGTGATGGCCCAGGCTGCGTTCAATGCGCCGCCACAGGTAGGGTGAAGTCGCCACCGGCTCGGCCAGCTCGGTCAGCGGCAACAAGCGCTGTTCCCAGGCCTCCACCGCCGCGCGCAAGGGCGCATCGTGTTCCAGGCGTTGCTGCACGTGCAGGCGTTGCTCGGCCGCCAGGGTGCCCAGTACGTATTCGCCGGCCAGGTCGTTCAATTCTTCGGGGGTCATGCCATGCACTCACGCAATGCCGCGAGGCTGCGTTTGATCCAGGCTTTGACAGTCCCCAGCGGGGTGCCCAGTTTCTGTGCGATTTCACTGTGGGACAGGCCGTCGACATACGCATGCAGGATGCAACTGCGACGCGACGGTTCCAGGTGTTCCAGGCACTGATAAACCTTGCCGCTACGGGCACGGTATTCGAAATGCTCGGTGCTGGGGTCAGCCGCCAAGGTCTGTTCATGCTCATCACTGAGCGCAACTTCGCGGCCCTTTTTGCGCATGACGTTGAGCGCCAGATGCCGGGTCACGCTATACACCCAGCCACGGGCCGAACCCCTACGCGGGTCGAAACCGCCGGCGCCGTTCCAGATATTGATAAACGCCTCATGCACGATGTCCTCCGCCAGGGCCGTATCCCGCGCAATGCGCTTGGCCACGCCGAGCAGCCGGGCGCAATCCTGTTCGTACAACTGACGCAAGGCTTGCTGTTCGCCGCGGGCGCAGGCCAACAGGCAGGCTTCATAGTCAAAGAGAGGTTCGGGCAAGGATTGTGGCCGCCTTTGAGGGTCAAGCCCCGGCCGCGATTGGCCGGGGTGCTAGCGCAGCAGCTTAGACGACTTTTTTTGCCAGGCGCATCATTTGGCCGCCCAGAAGATGTAATCCGCCTGGTACTTCACCACTTCTTGCTGGCCTTTGTTGGCGGTACTGCATTCGGCACTTGGCGCCACGCCACCCTTGAGCGCGACGCGCTGGATATAGCTGACCCCGCTCATTGCACCCTTGCCTTCGGCCGGGTTGGCCTTGACCAGTTGATAGGGCAGGTTGCCCGCGCTGGACGGCGCCACGGCCAATTGCGTGCCGGTGACTTTCGAACCGTCCTTGGCCTGCCAGGTGGCGGGCGGGCCGAAGTAGGTGCCGACCTGCTTGCCGCTGCGATCATTGAGCACTGCCTTGGGGCCGACGAAGACCCATTCGGTCTGGCCGGCAGCGTTGGCCTTGTCGCGGCACTCGTAGGTGATTTCGCCGACACCGGTGGTTTCCATGGTCACCTTGTGGCCGTCCGGCACCTTGATGCTGTCGGGCAGGCTGGTCTGGGCAAAGGCCGCGGGCGCCGCGAGCAGCAGGCAGGTCAGGCAGAGCAGGGGTTTAGTGTTCATCGGTGTCTCTCCGTAGGGGTGAACAACAGAGCAGCGTTATGGCTACTACCTGTACTACTCACCGCACGGCTGACTGGATGCACGGCGCGACAAATAAATCCCTGAGACGTAAAAGGAATAAAGTCAGATCGTATTGATATAAGTCGTTATAAGAAAAATCGCTATGCTGCCGCCAGAATTTTATAAGGCCGCAGGTAGTTGTAATGGATGTGGGTAATTTTGGTTTTGTAGTGGCAGGCCTGATCGTTGGTTTTATCGTCGGCATGACCGGCGTGGGTGGCGGGTCGCTCATGACCCCGATCCTGTTGTGGTTCGGCATCAACCCCGCCACGGCGGTGGGCACCGACTTGCTGTATGCGGCCATCACCAAGTCCGGTGGGGTGCTGGTGCATGGCAAGAACAAGAACATCGACTGGACCATCACCGGCTGGCTGACCCTGGGCAGCGTGCCGGCAGTATTGTTGACGCTGTGGTTCCTCAAGAGTCTGCACACCGACCCCAGCGCGATGAACGAGGTGATCAAGCAGGCCCTGGGCGTGGTACTGCTGCTCACGGCCCTGGCGATTCTGTTCAAGAAAAAACTGTTGGCCTTTGCCCAGCACCATGCGGGCGACAACTACCATATGAGCCCGCGCAACCTCAACGGGCTGACAGTCTTCACTGGCGCGATCCTCGGCACCATGGTCGCCCTGACCTCCATCGGTGCCGGCGCGCTGGGCACCGTGGCGTTGTTTATCCTGTATCCGTTCCTGGCCACCAAGCGCCTGGTGGGCACCGAAATCGCCCACGCCGTACCGCTGACCCTGGTCGCAGGCCTAGGGCATGCGAGCATGGGTAACATGGACTGGCATTTGTTGGGGTTCTTGCTGATGGGGTCGCTGCCGGGGATCTACGTTGGCAGCCATATGTCAGGCCGGGTGCCGGATGAACTGTTGCGCCCGTGCCTGGCGGTGATGCTGGGGTTGATTGGTTTCAAGCTGGCGTTCTGACTGCGGCATGCTGTGGCAGTGGTGCCGTTGTGGCTGTGGTGCTTTTGTGGAGAGGGGCTGCTGCGCAGCCCAGCGCGGGGCAAGCCCGCTCGCCACAACAAGCCCGCTTCCCACAACAAGTCCGCTCGCCACGATAAGCCTTATGCCTTACGCGATTTATCCAACCACTCCACCGCCGTGCGCCAGATACAAATCCCCAGGAAATACGCCGACATCAACAACCACAGGCCCATGGTCAGCTTGTTGGTATACGGCTGGTCGATCACCAGCAACAGGCTGCACAGCAGCCACACCGTGGTCACCGCAATGTTGATCGGCATAAAGCGCTTGACCCGGAATGGGTGCAGGAACTTCATCGGGGTCACTGTCAGCAGCGCCAGGCCAATCACCGTGGCCAGGGTGATCCAGGCGTCCGGGTCAATGATGTAGACACACAGCGCCACCACGTTCCAGGCCGCGGGGAAGCCCTGGAAGTAGTTGTCCTTGCTCTTCATGTTGACGTTGCAGAAGCAGAACAGCGACGACACCAGGATCACCGAGACGGTGAACAGGTGGGTGAAGTCCGGCAGGTCGATGTAGCGGTAGATAAACAGCGCCGGGATAAACACATACGTCAGGTAGTCGATCACCAGGTCCAGCACCGAGCCATCAAAGCTTGGCAGCACGGTCTGCACATTGACCCGTCGCGCCAGCGACCCATCCACGCCATCCACAATCAATGCCAGGCCCAGCCACAGCAGGCAGGCCTTGGGTTGGTTCTCCAGCAGCGCCAGCGTCGCGAGGAAGGCCAGCACCACGCCGGTGGCGGTAAAACCATGGGCGCCCCAGGCTTTGAGTCTGGCTACATGCAGGGTCGATATCACAGGGGCGTTCTCCAAAAGGTGAAACACGGCAGCCGACGGCGATTGAGCGTCGAATCTGGCCAAGGGATGCAGGTATCGACCGGAAAGGTGGGGATAAGGTTCACCACCACGGCGTTAGGTTTAGCGTAGCAAGCGTTGACGGATTCGGCATCAGCCCTGACGGAACACCAGGGCCTTCAAGCCGCTTTGCGGGTCGATATCGGGAAATTCCGGCGGGTTTGCCAGGCGCTGCTCAAAGCGCAGCCCCGGCGCTTCGCGGGTCACGCCTTCGATCAGGAAGTCTTCGCCAAACGCCGGGTCGTTCATGCAGGCCAATACTGTGCCCTGGGGCGTCAGCAAATCTGGCAGGCGGCGCAGTACGCGCTGATAGTCCTTGGTCAGCAGGAAGCTGCCTTTCTGGAAGGACGGCGGATCGATGATCACCAAGTCATAGGGACCGTTGCCGGTGACCTTGGCCCAGGACTTGAACAAGTCGTGCCCCAGAAAACTCACCTTGCCCAGGTCATGGCCATTGAGCCGGTGATTGTCGCGGCCCCGACTCAGTGCGCCACGGGCCATATCCAGGTTGACCACATGCTCGGCCCCGCCCTCGATGGCGGCCACGGAAAACCCGCAGGTATAGGCAAACAGGTTCAGCACCCGCAGGCCACTGGCGTGTTCGCGTACCCAATTGCGGCCGTAGCGCATATCCAGGAACAGCCCGCTGTTCTGTTTTTTGCCCAGGTCGATGCGATACAGCAGGCCGCCTTCGGTGATGGTCAGCTCCTCGACCATCTGCCCCCACAACCATTCGGTGGTGCTTTGCGGCAGATAGCGATGTTGCAACGCCAGGGTGTGGGCGCCGGCCTGCTGCCATTCGTCGCTGGTGCAGAGCTTGCGCAGTAATTGCTGCAAGGCATCCAGTTGCACCGCTTCGGGCTCCTTGAACAAAGCAACCAGCACCACGCCTTGCAGCCAATCCACAGTCAGTTGTTCCAGGCCCGGCCAGCAGCGGCCCCGGCCGTGGAACAGGCGCCGGGTTTCTGCAGGTACGTCGCGCAGGGCGGCGAGCAAATGGGTGTGGAGCAGGGCGAGGGCGTCAGGGGTCATCGGGCAGCGTCGATCATTAAACGGGCGGCATTTTAAACACAATTGCGGTGTTTCAGGTGGTTGAAGCACAACGTGCTTTTAATTGGCTGTGTTTAAGCATTTTGTGCTGCAAATCGCCCGGCAACCTATCCAGAACAGTCAAAAAATCCTTTTGGGCAGACATAAACTGGAAAAAACAGCTCGGAGGTGCCCATGAACGGTTTCGTAAAGACAGTCAATCAAACAGCCATTGACCAGCAGGAGCTCACCGAGTGGCGCGACGCCCTGGCATCCCTGGTACGCCACGCCGGTCCTGAGCGCGCGCGGGAGATCCTCGATATGCTGGCCGACGCCGGCAACACCCCGGCCATCGGCTGGAAGCCGCGCCATGGAACGCCGTACATCAACAGTATTGACGTGGATCAACAGCCCCACTTTCCTGGCGACCTGGCCACCGAAGAACGCCTGGCCTCGCTGGTTCGCTGGAATGCCCTGGCCATGGTGGTGCGGGCCAATCAGGCTTATGGCGAACTGGGCGGCCATATCGCCAGCTATGCCAGCGCGGCGGACCTGTTCGAAGTGGGCTTCAACCATTTCTTCCGTGCGCGCCACAACAACGAGGGCGGCGACCTGGTGTTCTACCAGCCGCATTCCGCGCCCGGCATCTACGCGCGGGCGTTTCTTGAAGGCCGCTTGAGCGAGCAGGACCTGGCCCATTACCGCCAGGAACTGGGCGCCGTCAAGGCGGGCGCCCGTGGCCTGTCCAGCTATCCGCACCCGTGGTTGATGCCGGACTTCTGGCAGTTCCCCACCGGCTCCATGGGCATCGGCCCGATCAGCTCGATTTTCCAGGCGCGCTTTATGCGCTACCTGCACCATCGCGGCTTGCAGGACACCACCGACCGGCACGTCTGGGGCGTGTTTGGCGATGGCGAGATGGACGAGCCGGAAAGCATGTCGGCCCTGACCCTGGCCGCTCGCGAAGGCCTGGACAACCTGACCTGGGTGGTCAACTGCAACCTGCAACGCCTCGATGGCCCGGTGCGCGGCAACGGGCGAATCATCGACGAACTGGAAGCATTGTTTGCCGGTGCCGGCTGGAACGTGATCAAGCTGGTCTGGGGTTCGGACTGGGACGCCTTGCTGGCCAAGGATGAAGACGGTGCGTTGGTGCGCACCTTGTCCCAGACCGTGGACGGGCAGTTCCAGACCTTTGCCGCCAAGGACGGTGCCTACAACCGTGAGCATTTCTTCGGCCAGAGTGAATCCCTGGCCAAGCTGGCGGCGGGCTTGAGTGATGAGCAGATCGACCGCCTCAAGCGCGGCGGCCACGACATGCTGAAAATCCATGCCGCCTACCATGCTGCGCGGCGGGTCAAGGGACGCCCCACGGTGATCCTGGCCCAGACCAAGAAAGGCTTCGGCATGGGCGAGGCCGGCCAGGGCAAGATGACCACCCACCAGCAGAAAAAACTCGACCGCGAGGCGTTGATCGGCTTTCGCAACCGCTTCCAGTTGCCCTTGACCGACGAGCAGACCGAATCCCTGAGCTTCTACAAACCCGCCGCCGACAGCCTGGAGATGCGCTACCTGCACCAGCGCCGTGCTGCCCTCGGCGGCTATGTGCCCAGCCGCAGCCAGAGCGCCGAGCCGGTACCCGTTCCGCCCGTGAGTGGCTACGCCGGTTTCGCCACCCAGGCCGAAGGCAAGGAAATGTCCACCACCATGGCCTTTGTGCGCATGCTCAGCAACCTGCTCAAGGACAAGGCCCTGGGCCCGCGGATCGTACCGATTGTCGCCGACGAGGCGCGCACGTTTGGCATGGCCAACCTGTTCAAGCAGATCGGTATTTATTCCAGCGTCGGCCAGCGCTACGAGCCGGAAGATATCGGTTCGATCCTCAGCTATCGCGAAGCCACCGACGGGCAAATTCTGGAAGAAGGCATCAGCGAGGCCAGCGCGATCAGCTCCTGGGTCGCGGCGGCCACCAGTTATTCGGTGCATGGCTTGCGCATGCTGCCGTTCTACATCTACTACTCGATGTTCGGTTTCCAGCGCGTGGGCGACCTGATCTGGGCTGCCGCCGACCAGCGCGCCCGTGGCTTTCTGCTCGGTGCCACGGCGGGGCGTACCACCTTGGGCGGCGAGGGCTTGCAGCACCAGGACGGCAGCAGCCACTTGATGGCTGCGACCGTGCCCAACTGCCGCGCCTACGACCCGGCATTCGCCGGCGAGTTTGCGGTGATTCTCGACCACGGCATGCGCCAGATGCTTGAGCACGACGTCGACGAGTTCTACTACGTGACCCTGATGAACGAAAACTACCCGCAGCCGAGCCTGCCGGCGGGCGTTGAAGCCGCGATCATCAAGGGCATGTACCGCCTCGACGGCCATGCCGGCGCCAAGGTGCGGCTGCTCGGCTCGGGCACCCTGGTGCGCGAGGCCCAGGCTGCCGCGCAGTTACTGGCTGACGATTGGCAGATCGACAGCGAGGTGTTCAGCGTGACCAGCTTCAGCGAACTGGCCCGCGAAGCGCGGGAGGTGGAGCGCTACAATCGCCTGCATCCGCTGCAAAGCCCACGGCACAGCCACCTGGCGACCTGCCTGCCACCAGGCGCGCCAGTGGTTGCGGTGTCGGACTACGTGCGCGCAGTGCCACAGATGATCGGCTCGTACCTGGGGTCGAGCTATACCGTGCTGGGGACTGATGGGTTCGGGCGTAGCGACACCCGTGCGGCGTTACGCGACTTCTTTGAGGTAGACCGCCACCACATCGTCCTTGCCGCGCTGGCGGCCCTGGTGGAACAAGGCAGCCTGCAGGCGCAGGTGTGCCAGCAGGCCATCGACCGCTACGGCCTGCACACCGAGCGCGGGGGGTCCTGGACCCACTGACGAGGACTCACTGTAGGAGCGGGCTTGTGTGGGAGCTGGCAAGCCAGCTCCCACACAAGCCAGCTCCCACAGGGTTTTTCGGTGTGTTCTAGAGCGTGGCAATCAACGCCGGCCCAAATGCCTCATGCAAAAACTGCGGCGCGATGTAGCGCTGGTAATGCGCCTCCGATAGCAGGAAAAACTCCCGATCAATCGCATCACGCAAATCAGCCAGGTGCCGCTCACGAAACTCCGGCAGCAGCGCCAGGCCATAGGCATCGAGCCTGGAAATCACCCGCGCACCGCGGGCAATCAACTGATAGGCCCAGCAGTAAGGTGACTGGTGCGGCATAAAGCGGATCTTGCGCGCTTCCAACTGCTGGCGCAGGCGCGGGGCATCCAGCACTTGCAGCTTGCTGGCCATGACCTGCACCAGCAACTGTTCGAGGCGTAGCCAGACCGCTTGTTTTTCCTCGGCGCTATAACCGTTCCACTGAATGACTTCATGGTGATAACGCTTGCAGCCACGGCACACCAGGTCGCCATACACGGTGGAGCACAGGCCGACGCACGGCGTCTTGATGGTTTGATTTGGCATAAAAACCGCGTCTTTCCTAATCCACGACAAAAGGGTTCATCGGCGCTCCAGGGCGCTGAACTGCTGGTTCAACCACTGATACAACTGGGTGACTGCCCGTGACATCTGCCCACGGTGGGGGCAGGCGAAACTCAAGGGGTACACATCACCGGGAACCTCGGGCAACAGCACCACCAAACGCTCGGCCTGCACATCGGCGTACACGTCCAGCCAGCATTTGTAGGCGATGCCTTCACCCGCCACCGCCCAGCGCCGCACCACGTCGGCGTCGTCACTGAACAAGGGGCCGGCAACCTGCACGGTCTGCTCACCCAGTTCCCAGCGGTCATGCAGACGGCCGTTTTGCAGGTACAGCAGGCATGGGTGGCGGGTCAGGTCGTTGACCGATGCGGGGGCACCGTGGCGCGCCACGTAATCGGGCGATGCCACCAGCACCCGGCGATTCCAGGGCGCCAAGGGCAGGGCGATGTAGTTGGCATCCTCGTTCCAGCCATAGCGCAGGGCCACGTCCACCGGGTCGCGAAACAGGTTGGTGACCTGATCCGATACCAGTAAGCGCAAGGTCAGCTCAGGGTGTAGGCGGCGGAACTCGGTGAGCATCGGCAGCAGGATATTGCGCCCCAGGTCCGAAGGCGCGGCGACCTGCAATGTGCCCTGCAGCGGCGCGTCATCGCCGCGCAAGCGTTCGCGGCCCAGGGCCAACTGCTCCAGCACGCCACGGGCGGTGGGCAGGTACTGTTCGCCCTCGGCACTCAACCGCAGGCTGCGGGTGGTGCGGGTAAACAGGCGCACCTGCAGTTCCCGCTCCAGGCGCTTGATGGCTGCGGCGACTTGCCCCGGCAACAGATTGGCCTCAACCGCGGCGGCGGTGAAGCTGCCCAGGGCGGCGCTGCGCAGGAACAGCCCAAGATCATCGATGCGGATCATTTTCACTCCAGGGATGAAAGTGTTGCTGCATTTTGTCGATTTTTCTTCGCGCTGGGAACGGTAAAGATATAAGCCATCGAGGGCCATCGCCCCTCATCAACCGTGAGTTCCCATGAAAGCAATCTCCTTTACCCAACATGGCCTGCCCATTGACGACCCGCGCTCGCTGATCGACGTGAACATCGATGCTCCCCAGCCAGGCCCCCGGGACCTGCTGGTAGAAGTGCAGGCCGTGGCGGTCAACCCGGTCGATACCAAGGTGCGCGCCGGCACTTTCGCCAAGGAGCCGAAAATCCTCGGTTGGGATGCGGCGGGCATCGTGCGCCAGGTGGGCGCCGACGTCACCCTGTTCAAACCGGGCGACGCGGTGTACTACGCAGGCTCCTTGATCCGTTCCGGCAGCTACAGCGAGTTCCAGGTGGTTGATGAGCGCATCGTCGGTCACCGGCCGCGCACAGTGGATGCGGCCCACGCCGCCGCCTTGCCGCTGACTTCGATCACTGCCTGGGAGTTGCTGTTCGATCGCCTTGGAGTGACCGAAGGCGGCGGCGAGGGCGAGGTGCTGTTGGTGGTCGGTGCCGCTGGTGGGGTGGGTTCGATCCTGGTGCAACTGGCCCGCCAACTCACCCGCATGACCGTGATCGGCACCGCCTCGCGGCCCGAGACCATCGAGTGGGTCCAGCGCATGGGAGCCCATCACGTGATCGACCATCGCCGGCCCATGCTCGCCCAGCTCAAGGCACTGGGGGTTGATGGGGTCAGCCATGTCGCCAGCCTCACCCACACCGAGGAGTATCTGCCGCAACTGGTAGAAGTGCTGCGCCCCCAAGGGCGGCTGGGGTTGATCGACGATCCGGCCAGCCTGGATGTCATGCCACTCAAGCTCAAATCCCTGTCCTTGCACTGGGAACTGATGTTCACCCGCTCGCTGTTTGAAACGGCGGACATGATCCAGCAACACCATCTGCTCAACCGCGTGGCCCAACTGATTGACCAGGGGGTGTTGCACACCACCCTCGGCGCGCATTTTGGTGCGATCAACGCGGCCAACATGCGCAGCGCCCATGCCCTGGTGGAAAGCGGCAAGGCGCGGGGCAAGATTGTGCTTGAAGATTTCCAATGAACACCCTGATCAAAGCCCTGGGCTTATCGCTGTGCGTAATGCTTGCCGGCTGCGCCAGCCAACCTACCAATGGAGTCGCCAGCATGACCAAACCGTTGATATCCATCGCCGTACTCAAGGCCAAACCGGGCCAGGAACAAGCGCTCAAGGCCGGCCTGCTGGCCTTGGTAGAACCGACCCGCACCGAGCCAGGCAACCTGGACTACGTGCTGTTCGAACTGCGTGACGAGCCCGGCACGTTCTATATGCGTGAAGCGTTCAAGAACCAGGCGGCCCTCGATGCGCATTTTGCGATGCCGTACTTCCAGCGCTTTGCCGCCACGGCAGACGACTTGCTCCAGGAACCGCTGAAACTGATCTTCCTTGAGCAAGTGTCCAACTGAGGCCGTACACCGCAACTGATTGTAGGAGCAAGCTTGCTCGCGAAAAACGCCTAGGCGCCGCGTTTATCCGGGGGGCCTGGGTTATCGTTGACGATCTTCGCGAGCAAGCTCGCTCCTACAAAAAGTGTGGGGCGATCAATCCCAGCTCAACGCCCCGCCAGTCTGATACTCGATCACGCGGGTCTCGAAGAAGTTCTTCTCTTTCTTCAAGTCCATGAT
>NZ_MIFU01000075.1:0-232005 GCF_001855215.1 Pseudomonas sp. 06C 126 | reverse complement strand
CAATAGCCTCACCACGGTCTGCCAGATATACCGGGATGGCTGGTTTTGGGGCTGCGTTGCAACCCAGCGGGGGACAAGCCCCCTAGCCACAGGGGGGGGCAGCTGGCTTTTCGTGGCGAGCGGGCTTGCCCCGCGCTGGGCGGCAAAGCCGCCCCAATAGCCTCACCCCGTTCTGCCAGATATACCGAGGTGGCTGGTTTTGGGGTTGCTACGCAACCCAGCGGGGGACCCCCTCTCCGCAAGTCGGCATCGGCCAACACGTATCAAGACGTGTCGCCATGCAGCCGGTGGCCCGCCGCCTGATGCCCGGGCTAGTGCGCATTATCAAGCCGCAATCAGCCCACCATACCTCCAGGGTATCCCTTTAGACCTTATCCATATTGGACGCTCGCCACGCCACGCCTCAGCCTGAGGCCAATAACTATAAAGAGGCGCACCATGACCGTGCTATTGAGTGAGCGCAGCCAGATTTTCCAGGGTGCCGATGCCTATGCCGTGTCGGATTACGTCAATCAGCATGTGGGCAGCCACTGTATCCGCCTGCCACCCAAGGGCCGGCCCATGGCGAGTATCAGCCACCGGACTTTTTCCAGCCTGGACCTGTGCCGTATCAGCTACGGCGCGCCGGTGCAGGTCACGTCGGTGGCGCTGGAAACCATTTACCACCTGCAGATCCTGCTGACAGGCCACTGCCGCTCCAATTCCCGGGGTGAGGAGCTTATCTTCGGGCCGGGCGAGATCCTGCTGATCAATCCCGATGACCCGGTGGACCTGACCTATTCCGCCGATTGCGAAAAATTCATCATCAAGTTGCCGGTGCGCCTGCTGGAAAACGCTTGCCTGGCGCAGCACTGGACACTGCCCCAAGCGGGTATCCGGTTTGCCGCGGCGCGCCATGCGTTGAGTGAAATGGACGGCTTCCTACAGTTGCTCGGGTTGATCTGCCACGAGGCGGAAAACGCCGCCGAGCCGCAAGTACAAGGCCTGTACGAGCGGATCGTGGCCAATAAGCTGTTGGCGCTGTTGGCCTGTAACGTGTTGCGGGTGGTGCCCCAGGCGGGTCAAGGCGGCGGCTTCGAGGCGGTGCGCGAGTTTATCGAGGAGCACTTGAGCGAAGACATCTGCATCGAGCAACTGATGGCCGTGGCCAAGGTCAGCGAGCGTTCGCTGTATAGCCTGTTCGAGCGCCAGGTCGGCCTGTCGCCCCGTGACTATGTGCGTCGGCGCAAGTTGGAGCGGGTGCATGCGCGCCTGCAACTGACCAGCGCGCGTAGCGTGACCGAGGTGGCGCTGGACCATGGCTTTGTGCACTTGGGGCGTTTTTCCGAGGCCTATCGCAAACGCTTTGGCGAGCTGCCTTCGCAGACCTGGAAGCGCCATCGCTGAGCCGCTTGCGCCAGCCGGATACAGATTTGCAGGAAGTGGATATTGGGGCAGGGGACGAACACGTACGGTGAGGGCGCCTGATACAAGAACAACGGAGGGCCTGCCCCATGACCAGTACACTCGACCGCCTCGCCGTACAACTGCGCGAGTCCGTCCAGGAAGACCCCGCGACCGGGGTGTTTCGCTGCCGCCGCGACATTTTTACCGACCCCGACCTGTTTGCCCTCGAGATCAAGCACATCTTCGAAGGCGGTTGGATCTACCTGGCCCATGAAAGCCAAGTGGCCGAGATCAACGACTACTACACCACCTGGATCGGCCGCCAACCGGTGGTCATCACCCGCGACAAACAGGGCACCCTGCATGGCCTGGTCAACGCCTGTGCCCACCGTGGCGCCATGCTGTGCCGGCGCAAACAGGGGAACAAAGGCTCATTCACCTGCCCATTCCACGGCTGGACGTTCAGCAACGCCGGCAAGCTGCTCAAGGTCAAGGACGGGAAGACCGGCACCTACCCGGACAGCTTCGACTGCGAGGGTTCCCACGACCTCAAGCGCCTGGCGCGCTTTGAAAACTACCGCGGCTTTTTGTTCGGCAGCCTCAGCGAGGCGGTGCCGGAACTGAGCGATTACCTGGGCGAAACCCGAGTCATCATCGACCAGATGGTCGACCAGGCGCCCCTGGGCCTGGAGGTGCTGCGCGGCAGTTCGTCCTATGTCTACGACGGCAACTGGAAGCTGCAGATCGAGAACGGCGCCGATGGCTACCACGTCAGCTCCGTGCACTGGAACTACTCGGCAACCATGGGCCGGCGCAATTACGAGGCCGAAGGCACGCGCACCGTCGATGCCAATGGCTGGTCGAAAAGCCTGGGCGGGGTCTACGCCTTCGATCATGGGCATATCCTGCTGTGGACGCGCCTGCTCAACCCCGAGGTGCGGCCGGTACATGCCCACCGCGCGGCATTGGCCGAGCGCCTGGGTCAGGAACGCGCCGACTTTATCGTCGACCAGACCCGCAACCTGTGCCTCTACCCCAATGTGTACCTGATGGACCAGTTCTCCACGCAGATCCGCGTGGTGCGGCCGCTGGCGGTGGACAAAACCGAGGTGACGATCTATTGCATGGCGCCGATTGGCGAAAGCCCCCAGGAGCGGGCGACGCGGATCCGTCAGTACGAAGACTTCTTCAACGTCAGCGGCATGGGCACTCCAGATGACCTGGAAGAGTTCCGTGCCTGCCAGACCGGCTACCAGGGCGCGAGCACCTTGTGGAATGACCTGAGCCGGGGTGCCAAGCAGTGGGTCGAGGGGGCGGACGACAACGCCAGGGCCATGGGCATGCAGCCGCAATTGAGCGGGGTGAAGACCGAAGACGAAGGCTTGTTCGTACGCCAGCATGCGCATTGGGCCCAGAGCCTGCAGCGCGCGATCGAGCGTGAACAGCAAGGCCTGATCGCCAGCGACCGGGAGGTGCAGCCATGAGCCTGTCCCGTGAGCGCCTGCTGGACTTTCTCTACCGCGAAGCGCGCCTGCTGGATGACCGCCAATGGGATGAATGGCTGGCGTGTTATTCCCCCAAGGCGCAGTTCTGGATGCCCGCCTGGGATGACTACGACACCCTCACCGAAGACCCGCACAGCGAAATCTCGCTGATCTACTACCCCAGCCGTGACGGCCTGGAAGACCGCATCTTCCGCATCAAGACCGAGCGCTCCAGCGCCAGCACGCCCGAGCCACGCACCGTGCACATGCTGTGCAACCTCGAAGTGCTGGCCGACGATGGCGCCCAGGTCGAGCTGCGCTTCAATTGGCACACCCTCAGCCACCGCTACAAGACCACCGACAGCTACTTCGGCACCTCGTTCTATGCCTTGGATATACGCGGCGAGCAGCCGCTGATCACGCGCAAGAAGGTGGTGCTGAAAAACGATTACATCCACCAGGTCATCGACATCTACCACATCTGAGGACACCGCCATGACGTATGCCATTGCCCTGAACTTCGAAGATGGGGTGACCCGCTTCATCGACTGCAAGGTGGGAGAGAAAGTGCTCGACGCCGCCTTTCGCCAACGCATCAACCTGCCCATGGATTGCTCGGATGGCGTCTGCGGCACCTGCAAATGCCGCTGTGAAACCGGCGCCTACGACTTGGGCGACGACTATATCGAAGACGCCCTGAGCGCGGACGAAGCCCAGGAGCGCCAGGTACTGACCTGCCAGATGGTGCCGCAGTCCGATTGCGTGATTGCCGTGCCCGTGCCGTCCAGTGCGTGCAAGACCGGCACCACGCAGTTTGTCGCGACGCTGGCCGGCATTACCCGCCACGCCGATGCCGCACTGCAGGTGAGTTTCGAACTGGATCAGGCTCCGGTGTTTCTCCCAGGCCAGTACGTGAATATCGGCGTGCCCGACAGCGGGCAGACGCGCGCCTATTCATTCAGCAGCCGCCCTGGCGATACCCACGCCAGTTTCCTGATCAAGCATGTACCGGGCGGGTTGATGAGCGGTTGGCTGGAGCGTGCCCAGCCAGGCGATAGCGTAGCGATGACCGGGCCGTTGGGCAGTTTTTACCTGCGTGAGGTGCAGCGGCCGCTGCTGCTATTGGCCGGCGGCACCGGCCTGGCACCGTTTCTGTCGATGCTTGAAGTGCTGGCCCTGCGCGGGGAAACCCGGCCGATCACACTGATCTACGGCGTGACCCGGGATCAGGACCTGGTGCTGGTCGAGGCCCTGGAGGCCTTCGCCGGGCGGTTACCCAACCTCACGCTTGTCACCTGCGTGGCCGACCCGCAGACCGCGCACCCGCGCCAGGGCTATGTCACCCAGCATATGGCCAGCGACGTTCTCAATGGCGGCGATGTGGACGTTTACCTGTGCGGGCCACCGCCGATGGTTGATGCGGTGCGCCAGTACTTCAAGCAGATGGGTGTGACCCCAGCCAGTTTTCATTACGAGAAATTTACCCCCAACGTTGTCGCCAGCTCTGATGCGGCCTGAGGAAATCAGCATGACTCCACGTTTTGACGCCAAGGTTGCGCTGGTCACCGGTGCCGCCCAGGGCATCGGCCGGCGCGTTGCCGAACGGTTGCTTGGGGAGGGCGCCTGGGTGGTCGCCGTCGATCGCTCGGAACTGGTGCACGAGTTGCAGCACGCCCGGCTGCTGGCCCTGACCGCCGACCTTGAGCAGCATGCCGAGTGTGCCGAGGTAATGGCCGCCGCCAAGGTACGGTTTGGGCGCATCGACATTCTGATCAACAACGTCGGCGGGACCATCTGGGCCAAGCCCTTTGAGTACTACGAGGTGGCGCAAATCGAAGCCGAAGTGCGCCGCTCGTTGTTCCCCACCCTGTGGTGCTGCCATTGCGTGCTGCCCTACATGCTGGAGCAGGGCAGCGGCGCCATCGTCAATGTGTCTTCGGTCGCCACGCGCGGGATCAATCGCGTGCCCTATGGCGCGGCCAAGGGCGGGGTGAATGCCCTGACTGCCTGCCTGGCGCTGGAAACCGCTGGCAGTGGCATCCGCGTCAACGCCACCGCGCCCGGTGGCACCGAGGCACCGCCGCGGCGCATCCCGCGCAATAACCAGCCGCAGAGCGAGCAGGAGCGCGTGTGGTACCAGCAGGTCGTCGACCAGACCCTGGATAGCAGCCTGATGAAGCGCTACGCCAACATCGACGAACAAGTGGGCGCAATCCTGTTCCTGGCCTCTGACGAAGCCTCCTATATCACCGGCGTGACCTTGCCGGTAGGCGGTGGTGACCTCGGCTGATTCGCGTTTTACCTGCAGACATTGACGCACAACACCAAGCGGGCAGGGCGTCAGGCCCTGCTCGCTTGAGTGCATCTGGGGCCTGCGTCAGCGGCCCCTGATCGTCAGCCATAACCCGCCCCAACTGCCGAAGGGCAGCCAGGTGATATCACCGACGAATGTGTCGGCCAGTTGAGCGGGTTCTGACTCCAGGAGCCCCAGATTTCCCAGGACGCCGGAGGTTACGAACGAGAGCGTATTGGCATCACCGAGGTCGAACAGTCCAGAAAGCCCCTTTTGTGACGTCAGTGAGCTTTCAATGTAGTAAGCACTCGTGGCGAGGGCGGGCTTGGGCAGTACTTTTACCCAAAAGCGTTCAAGTCCCCGGCCCAGGCTGGACTGCTTCAGCGGGCTGATCACCGCCCTGGATGCCTTGCTGATCAGATCCCTGGCGACTGCCGGTAACGACCGTCCCAGGTACCCGGTCAACTGCGCTGCTTTGCCTGCCAGTGTTCCCAGGCCGCCTAATGCTCCGGTGCCCAGTGACACCCAGGCCAGGATGCTTGACGCGTCGGGGTCATTGTCTGCGACCAGCACGGAGGTGACGCCGGTGGCAAGCGAGGTCGCGGCAAGCCCGACAAGGGCCGCTGTCAGCAACAGCGAGGTACCGCCTGTCATTACTGCGGTCATCACGCCGATCCCACCCCATAGCAACGTGTTAATCAACGCTCCTTCTCCTCCCTTGAACCCCAACGGCTCTGGCAGCGTGTCCCCCCAGATCTCCCGTAGCCGCTTGTCCACGGAAAAGTGCCCAGTGGGGTCCTGATAATTCACGGGATCGCCTTCGGCACAGTAGGCATAGAGATTAGGCCCACCTTTGCCGAACGGGCTCAGTTCATCGGGGGCGTTAAAGCGCATGCTGGCGGCGTCATACCAGCGCACGCCCATCCCCAGGGGGTACTGGACGTCACTGTATTCACCGTTGAAGCCCAGCAGCGAGTCGGGCTCATCGGAAAAGTGTTCGCCATAGGCGGTGTAGGCGTGGTGCTTGAGGGTTTGTGCCTGTACGTCGTAGCTGGCCAATACGCTGCCACTCCTGTCCCGCAGCTCGAACAGTGTGCGCTCGACGCCTGAGCGCTTGACCCGTTGCGCGGTACAGGCGGTGCTGCCAGGGTTGAGGTTGCGGCTATTGGCGTTGGTCCCAGGCGAATAGTCGCCGCAGGCCTTGAGTCCGTCGTAGAGCACCTGTTGGGGGCCTGTGCCCTCATCACGGGTCATCAGGCGGCTGGCCGGATCGTAACGATAATGTGTGCTCCCGGCCCGGATCAGCCGGCCCAGCCAGTCATAGCTGTAGGTCTTGCCCGACTGGTCCTGGGTTAGCCGCCCGGCGGCGTCATAACTCAACGTGGCAGACGCGGTGTAATCCCCATGGCTGTTCATGACTTTGACCAAACGGTAGCCATTAAGCGCGTCGTAGGTGTAGGTGGCGGTGTTTTTCGCGGTGCCAAAGGTGGTCACGCAGGTGAGGACGTCACCCAGTGCATTGTAAGTAAATTCCTGCTTGTCGATGGCTTTGTGCGCGGGCGTCTTGGGCCGCCAGACGCCGGTGGTGGTACAGGACTTGAGGCGGCCTGCGGGGGTATAGGTCAGGCTGCGCGAGCCCAACACAGTGGCGCCCTGTTTCAACTGCACCGACTTGAGTTTGTCGTCGGCGTAGTAGGTATTTTCCAGCAGAAGGTCGACTTGGCCGCTGAGGGTGAAGTGGCGGCGGGTTTCGCGCTGCTGGGAGTCGTGGGTGTACTTCACAAGAAAGGTGACGGGTGACGCGGGCGCGAGGTTATAGGGCCCAGCAATGATTTCTTCGTTAAACCGCCCCTGGTCATCGTAGGAATGACTGGTGGTGAAATGAAAGTTGTTGGCCGCGTAGCGTTGCCCGGTCGAGCTATACGAGAACAGGGTCTGGTTGCCCAGCGCATCGGTGCTGTTGAGCAGCCGCGAACCCAGCGAGTGGGTGTAGAGCAGGTCCTTGCTCTGGCCGGGCGCGGTTTGCACATGCTGTCGGCTGACCCGCAGATAGAGGTCATGGTCGTATTGCAGTAAGCGGTCACCCTCGCTGGCCGTCGCAACATCTTGCATGCCAAAGGCATAGGCAAAAGACGTGTGTGCACTGGCGTCTGCGGTGCTGGTCTTGGCCAGGCGATTGCCCAACTCCTTGATGTAGTCATGCTTCAGGGCCTGGCCATCGGCGGTCAGCGTCGTTGCCGGCACATGGTTGGTACCGTCGTAGGTATAGGTTTCGGTGCTACTGCCTCGGGTCAGCGAAGTGACTCGCCCCCAGCTGTCAACGCTGCGCTTGCCCAGGATCTGTCGAGTGCCGCCCGTCTCGATCTCGATCTGCGTCGCGTCCAGTAACAGCCAATGCACTGGGTAGGTGTAGTGATAGGTGTAGACAAAGGGAAGGTCGAGCAGGCCCCGGCCTTTTTCGCTGTGTCTTTCTTTCAGCAGGCGGCCGGCGCTATCGAAGGTGTAGTCGAGGGTGGTGAAACCGAACTCGTTGTCGATTTTCAGTTGCTTGACGCGCTTGGACGGGGTGTAGCCAAACGTCTGGGTCTGGTAGACCTGGCCGGCCTGGTCTTTCCATTCAATCTTTTTGATAGTCTCGTCCACGTTGTAGGACGTTACGATTGCATGCTTGTCAGTGGCCGTGCCGGTCCATTGGGCGCGAGTCAGGGCGATGGGGTCGTACAGGTTGAAGGTCTGCCGGCCATCGCTGTAACGCTGGCTGCTGACCTCGTTCCAGTCGTCATAGTGCGCTTGCTGCCAGTGCACCAGTTGATTCCCGGCAGCGTCGTAATCGAACTCGGACCGGCGCAGTTCACGGCCCAGGCTGTCATAGGTGACGGCCTTGGTCTGCTTGCTCTGGTTACCCTGCAGCAGGTGCTCGCTGACCAATTGGTCCTGGCCGTCGTATTGGCTCAAGCGCGTCTGGCCGTTGGGGGCGGTGATCTTTATCTGGCCGGGGGCGGGATAGGCATAGGTGGTGACCTGACGATAGGTGGTGCTTTGGGCGCAGACGGTCAGGGTAATCAGTTGACCGAAGTTGTTGTAGGCGTACTCAGTCCGGTTGCCGTCGGCATCCACCTGGCGCACCAGGCGCCCACTGAGGGTGCTCTGGGTTTGCGACGAGGTTCGGGTTTTGCCGGTTTCATCGGTGTCGGTGATGGTGGTGGTCAACTCGGTGTTACCGGCCCCGCCCAGTACATAGCCAAAGGTACGCGCGGGGTCGGAAGCAATCGGTCGCTGGTCACCTGTCCCCAGCGTGCTACGGGTCAGTGTCTTCACGCGGCCCTTGCGAAAGTCGTCGCCTTCGAAGTACTCGATACGCTGGCCGATCAGCGCGGCGCCAGAACGGGCTGCAAAGGTGAGGCTTCCTTGTAAAGTGCTGCTGATTTTCGACTCGCGCAAGCCTGGTATGTCTTTGTAGGCGTGATACTTGAAACTTGAGACGTTCAGAAGCTCAGGCAGTAAGCCGGGCAACAGTTCTGGAATGAGTGCCAGCAGGCCTGGGTTCTCGACGATTTCGGTGTCCAGATAAGTTGAAGGAAACAACTCATTAGGGATTAACTGAATAGGGGTCCATGAGGTGTCGACTTCTTGGTTGGTCTGCTGGGTTGACGCTGATCGGATCAAACTCAGCAAGCTCAGCAATGTATTTTCGCTGTCTGAGGGGCCGTGACTCGAGCCCCCTGGAATCGCCACTGGGGCAGGAATGTAATCCAGTGCCGTGGTGATTCTTTCTTGCCGGTTTTTGACCAGCATGGAGTGAGCATTGAAGCGGTTTTCATTTTTTTCCTCCCTGCTTGTACCCGCCTTTGTATAGGTGGTGGAAATCGTGCGGCTAAGCAATTCTTCCTGCACCTGCATCGTGTATCTTTTTTCGGTTTTAGCCGCCCCCTGAACCAGGACTTGCGATGTGACGTCGTGTTTTGCGTTGTAGTTATAAGTCGTCGTGCGAATCGTCGGATCGCCCTCACGCACGATGGTGCGGTAGTTGTCTTCATCCTGGCGCTCATAGACATACCGGGTAATGACCGGCGTCCCGCCACCATTGGGGGTGCGGGTATGGGTGCTGACACAGGGCAACGCCGACAACTGGGGGTTGTCCGGGAAGGTCAGGCCGTTGTCCTCGTATTGCACCTGCTCCTGGAGCCCCTCGAAGTGGGTGATTTTGGTCAACAGCCAGCCACAGGTGGGGTGATCGTCGTACTCGAAACTGCTTTTGATAGTCGCACCCAGGCTGACGGATTTGAGTGCGTAATTTTCGATGGCCAGGGCGTAGTCCAGGGTTTCACTTGCGTCATCGGGCCAGAACGTCAGGTTGGCTGCGCTGATGACCGTCGCGGCATCGGGGTCGCCGGGGGTGTATTGCACCTTGAGCAGGCTGCGGGTGGCGTCGCGGATTTCGCTCAACTGGATCTGGTAATAGGTCTTGCCGTCAATGACATGGGGGGTATGCATCCAGCTCAGGGTCAGGCTGTTGTAACCATCGGTGGTCAGTGATTCGGGCACATAAATCCCTGTGTTCCCCACCGCCGCCAACACCTCCTTGCGGCCACCTCTGCGCTGGACCGTCAACTTGCCTGCACTCCATTGCGCAATAATCGCGGACTGCTTGAGATCTTTATCTTTTTCCATTGCCAACACTTCACCGGAATGCAGCGTGAGCTTCTTGTGGTGCTCGCTGAAAGTGGTCATGCAATAGAACCAGCCATCCCCCAGCGCGGCCTCGTTATTGACCACCGGCGTATTGTGCAGGCTCATTTCAATGACCGGTCCATTGCCGGCGTTGCCGATCACCGAGGGCAAGGGCACATAGACTTCAAATAGACCGGTGCGTGGGTCGACGACATTGCGCTTCTGGGTCGTCGCATTGAAGATCGGATCGTTTTCGTCGTCGGTTGGGTCGGTGCCCATAGGGTTATGCGCCATCATCCTCTCCTTGTGTGGGGTAGCCCTGTTTTTACCCAGAAACTACGGGCTCGGCGCCGAGGATGTAACTGTCATATTTCACAGTCGTTTATATCGTCTGGTAATAAAAGCGGGCGTTTTTAAAGCTGGATTTTGGAGAGGGGGCTGGTCTGAGCACTGTATCGCCCGGTGGGGCTAGGCAGAGGATCGCAATGTTCCAGGGTGATCCTTTTCTCCCGGGCTACAGCAGCTTGCCTGGTCAAAAACTCGGCTTCTTCAGGTGAACCTCAGACCGCCGCCCGGTTACGGTCACTTCGCCACCGCCGACATCAGCAACTTGCGAATCTCCCCGGTAATCGCGCTTTTGGTGCCTTGCTCCAAAATCCCCACACGGCGTACCGCCAGATCACCCGGCAGCGGTAATACGCGCAGGCTGGGGTCTTTGTGCCAGTCAAAGTTCTTCAGCAGCGGCACGATCGCCACGCCAACTTGCTGGCGCACCAGGTCGGCGATGCCGATGATCGAGTTCAGTTCGAGGATTTCCAGCGGTTCGACCGATTCGCTCTTGATGATCGACTGCACCTTGCGGCCTACCGCGGTGGAGCGGTCATAGCGAATGAACGGCTGGGTCCTGAGCAATTCCACAGCGTCGTCGATGCCGGCGGTCTGGGCGGTGTTGGCGAGCATGACGATGGGCTCGTTGTAGAGCAGGGTCCAGCTCAATCCATCGAAGTTCTGCCGCGCCGTCTCGATCAGCAATGCCGCGTCGAGCTTGGCGGCGTGGACCAGGTTGACCACTTCGTCGGAGCGGGCGGTCATCAGGTTGACCGATATGCGCGGGTGCAGCTTTTTCAGTTGCACCAGGCAATTGGCGAGCAGGCCCATGCCGGAGGTAATGCCGCCGATGGACACTTCACCCTCCATGGCCATGCCATCGGGCGCCTCGGCAATCATTTGCTCGTAGTCCGCCAACAGGCGCTTGGCCTTGGGCAGCAACAACACGCCATCACGGCTCAGCTTGATCTGCCGCTGGCTACGGTCGAACAGCGGTCGGCGCATCTCTTCTTCGAGGGCGCGCATTTGCTGGCCGACGGCGGCGTTGGTGAGGGCCACACGGTCGGCGGCGGCGGCAAAGCTGCCGTACTCGGCGACGGCGATAAACGTCTTGAAGAAACGAATGTTGCTCATGGGTAGGCCCGCGCTCATGGGTACGCCGGCATCGTAAAGCTTTTGTTTACTCTGGTTAAAGTTAAATTAGTTTTTCTTTTTATAGTGCTCGACCAATACTCAAGTCCGAACTGACTCGGCGAACTTTCCAAATGAGCAATCCAGATATCAGCCCTGAAGACGCAGCATTACGTGCGGCAAAAAACGTGTATCACCTCGGCGCCACCACCGTGTACTCCCACTATGAGGACAGCCGGTTTGCCTACACCCTTTATGTGCCTGAAAGCATCGAGGACCGCACCCGGCCGGTAGACCTGGTGGTTTCGCTGCACGGCTCGACCCGCGCGATGGAGATTTACCGCAATGGTTTCGCGGAATTTGGCCGCTGGAACGATTGTGTGATCCTGTCGCCGCTGTTCCCGGTCGGCGTGTTGGGCGACGGCAATGGTGATGGCTACAAGCAGATGGTCGAAGGCGATATCCGTTACGACCAAGTGCTACTCGACATGATTGCCAGCGTTGGCAAGCGCTACGGTCGCAGCTTCGATACCTTTGCACTGTTCGGCTATTCCGGTGGTGGGCAATTCACCCATCGCTTCTGCTACCTGCACCCCGAAAAACTCTGGGCGGCGTCCATCGGCGCACCGGGTTCGGTGACCCTGCTCGATGCCGATCAGGACTGGTGGGTCGGCGTGCGGGACTTTGCCACGCGCTTTGGCAAACCGTTGAACCTGCCAGCCTTGCAGCGGTTGCCCGTGCATATGGTGGTGGGTGATTCAGACCTCGAAACCTGGGAAATTACCCACCGTGAAGGCGGTAAACACTTCATGGCCGGTGCCAACGCTGCCGGGCGTACGCGACCCGAGCGCCTGGCTACCTTGAAGGCCAGCTTCGAGGCCGCCGGTGTGCAGGTGCACTTTGACCTGCTGCCCAACGTCGCGCACCAGGGCATCAAGGCCATGCCGGCTGCCCAGGACTTTTTCGCCAAGGTGTTGCGCCACAAGCGCAGCCTGGGCTGATACACCGCAAGTGATGCACTCAGAACAGACCGCATAACAATAACCAAGGATTCACTCATTCTGATGCCGGTCCTGCCTTGGCTCCCGCCACTGACCGGAAAATTCCTTCAAGGAGTCTTTCTCCCGTGAATAGTTACGTAAAGACGGCATTGGCCGTCGTAATGTCGGCGTGCACCGTCTCCATGGCCGTTGCCCAGGACAAGGTCATCAGCGTTGGGATCAACGGTGATATCCGCAGCACCGACCCTGGCGTTAACCGCGACGACAACACCGACGCGGTGATGATGCATCTCGTCGAAGGGTTGGTGGCGTACCGTGAAGACACCAGCATCGCCCCGATGCTAGCCAGCGCGGTTGACGTGTCGGCGGATGGCCTGCGCTACACCTTTACCCTGCGTGACGGCGTGCACTTTCACAACGGCCAGCTATTGACGGCCAAGGACGTGCAATGGACCTGGCAGCGCTACCTGGACCCCAAGACCCAGTGGCGCTGCCTGGCGGAGTTCGATGGGCGCGGTGCGGCCAAGATCGTTGATATCGCCAGCCCCGACCCGAAAACCGTGGTGTTCACCCTGGATCAAGCCAATGGCTTGTTCCTGGCTGCCATGGCCCGCCCGGATTGCGCGGGCAGCGGCATCCTGCACCCAGACTCCCTGGCCGCCGATGGCAGTTGGCGCGCACCGATTGGCACTGGCCCGTTCACCCTGGGCAAATGGCAGAAGGGCCAGTACGTCGAACTGGATCGCTTCAAGCAATACACCCCACGCGCCGAAGACAAGGCGGACGGTTACACCGGCAACAAGCAGGCGTTTGTCGACACCGTGCGGTTTGAGGTGATCCCCGATTCGGCCTCGGCCAAGGCGGCGCTGCTGTCGGGTGGCGTGGACCTGCTGCCGGACGTGACCGCAATGGATGCCGCACAACTCAAGCAGGTCAAGAACCTGCAGATCCAGGTCAGCCCGATCATGACCATCAGCGGGCTGTTGTTCCAGACCCGCGACCCGCTGCTCAAGGACGTGCGCATCCGTCGCGCCGTGGCGTTGTCCCTGGATTACGCGCAGATGGTGGCGGCGTTGTCCGATGGTTTATCGGTGGTCAACAACTCAATCATTCCCACTGCGAGTCCGTACTACGACAGCACCGCGCACCAGGGCTATACCTACAACCTCGACGAGGCCCGGAGCCTGCTGAAGGAAGCCGGCTACCGCGGTGAAAAAATCCGCATGCTGGTCAACAAGCGCTACCCGCAGATGTTCGACATGGGCTTGCTCAGCCAGGCCATGACCCAGGCGGCAGGGCTGAACATCGAGATGGAAACCCTGGAGTGGGGCACACAGTTGGAGCGTTACCAGACCGGTAGCTACCAGATGATGTCGTTCTCCTACTCGGGACGTTTTGATGCGGCACAAAGCTACGAGTCGGTGATCGGCGACAAGGCCAAGGAACCGCGTAAGGTCTGGGACAACCCCCAAGCCCTGGCCATCTTGCGTGAGGCCCAGCGTGAAGTTGACCCAGCCAAGCGCCAGCCACTGTTCGACCAGCTGCACACGCTGATGCTCAAGGATGTACCCATGGTAGTTATCTACAACGGCACTGCCATCGGCGCCATGGGCAAGCGCGTCGAGGGGTATCGTTCCTGGCCGGTTGCCAAGCCGCGCCTGTGGGGCGTGAAGCTGGCCGACACTTCCAAGTAAGGCGTAGCGCTATGTTTCGATTCATATTGCACAGGCTCGGCATGGCGGTGCCGACCCTGTTGCTGATCTCGGTGATTGTGTTTGCCTTGATCCGCCTGATCCCCGGCGACCCGGCACTCTTGATGCTCGGCGACATGGCCGACCCGCAAAGCCTGGCCGATATGCGCAGCAGCCTGGGGCTTGACCACTCAGTGGTGACCCAGTACCTGATCTGGATCAAGTCGGTGCTCAGTGGCGACCTCGGCGTGTCCATCAGCAGCCGCCAGCCGGTGTTGGAGTTGCTGCTCGAGCGCTTCAGCGTCAGTGCAACCGTGGTGCTGGTGGCGGTATTGCTGGCGACCCTGCTTGCAGTGCCAGTGGGTTTGCTCGCAGCCTGGAAGCAAAACAGCGCGATGGACCTGGGCCTGGTGGCGACGGCAACGTTGTTGCTGTCGGTCCCCAGCTTCTGGTTGGGTCTGTTGCTGCTGTATGTCTTCGGCATTCAATTGGGCTGGTTGCCGGTGATCGGTTACGTCGGCTTTGCGACCGACCCGATGAAAGCGCTGACCTACGTGGTGCTGCCGATCATCACCCTGACGCTGGTGGAGTTCGGGGCCATTGCCCGGATGGCACGGGCCAGCACCATTGAGGTGCTACGCCTGGAGTACATCGCCCATGCCCGGGCCAAGGGGTTGTCGGAAGGCGCGGTGCTGTGCAGGCACGCCTTGCGCAACGCGTTTGCACCGACCTGGACCCTGATTGGCCTGATCCTTGGCAACTTGCTGGGCGGCATTGCGGTGCTGGAAACGGTGTTCACCCTGCCAGGTATCGGCCGGTTGATGGTCGATGCGATCTTCTCCCGCGACTACCCGGTGTTGCAGGGTTGCCTGCTGCTGGTCACCTGTATCTATGTGTTGGTCAACCTGTTGGTGGATCTGCTGTATCCGCTGTTCGATCCAAGGGTGAAGCTATGAACCTCAAGACTCCTGCCTTGCCCACCGTGGCAGCGGTTCCGCCCCGGCGGCGCCGGCGTTACCCGCCGCTGAACGCCCTGATCGGCACCAGCCTGCTCGCGGCACTGGTGTTGCTGGCATTGCTCGGCGTGGTGTGGACACCTTATGACCCGCTCAAATTGGACCTGCTCTCACGCCTGCACGCACCGAGCGCCGTGCACTGGCTGGGTACCGACGAATTTGGCCGCGATGTGTTCAGCCGCCTGATCATTGGTGCGCGTACCAGCCTGTGGATCAGCCTGCTCTCGGTCAGCGTAGCGGTGATCTGCGGCACGCTGATCGGCATGCTCGCCGGTTACCTGCGCGGCTGGACCGACCGGGTGCTGATGATGCTCAACGATGCGTTGCTGGCATTCCCCGGCATCCTTATGGCCCTGGGCATCATGGCAATTGTCGGCGCCAGCCAGTACGGCATCGTGCTCGCCCTGGGTATCGCCTACACCCCTTCGGTGGTGCGGGTGGTACGTGGCAGCGTGCTGTCGCTGCGTGAGTTGGAGTTCATCGAGGCCTCGCGGGTGATCGGCAACTCCGAGCTGTACACCATGTTCCGTCACATCACCCCCAACTGCCTGGCGCCGCTGTGTGTCTTGGCCACCAGCATGTTTGGCTGGGCGTTGCTCTCGGAGAGTGCGCTGAGTTTCCTCGGTCTTGGGGTTCCACCGCCGGCCGCCACCTGGGGCAGCATGCTCTCGGCCAGCCGCACTTATATCTCGACGGCGCCGTGGCTGGGGATCTTCCCGGGCATCTTTATCAGCCTGACGTTGCTGGCTATCAATCTGTTCGGCGATGCCTTGCGTGATCGTCTCGACCCGCGCATGAGGAAATGAGCATGAGCGCTCCAGTGCCTTTACTGGCCGTTGAAAACCTACAGATTCGCGTCGGCGTGGACGGTCCGCTGGCCGTCGATGACTTCAGCTTCACCATGGCCCCCGGCGAGATCGTCGCACTGGTGGGCGAGTCGGGCAGCGGCAAGACCATGGCCGCGCGCGCTGCCATTGGTTTGCTGCCAGCACCGATGCAGGTGTGCGGTGGGCGCATCATCTTCCAGGGCCAGGCCCTGGACAGCAGCAATGCCAAGGCCATGCGTGAAGTGCGTGGCGCACGGATCGGCATGGTGTTCCAGGAGCCGATGGTCTCGCTCAACCCCGCGCTGACCATTGGCCGGCAGATGAGCGAGGCACTCAAACTGCATACCACGCTGGATGCGGCGACGATCCGTGAGCGCTGCATCGCCATGCTGCAACGCATCGGCATCAAGGGCGCCGAAAAGTGTCTGGCGTCCTACCCGCACCAATTCTCCGGTGGCATGCGCCAACGCATCATGCTGGCCTCGGTGATGCTGCTGCGTCCGGCGCTGCTGATTGCCGACGAACCCACCACGGCCCTGGATTGCCTGGCGCAACTGGACGTGATCGAGTTAATGCTGGAACTGACCCGCGAGCAGGGTACCGCGATTCTGTTTATCAGCCACGACCTGTCTTTGGTCGCGCGTTATGCCCACAAAGTCGTGGTGATGCGCTCGGGCAAGGCGGTAGAGCAGGGCCGTATCGAAGACATCCTCTTTGCCCCCAAGGCCGAATACACCCGGCAATTGCTCGAAGCGCTGCCACGGCGCGGGGAACTGGTGCCCGTGCCGGCGGCCGACAGCGCGTTGTTGCAGGTCCGGGATGTGTGTATCGAACACCCGGGGCCGCGCAGCTTCTGGGGGCGTAGCGTGCCCAAGCGCGTGGTGCACTCGGTGAACCTGAGTATCGCGCCGGGCGAGACCCTGGCCCTGGTCGGTGGCAGCGGTTCGGGCAAGACCACCCTCGGGCGTGCGGTCGTCGGCTTGGTCAACCCCTGTGCCGGGGCAATCCTGTTCCAGGGCGTGGATATCCTCAAGGCCGCCAATCGGGCACATCGCCTGCAATGCCAGATGATCTTCCAGGACCCGTATTCGTCCCTCGACCCGCGCATGACTGTGGGCCAGATCCTCGCCGAACCGCTGCGCCATGAACCCGCCCTGACGGCTGCGCAAAAGCGCCAGCGGGTCACCGACACCCTGGTCGATGTGGGCTTGCCCGAACAGTTTCGCGAGCGTTTTGCCCACCAACTTTCCGGTGGTCAGCGCCAGCGCGTGGCGATTGGCCGGGCGTTGGTGCGCCGGCCCAAGCTGGTGATTGCCGACGAGCCGATTTCGGCACTGGACATGACCATCCAGAAGCAGATCCTCGAACTGTTCGAGCGCTTGCAACGCCAATACGGCTTTGCCTGCCTGTTCATTTCCCACGATCTTTCGGCGGTGGAACGCATCGCCCACCGTGTGGCGGTGATGAACCAGGGCGAGGTGGTCGAAATGGGCCCGCGTGACACGATTTTCGACGCCCCACAACACCCTTACACCCGTCGGCTACTCGCCGCGGCCAGCCCCTTGGAGAAACGTGCGGACGGCAGTTACCGCCTCCGTGCCAGCGTGATTTAGGTACTGCTGCACCCCAGGCCACGGCATTAAACCCAACCCTTCGCAAATCGACGATTTGCGAAGCGGGCGAAGCCATGGCCGAAGAAAACAAAAACAACCCCACTCAACCTGTCTGCCAGGAACCTACACATGAATAACCGCATCAACAAAGTTGTCGCCAGTGCCAGCGTCATGGGCGCCGGTTTCATGCCCTTGTTTGCCCAGGCCGACTTCGTCGCCGACAGCAAAGCGGCGCTGGAGTTGAAGAACTACTACTTCAACCGCGACTACCGCGAGTCCAGCGGGCAGAACAAGCGTGCCGAATGGGCGCAGGGTTTTATCCTCAAGATCGAGTCGGGCTTTACCGACGGTACCGTGGGTTTTGGCCTGGACGCGGTGGGTATGTTGGGCATCAAGCTCGATTCGAGCCCGGACAACTCCGGCACCGGGCTGCTGGCACGCTCCAGCATGGCCGAGCCAGGCTCCCCCAGCTACGCCCGCCGCGCCCATGACAACTACTCAAAACTGGGCCTCACCGGCAAGGCGCGCCTGGCCAAAAGCGAGTTGCGCGTGGGTTACATGGTGCCTGACCTGCCGACGCTGCAACCGAACCTGAGCCGCCTGTTCCCGCAGAGTTTCAGCGGTACCGCAGTGACCTCCAAGGACATCGACAAGCTGACACTGAGCGCGGGCCAACTGGACCAGGTCAAGCAGCGCGACTCAACCCATTACGAGGATATGGGGCTTACCAGCCAGTACGGCGCCTACAAAAGCAGCGCCAAGAGCGATGAGTTCCGCTACGCCGGCGGCGAGTACGCACTCACGCCGACGACCTTTGTGACCTATCAGTTCGCGCAACTGGAAAGCCTGTACCAACAGCATTACCTGGGCTTGAAAAACAGCTTCAAGTGGGGCCCGGGCACGTTCAAGACCGATATCCGCTACTTCAGCGCCAGTGAAGACGCTGCAGGCCTGGCCGGCAAGGTGGACAACCGGGCGTTGAGCACGCGCATCGGCTATGGCCTCTACGGCCACAACCTCAGCGGCGGTTACCAGGAACAGTACGGCTCGACACCGTTCACCTATGTGGACGGCACCAACACCTACCTGTTCACCGAGTATCAACTGGCCAACTTCTCCCAGACGGGCGAGCGCGTGTGGCATGCCCGCTATGACTATGACTTCGCCTCGCTGGGCATTCCGGGCCTGCTGTTCTCGACGCGTTATGCCAAGGGCGACAACGCCAAGGTCATCGGCTTCAACGGCGAAGGGCGCGAGTGGGAGAGGGACTTGAGCCTCGGCTATGTGGTGCAGAGCGGCACGTTCAAGGATGTTTCGCTGCGTTGGCAGAACGCCAGCGCGACGAGCAACTTCGCCCGTGACACCAACGAAAACAGAGTGATCCTGGGCTACACCGTGGCGCTCTGGTAGCGGTAATGGCGTGCAACAGGAACAGCCTGTTGCACGCCCAAGCAGTGGAAATGAGGGGATAGATCAGATGACGAGTTTGCCGTTGCGGCGGGCACTGCCCAGTCAACAACGCGTATCGGCGCGTGGCGTAAGTGATTTCATCGAAGCGGTGAACGCTGCGGACCTGGAGTTGCACAGCTTCATGCTGTACCGCGATGGCGCGGTGGTAGCTGAAGCGTTTTGGGCGCCTTATTGCGCCGAACGCCTGCATGTCCAGCATTCGGCGACCAAAAGCTGGGTGTCCATGGCCGTCGGGCTGTTGGTGGATGACGGCGTGCTGTCGCTGGACGCCAAGGTAGTGGATTTTTTTGCCGCCGATTGCCCGGCATCCATCAGCGCCAACCTGGCGGCCATGACCGTGCGGGATCTGCTGACCATGCGCACCGGCCATCGCCAGGGCATTTCTGGTGGCGCCTGGCGCGGGCGCAGTGACAGTTGGGTACGGTTGTTCCTCAATGAGCCGGTCGAAGACCCGCCAGGGCACCGGTTTATCTATAGCAGTGCGTCGAGCTTCATGCTCTCGGCGATTGTCAGCGTGGTCAGCGGCCAGACGGCGTTCGAGCTGTGCGACGCACGTATCTTCCAACCCATGGGCATGGGCCCCATCGAGTGGGACCTGGCTCCTGGCGGTTTCAACACCGGTGGCAATGGCCTCAGTTGCCGCACCGAAGACTTGCTCAAATTCGGCGTGTTGCACTTGCAACAGGGCAATTGGCAGGGGCAGCAATTGCTATCGCGCGAATGGGTAGCCGAAGCGACCCGTGGGCACGTCGATGATGTTTGGATGGGTGCCTTCGATGGCAAGCGCTACCTGAGCCGCGACGAGTCGAGCGACGCGGCTGTCACGCGCCGCGAAGGCTACGGCTACCAGTGGTGGATGACCCAGCACGGTGGGTATTACGCCTCCGGCGTGTTTGGCCAGCAGTGCATTGTGTTACCGCGCCATAACGCGGTGATTGCGTTTACCGCAGGCCTTGCCCTGGGCGAGCGGCGCTTGCACAGCCTGCTCTGGGAGCATCTTTTGCCGGCGCTGGACGTACCCAGCGAAGGCTCGGCGGATGCCGCGCTGGCGGCGCTGCTGGCCCATCAACAACGGCCGGTCATGTCTGGCGCCGCCAGCTCGCCGCGTCAGGCTGAATTCAGCGCGACGTTTGCCATGCAGGCCAACGAAGACCAGGTCAGCGAAGTGCGGCTGGAGTTCGGGCCTGAGCATTGTGACTTTTACCTCACCGACCCCCGTGGCACCCATTGCATCCGGGCCGGGCTGAGCGCCGGCATCGAAACCCAGACCAGCATGACCGGCCACTATCTGCATCACCAATACCAGCCGGCCCTCACCCCGGTGGTGGCGCAGGCGCGCTGGACCGAAGACCGGGTGTTGAGCATGACCTGGCAGTTTGTCGAAACGGCGTTTTGTGATCGGGTCACCTGCCGTATCGAACACGGCACCTTGTACCTGGACCGCAGCGTCAACGTAAACGCAGGCCCGTTGCAGCGCCCGACGCTGACCGGCCATCCAACCCTCGCTTTGCAGGAGTCGCCATGAACGATCTTTCCAACCCTTCAGTTTCCGCGCGCGGCGCGTTCTGGGCGCCATTTACCCCGATGCGCCAGTTCCAACAACAACCGATGATGTTCGCCAGCGCCGACGGTATGTACTACACCACCACCGATGGGCGCCGCGTACTCGACGCAATGGCGGGGCTATGGTGCGTGAATGCCGGGCATGGCCAGCCGAAAATCGTCGAAGCCATTCGCGAAGCGGCGGGGCGCCTGGACTTTGTCTCGTCGTTCAAGATGAGCCACCCCCAGGCCTTGGAAATGGCCGAGCGCCTGATCGACATCAGCCCCGCCGGTATGGAGCAGGTGTTCTTCACCAACTCCGGCTCTGAAGCGGTGGATACCGCGCTGAAGATCGCGCGGGCGTATCACCAGGCGCGTGGTGATTGCCGTCGGACCAAATTTATCGGGCGTGCCAAGGGCTACCATGGCATGGGCTTCGGTGGGCTGTCGGTATCCGGTATCGGCCGCCAGAAACGTGACTTTGGCCCACTGCTGGGGGAGGTCTCGCACCTGCCATTGCCCTATGACGCAAGCATGCGTTTCAGCGCCGGGCAGCCGCAGCAGGGCGCCAGTTACGCTGATGCGCTGACACAACTGCTGGATATCCAGGACCCGAGTACCGTGGCTGCGGTGATTGTCGAGCCGGTGACCGGCTCCGGCGGGGTTTATGCGCCGCCCCAAGGCTATTTGCAACGCTTGCGCGAGATTTGCACACGGCATGGCGTGCTGTTGATTTTCGACGAGGTAATCACCGGTTTTGGCCGCGTCGGCGCGCCCTTTGCCGCGCAAGCCTTTGGCGTGCTGCCGGACCTGATCACCACCGCCAAGGGCCTGACCAACGGCGCCGTGCCCATGGGCGGCGTGCTGGTCAGTGGCGCGGTGTATGAAGCGTTCATGGCCGGCCCACAGAATGTCATCGAACTGATGCACGGCTACACCTATTCAGCGCACCCATTGGCGTGTGCGGCCGGGTTGGCGACCCTGGAGGTGCATCGTGAATTGGGCATCAACCAGCACGTCAACGCGGTGAGTGGGCTGTGGCAGTCGACCGCACTCGCGCTGCAAGGTGTCGGCGCGGTGCTGGACGTCCGCGCGATCGGTCTGCTTTGCGCGGTGGAACTCGAGCCGCGCCCAGGTTTCCCCGGCGCGCGTGGCAGTGAGGTTGCGCAGTGGTGCTTCGACAACGGCGTGCTGGTGCGCGGCTCGGGTGACACCATTGTGATTTCGCCGCCGCTGGTCATCAGCCCGCAGGAGATCGCCCAGGTGTTCGACACCCTGGCGAGCGCCCTGAAACACGTCGCCTGAAGGGAGCCCAAGGTATGTCCGATCTGTTTGAGTTCTACATTGACGGTGCCTGGGTCAAGCCCCACGGCACGGCCGTTGAAACCGTGGTCAACCCGTCCACCGAGCAGGCGGTTGCGCGCATCATCCTTGGCGACAGCCACGATGTGGACCGCGCAGTCGGCGCGGCCAGGCAAGCGTTTGCGGGGTTCGCCGCCAGTTCGCTGGAGGCGCGTATCGAGCTGCTGCAACGCATAATCCAGGCCTACCAGCGCCACAGCGAAGCGCTGATCGAAGCGGTTCACCTGGAAATGGGCGCGCCGCTGTCCCTGGCCCGCAGCGCCCATGTGCCGGCAGGCCTGGGCCATCTGGTGCAGGCGTTGAATGTGTTGCGCGAGTACCGCTTCGAGCGTCGGGTGGGCAATACGTTGGTGGTGCGCGAGCCGATTGGCGTGTGCGCCCTGATCACGCCCTGGAACTGGCCGCTTAATCAACTCACCTGCAAACTCGCCCCCGCGCTGGCCGTGGGCTGCACCGTGGTGCTCAAACCCAGTGAGCGGGCGCCGTTGTCAGCCCGGATCATTGCCCAGGTGCTGCATGAGGCCGAGGTGCCAGCGGGGGTGTTCAACCTGGTCAACGGCGACGGCCCAGGGGTGGGTGCCGCGTTGGCGCGCCATGCCGAGGTGGACATGGTGTCTTTTACCGGCTCAACCCGTGCCGGCGTTGCAGTGGCCAAGGCGGCGGCGGATACGGTCAAGCGTGTGTCCCAGGAACTGGGTGGCAAATCCGCGAATATCCTGCTCGACGATGCCGACCTGCCCAGCGCGGTACGCCATGGGGTGTTGGGCTGTATGCGCAACAGCGGCCAATCGTGCAATGCCCCGACGCGGCTGTTGGTACCGCGTGCGCAGCAACCGGCGGTGATTGAGATCGCCCGGCAAGTACTTGCGCAGGTGTGCTACGACGACAGCAACCCCATCACCGCCATCGGCCCTCTAGCCAACGCCATGCAGTGGGAGCGGGTACAAGACATGATCGCCCAGGCCATCGCCGAAGGTTCGCGGTTGATCGCCGGTGGGCTGGGGCGGCCAGCAGGCGTTGAGCGTGGTTACTATGGGCGACCGACGCTATTTGCCGACGTCACACCGGATATGCTGGTGGCACGCGAAGAAATCTTTGGCCCGGTCTTGGCGATCATCCCGTATGACAGCGAAGCCGAGGCAATCGCCATCGCGAACGACAGCCCCTACGGCTTGTCCGGTTACGTCACCTCGGCCGACCTTGAACGCAGCCGCCAGGTCGCCCGGCAACTGCGCACCGGCATGGTCCACCTCAACGGCGCCCGCGCCGACCAGGCCGCGCCGTTTGGCGGCTACAAACAGTCGGGCAACGGCCGCGAGTGGGGGGAGTCCGGGTTTGACGAGTATCTGGAGAGCAAGTCGCTGTTTGGCTACTGATTTCACCGCTGGCGAGGGGCGCTCAAGGAAGAGCGTTTATTGCTCGTACTACCGCATCGGCGATGGTCTTTGTAATAACGCGACGCTGAGCGTTGTCAATCATGGGGCTTAACCATGCAGGCAGGCTGTTGAGCATCGGCAAAATGGCTACGAGCGCTCCCTCGCGCAACGGCCCGCCGGGCTGATGGCCTAGCTGGCCGACCAATTTCATGAATTCTGCCTCATAGGCCAGCCTCAACCGCTCGACGCTTGCCTGCATCGGGGCGCCCAGACAATGGGCATCCCTGACTGCCAACGTGAAGTGCCCGGTCATGTGTTCATGCAGTTGAAGATGACCTTCGATCAGCTTCGTCAGACGTTGTGCGGGCGTCAATCTTCGCGTTTTGACCAGCTCGACAAGGGACAGCAACGCCTGGTACAGCTCCATCAGCCATTCAAACAGCATTGCCTCCTTGCTCTCTACATGGTGATAAATCGCTCCCGGGCTGATGCCGACATGCGACGCCAGTTCACGCATGCTGACCTGACTGAAACTACGCTCCTTGAACAACTCCAGGGCTCTGCGCTGAAACTCCGATCGGCTCAGCACAGGCACCATCCGCCCATTGGTCATGTGTCGAGTGCCTGCTGTTTGGCTATTTCCTGATTGCGCAGAATGAACCGCTGCAACTTGCCACTGGGGGTCTTGGGCAGCTGTTCGACGAACTCGATTTCCCGGGGGTACGCATGTGCGGCCAGGCGCTGTCGGACATGCAGACGCAGGACCTCCGCCAGTTCGGCGCTGGGCTGGTACTGACAGTTGAGCATGACAAACGCCTTGATGAGTTCGGTGCGTTGCGGGTCGGGCTTGCCGATCACCGCGGCTTCGACGACTGCAGGGTGTTCGATCAGCGCACTTTCGACATCGAAAGGTCCGACGCGATAGCCGGACGTGGTGATCACGTCGTCGTTGCGGCCGACAAAACTGATACTGCGGTCGTCATTAAGCTCGACGATATCGCCGCTCAAATAATAGCGGTCGACAAACGCCTTGGTGGGCATGCCGTAGTAGCCATTGAACCAGCACAGGGGCGAGCGCTCACGATCCACCGCCAGCACGCCCGGCTGACCCGTCGGTAACTCCCGATGGGCATCATCGAGCACGACAATCCGGTACCCCGGCACCGCATAACCGGCTGAGCCCTCGCGTATCGCATGGCTTAGCCCGTGGTGGTTGCACAGCACCATGCCGATCTCGGTTTGGCCGTAATGATCATGAATGACCACGCCGAGCTGTTCGCTAAACCAACGAATGACTTGCGGGTTGAGCGGCTCGCCGGCGCTGCTGACGACACGCAGATGGCCGCGCACCGCGTCGGCGAACTCGGCCTGCGCAGCGATCAGCAGGCGATACGCTGTCGGCGAACCGGCCAGGTTGCTGATCGCATACTTGTCGATGACTCGGCAGGTACTTTCGACACTGAACGGGCCATCATAGAAGAGGGTGGCCCGGCCGCACGCCAGTGGCCCGGTCACTGCGTAATAAAGGCCGTACGCCCAGCCCGGGTCGGCGAGGTTCCAAAAACGGTCGTCCTCGCGCAGGTCGATGGCGTCGCGCATATAGCCCTTGAACGCCAGGATGGCGCTTAAAGGCACCTCCAGCGGCTTGGCCGGCCCAGTAGTGCCCGAGGTGCACATCAGCAGGAAAGGAGCGTTGGCGTCCAGCAACTCAGGCGCGCAATCCGCTGGTTGGCGCTCCAATGCGCTCCAGAAGTCGTAGTCGCCGGGGCGCTGCGGCGCACCGTCGGTCACGATGATGGACGGGCAGTCAGTGACGTCGTCCAGCTTGGGGCGGTTTTGGGCGTCGGTCACTATCCAGCGCGCCTCGGAGCAGCCCAATCGCTGCTCGATGGCCTTGGGACCGAAGGCGGTAAAGAGCGGCTGGTAGACCGCCCCGATGCGCCAGGTGCCCAGAATGGCAATCAACAGTTCAACCGTGCGTGGCATCAGGCCCGCGACACGGTCTCCCGGGCGCACCCCTTGCTCCCGCAGAAAATTGCCAAAGCGCGCAGCGTGTACCTGCAGCTCGCTGAAGGTGTGGTGCGTGGCACGGCCGTCCCGGGTTTCGCAGTACAACGCCACGGCATCCCCGTGGGCGTGCCGGTCGCAGCATTCGATGCACGCGTTCAAGGCATCCAGCTCGCCGTGCAAGTCCTGGGCGGCCAGTTGCAGATAGTCGAAGGAGGTCACTGCTGAGTCGTAATCGCGCATAACATACCTGATTGTTTTTGTTGAAATATGCTCTGCACCCGCGCCCATCGCGCAGGTGTCCGGGTGTGGCTAGCTGTCCATCATTTCGGCCGCTTGCTGGGTCGCCTGGCTGGTCCGGGTGGCCAGTTTGCGTACTTCATCTGCGACCACCGCAAACCCGCGCCCGGCGTCGCCGGCCCGTGCGGCCTCGATGGCGGCGTTCAACGCCAACAGGTTGGTCTGGCTGGCAATGCCCTGGATGGTGGAGACGATCTGCGTCAGCTTGCTGAGGGTTTCCTGCATCACCCGATGCTGCTGTGCCTGCGCCTCGCGCATCGTGCTTTCTTCATGGTGGGCATGGATATCGGTGATGGCGCCCACCACCCGTTGCGGGGACCCGTCCTGGGCACGGCGCGTTTGCCCACGGCCGCGAAACCAGCGGTAAGTGCCATTTTTGTGCTTGAGTCGATAGTCCACATCGAACGGCGTTTTACCGCTGCGGTCGTCGACGTGTGCCACAAACGCCGCAATGGCCCGTGCGCTGTCGTCGGGATGCAAGCGCGAGGTCCAGCTCTCCAGGGTGTTAGGAAACTCCTCAACGGTGTTGCACCCCAGTAACCGGCGCATTTGTGAAGACCACCAAATGGTGTTTTTCGGGTTCGCCGGGTCGCCGGCCACCACCTCGATATCCCAGAGCCCGTCATGCAGCATTTCCCGGGAGATATCGAAACGTGTGGCGGCCAGTTCGAGCGCTTCGTTGTGCAGGTGCTCTTCATGCACGTCACGCACGCTTCCGCCGATGGCCAGCGCCACGCCTTGCGCGTCGCGTCTTGAAGCACCGCTGATCCTGCACCAGCGATAGTCACCACCTGTTGCAGGCTTCATCCTCGCGAGCAGCGTAAAGGGGGTGCGTTCGCTGCGATCGGCCAGGTGCCTGGCGAGCGCCTCCAAGTGCGGTTGCCGGTCAGCCGGATGCAACCGTTCGCCCCAACTCCCCAGTTGATCTGGGCCTTCGCCCGTCCACGTCAGCGCAGATTCCGGCGCAGGTGCACCAGCCCCATTCAGCTCCAATGACCAAAACCGTTCGCCTGCGCCGTGGCTTATCAGCGCCCAATGCGCCTGCGCTTGGCGCAATGCCTTGTCGCTACCAGCAAGGCGCTCCTCCAGTTGACTGATTTGCAAGGTCTGCGCCCGGGCCTGCTCCTTGAGGTCCCGTCGCTCTTGCAGCAGGTGCTCGACGCTTGCCAGGATGGGGCGCAACAAGGGGTTGCTTGATGATAAAGGCGTGCTCGCCTTGTCAGGCTGCTCCAGCCTGTCTGCGAGTGACGCCAGAACCCAGCGGGTGGTTCGGCTAAAAAAAAGCATGGAACACCTCTTTCACGGTCAAATGGGGTCAGCTTGCAAGGCGGGACGTAGGGCGTGCTGATAAGGCCCGAGCGTCAAAAGCTTGCGCCCCCGGCAGGGCTTGCCAGGCCGAGGGGCCGTCGGCAATTTCCCGAGCACTCAGCAGGCAATTGTCGAGCTCGCGCTGCAACGCGTGGGTGTCCAGGTTCTGGCCAATAAAGACCAACTCCTGCCGGCAGTCGCCGACAACGCTGTCCCACTTGGCCATGATCCTGTGCAACCGATATTCATCCCGTGGCCATTGCGGCTGCTCGATGAAGTTCCACCAGTGCCCTACGTAATCCCATTGGAACTGTTTGCCGCTTTGTACCAGCAGGCCGGTTTCCAGGTGTCGGCTGGCGAGCCAGAAGTAACCTTTGCTGCGCAATAACTGCCCGTTGCGCCAGGGGCGCTCGAGAAAGTCGAGCAAGCGCTGTGGGTGAAAGGGCGCTCGTTCGCGGTACACCCAGGAAGTCACGCCATAGGTGTCTGATTCGGAGGCGGGTGCATCGCTGGCCTCCATGCTTTTCATCCAGCCCGGCGACGCCGCAAGGCTGGGTAAATCAAACAGGTGCGTACCGAGGATGGCGGGCAGCTCAACGTTGCCGTGGGCCATCGGCACGATCCGCGCACTGGGGTTGAGACCGGTGAGGATTGCGTGCAACGCCTGGTAACCGGCCTCGTCGATCAAGTCCAGCTTGTTGACAAGAATGACGTTGGCGTACTCCACCTGCTCAATCAGAAGATCGGCCAGATGGCGTTGGGGGGCGTCTTGCTGTGCGTCATCGCGGGCCACGGTATCCGGTGACTCCAGCAGCGCCTGGAAACGGCTGGCATCGACCACTGTCACCAAGGTATCGAGCCGCGCCAGTTCGCTGAGGCTGAAACCCTGGGCGTCAAGGAAGGCGAATGTCTCTGCGACCGGCATCGGTTCGGAAATCCCCGTGGACTCGATCAGCAGGTAATCGAAGCGCTGCTGACGTGCCAGGGCACTGATCTGCTCCAGCAAATCAGCGCGCAGCGTGCAGCAGATACAGCCATTGCTCATCTCGATCAATTCATCCCGGCCACGGTGCAGCGACACATCGCGCTGCACCTCTGCGGCATCGATGTTGACCTCGCTCATGTCATTAACGATGACCGCTACCCGCAGCCCTTCGCGATTGCGCAGGATATGGTTGAGCAGGGTGGTCTTGCCGGCGCCGAGGAAGCCGGAAAGCACGGTCACCGGCAGTCGGCCCGCCTGGGCGCCGTCCATCATACGTTCACCGCTCGATTGCCCTGGGCGTGGTCCAGGTAGCTTTCGAACAGGTCGACCACCACGAAGCCTTCGTCTGCCGCATCGCCCCACAGGTCTTTGGTGTGGAACTCGACATGGTAGGTGGGCTGATGCGCCGCGCTCGTATCGCCATGGCCAATGGCGTCCGGGAATGGCCATTTTTCTGATGTGCGATGCAATACCACGCCTTGCTTGCCGCGCACGTAGGCCGGCATGCGGATATGCCCGGCCACGTATTCGTCCCGCACCACCACTCGGTCGCCGACCTCAAAGGGGGCGCGACCGGTGATCGCCGCTCGACCTTGAGCGTGCGCCGGGTTCGCCAGCTTGAAGTGCGAACCCAGCGCCTGGTCGAGTTCAGCCTGGGTGATGACACCGGTTTCGACCAGCAGGGTGGCGGTCGCGATAACGTAGCGTTCGTAGTACTGGGTGCCGACATGTTGGCGAACATCCAGGCGTTCGACGGCGTGACGCACTTCGTCCACGCTGAACTTTTTCAAGTGATCGGCACCGATAAACATCAAGCTGTAGGCCAGGTGCTCCCAGTCCTGCTTGAACACCTGTTTGTAACTCAGGCTGTTGATGGTGTGAGGGACTGTGCCAAAGCCTTGGAAACCGCCGAGATCGTGAAAGCCATCCATAATAGAAACTCCGGGAATTGAACGAAGATGCGCTGTTTTTCAGTCAGCGCGGGGCAGGGCGACGCCGATCAGCACGTCTTTGGTCACCAGCGTCTGAAGCTGCTCCTCACTCATGTGCTCGCAGCCTTCAGGCCTTAGCGGCAACACCAGATAGCGGGTTTCGGCGCTGGTATCCCAAACCTTGACCACCACGTCACTGGGCAACTCGGTGCCCAGTTCGCGCAGTACGGTGCGGCCCTCCCGGACCAGGCGCGCACGGAACTCGAAGCCCTTGTACCACTCAGGTGGCAGGCCGAGCACAGGCCAATTGGTGCAGGAGCACAGGCTGCAGACAATGACGTTCTTAACCTCAGGCGTATCTTCCAGGGCGACGATGTATTCGCCCTGCGGGCCGGTATAGCCGAACTGGGCGCATGCAGCGGTGCCGTCCTTGAGCAACTGCGCCCGGAACTGCGGATCGACCCAGGCCTTGGCGACCACGCGGGCGCCGTTTTGAGGGCTCCAGCCGTGTTCCATCAGTTGCGTGAGCTGCTCGACGTAGCCCTGCGGGATGAGTTCCTTGCTCTTGAGCACTTGAAACAATGCCCAGGCCCGTTCACCGGGGGTTGAAGTGCTCGCAGGCGTAGAAGTGGATGCACTCATGGGGTATCTCCTATCAGTCAACGCGGTTGTGGTGTGATTGAAACGTGCCGGTCTTTGTTATTGTTTTTCAGGTAAGCCACTCAGAGCGTGCGCCAGTCCGCCGAGGCCTCAAATGCCGCCGCCGCTTGGTAAATCGTGCCTTCGGCATAGTGTTTGGCGACCAGCATCAACCCCACGGGCAGGCCGTCTACCAGGCCGCAAGGGATCGACATGGCCGGATGCCCGGTGATGTCTTGTGGCGCTGTGTTGCCGATCATTTCCAGTGCCCGCGCCACGTATTCGCTGATCGAACAACCTGCGGCCGGGTGGGGTTGGGCCGTGATGGGGGTGGTTGGCATCACCAGCAGGTCATAGGTTTGCAGTGCCTTGTCATAGCTTTGTCGGGCGAAGCGGGCGAGGTTTTGTGCCTTGGCGTAGTAACGCCCGTTGTAGTGGTTCAGTCCGTATTGGCCGACGAACATGCACAGCTTGAGCGATGCGGACAATTGGTCGGCCTGCTCGCGCCAACCGGCTTGTTTGTCCAGCAGGCCGACGTCGTACAGGCCTTTCCAGTTAAAGCCCGCGCCGTTGCCATGCATCATTTGCATGGTCAAGCCTTCGCAACCGATGGGGTGCCACAGCGCCCCGGCCAAGTCGTGTTCGGGAATGGATACCGGCTCGATATGCGCACCCAACGCCTCAAGGCGGGCGATAGCCTCACGCACCTTGTCCGCCACACGGGCATCCTGGTTGGCCAGCGCGAATCCCTCCTGCAGCACACCGATTCTGAGTCCGCTCACCCCCCGTCCCAGGTAGCTGCAATAGTCATCGACCTGAGGCGCCGCCTGGCGCGGGTCGAGACCATCCGAACCGGCCATGGCCTGCAACATCAGCGCGTTGTCGCGCACGTTGGCGGTGATGGGGCCGACATGATCGATGGTGGCTTCAATCGCCATGATGCCGGTGTAGGGCACCAAGCCATGGGTCGGCTTCATGCCGTAGGTCCCGCAGAACGCCGATGGGATGCGTATGGAGCCGCCCTGATCACCGCCTACGGCGATGTCCACTTCGCCGGCGGCGACCAGTGCGGCACTACCCGACGACGAGCCGCCCGCGGCATAACCGTGGCGGTAGGGGTTGTGCACCGGGGCGGGGTCGGAAGTGTGGCTGCCGCCTGACAGGCAGTAGTGCTCGCACGTGGCTTTGCCGAGGATGGTTGCGCCGGCATTGAGCAAACGCGTGACCACGGTGGCATCAAAACCCGGCACAAAACCTTCCAGCGGTGCGGCGCCGTTCATCATGGGCACGCCGGCCAAGGAGACGTTGTCTTTGAGCGCGACGGTTTTGCCCGCCAGCAGGCCGTCGCGGGCGCCATTGACTTCGGTGCGGTAATACCAGGCATTGAGCGGGTTCTCCCTGTTCGAGGGACGATAGCCCGCACTGCGGTCGTAACGGATGGGGGGCACGAAATCACACAGCTCGTCGACCAGGTCGTATGCATCGAAACTCGATTGCATCAGCTCCAGGTAGGACGCCGCCTGCTCGTGGGTCAGCTGCATGTTCAACTGCGCCGCGATGGCTAGCAGTTGATCAAGTGTGGGACGAATAATGGCCATGATTTTCCTGTCTTTTATCAGTTCAGTCCGGGTAGCAATAGCGACCAAATTAGGCATCTATTGCCGTATGCGCATGGTTGAGCAGGACACTCATTTGGCTGAGAAAGACATCGGGACTCAGAACACTTTCAACACGCGCAGATTCAAGCGCGCGCCTTCCTTGAAGCCTTGCTCAACCTCGATGTCCTTGCCCAGCTGGGCCTGGATCTGCAGGGTTGGGTCGATGAAATGAGTGACCGTGAAGCGGGCGTAGGAGGTCGAGACACCATCGTGCTGGTCAACACCGTCCACGGTGGTCGCGGCCCCGCTGACGTAACCCCCGCCGAGTGCGAATGTGGTGCTTGGTGTCCAGTTGTAGCGCACGGCCGCCTGGTACTCGTAGCGCGTGTTTTCTTCGAGTTTTGCGCGGGTGGCGCCGAAGTCGTTATTGGCCGAGACCCAGGACACGTCGGCGACGGTGTCCAGCGCCCACTGAGCGGAGAAGTGGTGGATATAGGCCGCTTGTAACGTCGCCCGCCAGCGGTTCTCGCCCAGGTTCAAGCCATCGTTTTTGTTGTAGCTGCCGACGGGGATGTAGAGGTAAGGGGCGATGGCAAACACATCTTTGTTTGCGGTAGGTAATGTCCACTTCAGAGGGGCGGTGATGATCGGGTCACCCACGCCATGGGTGTGGCCCAGCGCGCCGACATCGCCCGAGGCGTTCATATAGCCGAACGGCAGCAGAATCTGCGGTTCCCATGAAAGGTTCTCGGAAATCCCTATGGCATGGATATAACGCAGGATGCCCACGTCGGAGCTGAGCTTGGCGTTGTCGGAGGTTCGATGGCCGTTGCGATAAAGATCGGACCTGTCGGCGTGTTGGTAGTAAAACAGCACGGCATCGGCCCCTGCGGGCAGCGGTTCGAAATCCCCCGGCGATACTTCAAGGGCCTGGCTTTTTGCAAACGGCAACATCCCCAGCACAAGTACGAGTCGACTCAGTTTCATGGTCGCTCTCCTTGCGCGACAGCAGCATCGCGTAGCATTCCGGTGTGCGGGTGGCAGTTGATGTACTCGAAAATCTGGCTTTTGGCGTCCGATACCGACACTTCGTGGTACAGCCGCAACTTCTGCAAGCCCGCGGCCACGCGGAAGAACGTCACGAAGATACGCAGGTGGGTGGGGTGGGATTCGGCCCAGCGTTCGAGCTTCTCCACCGAGCGCCAGTGACCGATGTTGTAGCTGACGTCGAGAAAGTTGCCGTCCAGGTCGATATTGCGCACGAACCGGTTGCTGTAGCAGCCCAGCGCTTGGCCGTTGTCACGCAGGAAGTCCATGCCGTCCTGCAACGTCGGCAGGATCTCGTCGAGGTACAGTGAGCGCTCGTGCGCCTCGGCGTCGGCCCAGTCCTGGCCGGAACGAATCAGGGTGAGGTTGTCATGCCCCAGCACCACGACCCGTCCGCCTTTGGCAGGATCACCGGCGATCACTTGCAGCTCGCTCGTTGGCTTCATCCAGTCCGTTTGCGAGATGGGGAAACGGTCGCGCATCGAACCCCAGTAACCGTGCTCTTCGATTTCGCCGCTGGTTGTATCCATGACTGCGCCGACACCGGGCAGGTTGTCCTGGAAGGCGTAGAGTGTTTCGAACTGCTCAGCACGCGGTGCGCTGATTTCACGGAAATAGCCCAGGCCGTCGTTGAGCCTGTCCTGTGACGTCCACCAATCGTTCACCGGCGCGCAGCGCAACCAGCGGCAGTGGGCCGCCGGGCTCTTCCAGTAGCCGACCACTATCAAATTATCAAAGCCGCGGCTGTCGGTGTGGTGGGTCAAATCATGGGTCTGTGGACCATCGGCCAGGTCGAAACTGGCGACGATGTGCCGCATGGCCTGGAGTGCCGTTGCGCGCTGCGCCTCGCCTCGATACTGCACGCCGAGGTAGGCCATCACCACTTGTTCCAACTGCTCGTCGGCGCGTGCGACCCACATCGGGAACGGCGGTTGATACTCGTCGGGCACACGGCGCGATAGAGTGCGTGGGCATTTGAGATGTGTGTCGATTGCAGATTCCATCTTGAGCTCCTCGTTATTTTGGTTCAGGCCTACGGTTGGGCTTCAGTGCTTGCTTGATTGACCGCGCTTGGCGGTCTGGCGTCGGTGCAGCAGCTTCATGGACCCCCACTCAATCAACCAACAAGCCGACTCTTCGGGGGCCAGATCGCGCCTGTGCAAAAGCCAGGAGGAATCAGCCAATCGTTGTGAATAGTCTCGATGCATGGCGTGCCTCATCAGCGGGGAAGGGCTGCTGTGAGGAGAAAATTAGGCGTGACGGCGAGGGGCCGCTTGGTTCGTCGAGACAACCGCTTGGTTGGAAAAGACAACGCCGCAAGGGGCGCCACAGCGGTGATCGGCGTTGGTGCACCAGCCCCCAAAGCCAGGGTTCTGTGCCTCTTAATGGTGACGCAAAGGGGGCAGGGCGCCGCGATGCACACGTGAGCGCGACCCTGATTGTGCTTGGCCTGTTAATTGCTAGCGCTGACACGCCGGTTACACTTTTTCCAGCGCTTACTGCATTGCTGTACCGAGGCCAGTGCCATGAATCCAAGCACTCAATATTCAACCCTTGCCGTTGCTGCACCACGTCGCTTTGATTACTGGAAAGAAGTGGTCTGCCGCCACTGCCTGGCGGCCGATAGCAAACCCTTGTCCCAGAGCAGTTTCGATGGCGCGCTGGCGATCAACAGCCTGGGCGGTCTGGACATCTGTTCACTGTCATCGCCACTGCATTATTGGGAACGCTCCGAACGGCATTTGCGCAGTGGTCCCGCCGAAGATTTATGGTTGGGTTTCGTGCGAAATGGCCATGGCCAGATTGAACAGGGCGCAAGAAAAGCCAGCCTGGCAGTTGGCAATTTGTTTCTTTATGACGCAACTCAAGCGTTCCGATTCAGCTTCGGTGGTACCGAAAACCACCTGGTCCGTATTCCCCGAGCGTTGCTGACCGAACGCCTGCCGCGTATTGCGGAATACACCGCGATGGTCCTCGACGACCGCAGGCCAGGGGTGATCCCTTTGCGCGAAATGTTGCGCCAGGCGGCGAGTGCCCCGGCTTCGTTGCAGGATGATTCCATCTCCAATCGTTATTCAGAGGCGTTGCTCGACCTGCTGGTAATCAGCCTGGAGCTCCAGGACCTGAAGGCTACCCACCAGGAACTGGACCTCTATGGCCGCATCATGCAGTACATTCAACGGCACTTGACCGAGCCGGACCTGTCGATTGAAGTCATCGCCCAGGCCCACAATGTGTCCACCCGCACCGTCACGCGGGCCTTTGCGCGCTACCAGAAAACCCCCGTTGCAGAGATTTGGAAGGAACGCCTGAATGCTAGCCGTGAAGCGATCGAGCGCGGCCAGGTGCGCAGTGTCTCCGAGGCGGCGCTGGACTTCGGGTTTTCTGATTTCTCCCATTTCAGCCATGCGTTTCGCAAGGCGTTCGGTGTGGCGCCGAATACGCTTTTACGCCGCGATTGAAACTGCCAGACACTGACAATTTCCCTGTGGCAAGCGGGCTTGCCACTGCATTAAAACTCGGTAATGACCGTTACCCCAGCCGTCTCGAACCGGTCCATATTGGTCAACGCGTCGATAGATTGCTCCAGGCTGATGGTCTTACCCACGAGTTTTTCAGGCGCCAGCTTGCCTGAGGTGATCATCTCGATCATTGCCCCATAGCGATGCGCTTGCATCCCGTGGCTACCGTAGATTTCAAGTTCGTGCGCGATAACCTTGCTCATGGGGATTGCCGGCGTGGCGTGATCAGCCAGCATCAGCCCCACCTGGACGTGCTTGCCGCGACGGCGCAGGTTGTTGATGGAGTTGAAACACGTGGTTGGGTGACCCAATGCGTCCAGCGATACGTGGGCACCGCCCTGGGTGATTTCCAGCACGGCTTCGGTGACGTTCGCGACGCACTGGGCATTCAGGGTGGCGACAGCGCCGAGTGCGCGTGCCAGGTCGAGTTTATCCTGGGAAATATCGATGGCGATCACGTTCGCGCCGATGGCGTGGGCGATCATCACCGCAGACAGACCTACTCCGCCGCAACCGTGAACCGCGACCCATTGACCGGCGCTGACTTTGCCTTGGTCAACCACTGCACGGAACGAGGTGGCAAAGCGACAACCCAGGCTTGCAGCGGTAGCAAAATCCATGCTTTCGGGCAGCGCGACCAGGTTCAGATCGGCCTGATGGATACCGACGTATTCGGCAAAAGAGCCCCAATGAGTGAAGCCTGGCTGGAACTGCGTGTGGCACACCTGTTGATTGCCGCTGTTGCACTCGGCACAAGCACCACACCCGCCCACGAACGGCACGGTCACGCGGTCACCGACCTTCCATCGCGTGACATCGTTACCCACCTCGGCCACGATGCCCGCCAGCTCGTGCCCGGGTACATGCGGCAGTTCAATATCGGGGTCATGGCCTTTCCAGCCATGCCAGTCGCTGCGGCATACGCCGGTGCCAAGCACTTGAATCACCACACCATGCCGTTGCGCAGAAGGATCTGCCACGTTCATCAGGCGCGGCGGTTTGGCAAAGGCTTCGTAGACGACTGCTTTCATTCAAATTACCTATGTTTGGATGGGCGGTGCGACTCAACCGGCTGCTGGTCATCCTCGGTTCGCTTCGAAACGTGATGATCCAGGCATTGCCAATTATGAATGAACGCCTTGAAATTACCCTTCAAGTTGCAATTGACGGATCAACAAATCTGAAATTAATCTTCGTTTTTTGGCCTTAATATGAGGAGTTATTTCATGATCGAGCAGCTCGATAAGGCGGACATTGCAATAACGGAACGTTTGCAACGCGACGGCAAGCTGTCGAATGTCAAGCTGGCCGAGCAACTGTCCCTCAGTGAAGCATCCTGTTGGCGCAAGCAAAGACGGCTTGAGGAATGCGGTGTTATCGAGGGGTACCAAGCCATTCTCAATCGAAAAAAACTAGGGCTAGGCCTGAAGGCCTTTGTTCAGATCTCTTGCACTGATCACAGCGAAGAAGCCACGGCGACGTTCGAAAAGATTATTCTGGCGGCCCCACAGGTCCTGAGTTGCCACAACACGACGGGCGAGGCGGACTTTTTGCTTGAGGTAGTTGCCCGGGACCTGGACAGCTATAGCCGCTTTGTCGAAAAAGTGCTGAGAAAGCTCCCTGGCGTTTTAAGTATTCGCTCCAACCTCTCCCTGCGAGAGGTGAAGACCACCAATCGGCTGCCCGTCAGCGAGCTCTTGAGTATCTGAATGCTGTCAGGACAGGCGCGAAGATAATGCTGCAGGTGGCTGACAAACTGACAGCCGACTCAACTAAACTCCACCAGAGCTGCTCCCGACAGCGCCTGGTGAGACGTCATGATTGCCCATACCCCCACGCTATTTGCCTGCGTCGCCTTAGTGGCGACGATCATGGCGTTTTGTCTGATATTGGTCGGCCAGTTCAACCAGCGTGACGGCTTGCTGACCATTGGCTTTGGTTTGCTGGCACATGCCCTGGCCTATATTGGATATACCTTGTACGGCCACGCCCCGCTATGGTTGACCTATGGGGCTGCGAACACATTGTTGGCGGTCGCGCTGGCCTTTTACGGGGCCAGCGTATTTCGGATCGTTGAGTTGCGCGTCTGCTGGTGGCAGATATTTGCACCTGCCGCATTGATGCTTGTGTTGATGGTCAGTCTGATCGACACGCTGGAGCCGCGCATGCTCGCCGCCACGCTTGTGTTGATGGTGCAGTGCGCCCTGATCATCTATTGGACGCGTCGCTACATACCCGCTCAGGGGCGTGCGCGCATGCTGTTGATCATCGGCTCAAGCATCAGCCTGATCGGCCTGGGCATGCGGGTGATCGCCATCATCGGCGGAGGGGCTGCCGAGATGCGCTATGACGTCAGTAACCTTAAGCAAACCATCTCAGTCAGCATCGGCACGTTCACCGCGATGATGATCTCCCTCGGGCTGGTGCTGCTGGCCAAAGAGCGCAGTGAGTCGTTGTTCCAGCGCCTGGCGTTGCGTGACGTGCTGACCGGCATTCTCAATCGCAGAGCCGTCCTCGAGCAATTTTCCAAAGAACTGGAACGCGCGCGTCGAGACGCTTCTTACCTGGCAGTGGCGATGGTCGATATCGACCATTTCAAGCAGATCAATGATGTGTATGGGCACCTGGCGGGTGATGAGGTGATTTGCCACTGCGTCAATCAACTCACCCAGCGAATTCGTGAGTCCGACAGTATCGGGCGTTACGGTGGCGAGGAGTTTCTGGTGCTGCTTCCCCGCACCAGCCCCGAAAACGCCGTGGCAGTCCTGGACCAATTGCGCGCGTCGGTCGCTGAGTCACCGGCTCGGTTTGGCGAGGCAAGCATCTCATTGCGCATCAGTATCGGTGTTTGCTGCGTGGTGCCAAACGAAGATGACACCACGGCCAGCCTGCTTGCCCGTGCGGATGCCGCTCTTTATGAAGCCAAGGGTTTGGGGCGCAATACCTTGTGTTTGACACCGCCGCAGGAGCATCGCGAGAACACGGCCCCGTTCACGTCATTGAGTACTGAACGGGAGTAGAGGTGAAAATGCCTTGTAACCATGTTGAAAATCGGTCACAAGTTGTCAACTGCGACCTGGATCCGTAAGCTACGGACATGAACCAGCCATCTATTTCCTCGCCCGGCGTTCGGGGCCCAGCCGATCATGACATTCGAGATCAGATCGTCGCGGCGGCCAACGAACATTTCAGCCAGTACGGTTACAGCAAAACTACGGTTTCTGATCTGGCCAAAGCCATCGGATTTTCCAAGGCTTACATCTACAAATTCTTTGATTCCAAACAGGCGATCGGTGAAGCCATATGCGCCAATTGCTTGGCGGAAATTGTTGCTGCCGTTGAAAAGGCCATTGATGTCGAGAACATTTCGTCCACCGAGCGGTTTCGGCGTCTGGTCAGAACCCTGATCTCCACAGGTGTCGACCTGTTCTTCAATGACCGAAAACTCTATGATATCGCCGCGTTTTCGGCGTCGGAGAGCTGGCCCAGTTCACAGGTCTACGATGCACAGATCAAACGCTTCGTATTGCAGATCGTGCGTGATGGGCGCGAGAGTGGCGAATTTGAACGCAAGACTCCATTGGACGAGACGGTAGACTCCATCCATTTTGCGTTGCGGCCTTTCGTCAACCCTTTGCTGCTGCAATACAATCTTGACTTCGTTGAGACAGCACCCACGCTCACCTCAAACCTGATATTGCGCAGCCTCATGCCGTAATTCCAGGCTGCGCATTCTGCGCAGCTTTCATGTGAGCGTCGAAAAAATACCTTTTCAGTTTTAGCCATTGCATCGAGCAGTGGCGTATAGGCTTTTGTCTGGATAGTGACTATTGACATAAATGGTCACATGACTAAACATGACGCCTCAGCTTCGCAGGCATTGCCATGATTCAGCGCCGCTCTGTTACTTGCGTGGCGGTCGCCCGGTCCTTTGGGCGCGCCAGACAGTGGCCTTTTTACGTGATGCAAACGAACTGAACCCCCCAACAAAACTACGGCTAACCGGCTCTTTCCGGTGATCACGAAGAGTTCCAATAATGAAAAGAAAATTGCTCAAGCGTCCACTTGGACTGGCTGTCGTGCTTGCTTCCTCTAATGTGCTGGCGAGTGGTTTTGCGCTCAACGAACAAAGCATCAGCGGGATGGGCTCCGGGTTTGCCGGTCGCTCTTCTGCGGCTGAAGATGCGAGCACGGTCTTCGGTAATCCGGCGGGTATGGCTCGCTTGAAGGGCGAGCAGGTCAGCGTGGGCGGCGCGACACTGTTCGCGAAGTCGGATATAAGCCATACGCGCAGTACATTCGGCGGTCAGGAAGACGGCGACATGGTGCCAGTGACCACGGTACCGATGGGGTACTACGTCAAGCCTATTGATGAGCATTGGGCATTCGGTGTGGGGTTCTACGTGCCGTTTGGTCTGATGACCGATTACGGCAGCGGTTTTGCTGGCCGGTACTATGCCAACAAAAGTGAAGTCACGACCCTTACGTTTCAGCCCACCGTCAGCTATGCGTTTAACGAAAAAGTATCGATCGGGTTTGGTCCTACCATCAACCGCATCAGTGGTGAACTGTCCGGGATGGTGCCAAATCCACTGAGCCCCGGGCGCAATGACGGCAAACTCAAAAGTACTGGCGATGACACGGCTCTGGGTTTCAACGTCGGTATTTTGGTGCAGGCTACAGACCGAACCCGCCTGGGGATGACTTACCATTCCAAGGTCAGCTACCGTCTGGATGCCAAGACCAAGGTCACTGACGGTCTCTTTAGCGTGCTGGGGGTGAGTGGTCGCAGCTATGACGCTTCGTTGGAAGTGGATACTCCAGAGTCGGTGGACATGTCGTTGACTCATCAACTGGATGATCACTGGACCCTATACGCTGGGAGTACCTGGACGCGGTGGAGTCGCTTCAAGGAATTGACCAGCGAGACCAAAGGGTTGCCTCCTTTGTTGAATGCTCAGCTAGGTTCCGTCACCGAAGAACAGAACTGGCATGATACGTGGGCTCACGCGATCGGTGCGGCGTACAAGCTAAACGATCAGTGGGTGCTTCGTTCTGGCTTCTCGGTCGATCAGTCGCCGACTAATAACACCGATCGAGGGCCACGCATTCCTACGGGCGACCGGAAGGTGTTCAGCGTCGGCGCAGGCTGGACCCCGGTAGACAATGTCACGATCGATGTCGCTTACTCTTATCTGTGGGAAGAGAGTGTTCAGATCAACCACGTCTCCGCGACCAGAGGTACCTACAGCTCCAAATACAAGAACAGCGCAAGCGGTCTTGGAGCATCGCTCAGTTATCGGTTCTGATTGGCTGCGGTTCCACACATCGGCCGGAAGTCGCGCATTACTTCCGGCCGTTTACAACATTCCCAACGCTTCCCGTTGGTAAAGGCCATTTTTTATCTCGCGCTCAGACGCCCATCACGTGCTCCATAAGCCCCTGATGAAACCGACGAGGCGTGGCCCAGGTCAGGACGCTAATGGCCTTGTTGCCGAAACCCGGCACAACGCTCATTCGTCCCGCTTGCAGTGCGCGGATTCCTGCTTGTACCACGGGCTGGGGTTGCATCATCACCCTACGCAAGAGGGGTGTGATCTTTTGCTTGGCGTTTGATGCAAAGCCTGTGTCAGACATGCCTGGACACAGCGCAGTGACGACGACGCCGTCACGTTTGAGTTCGCGATGCAGCGCATCGGAAAATCTAAGCACATACGCCTTGGCTGCAGAGTAAACGGCAAAATTCTTGACGCCCTGATAGGACAACAAGCTGGCAACCATCAAAATATGTCCTTTTCGCCGTGCTCGCATATCCCCGGCAAAGAGGCGGGTCATGGCGGTCAGACTGGCGATATCCAAGTCGATCATAGCCAGGGAGCTTTCCAGGGGGGCGTCCAGGAATGCGCCCTGTAGGCCATAGCCGGCGTTGTTGATCAGTATGTCGACGACAATATTGCGGTCATGCAGATCCCGATGCAGATCGATAATCACATCAATGGATGACAGGTCCGCCTGTTGCACCAACACATCGACGGCGTAACGTGCGCGCAACTCTTCAGCGAGCATTTCAAGTTCATTCAGCCTGCGCGCGACCAGGATCAGTGATCTTCCTTCGGTAGCATATTGTTGCGCAAACTCTCTGCCGAAACCGCTTGATGCACCGGTAATGAGTACCCATGAATTATCGCTCGACTGCATAGTAATGTTCTCCGACGGATTACTGTTGTGTGGTTCGGCAACTCGCTGGCCTGGCCGCCCAAGGGCCGCCAGTCGCTCCTGCGTGGCTCATCGGGTCGCCACAGGCTTGGGTTCAGGCGCTTGCCAGCCACCGCCGAGCGCTCTGAATGCGGCGACCGCCGCCCGTGCCGATTCTGTTCGAGCTTGCGCGCGAGCATCGGAAGACCGCAGCAGGGTCTCGTCGGCGTGCAGAACATCGATCAGGCTGGCTGTGCCCTTTTCATAGGCTGTGAACGACGATTGGCGTGCCTGTGTCAGAGCGTCCTCGCCAGTGGTGAGGGTGGTGGCTTGAAGTTCCCGGTTCACCAGGGCAGAGAAGGCGTTTTCAACATCCTCGGTGGCGCGTAGTACAGACTGGCGGTAAGCAGCCAGGGCTTCGGCTTCCTGCCCCTTTGCCTGGTCAATCTGTGCGTTTATGCGACCGAAGTCGAAGAGCCTCCAGCGCAGGCCCAAGACGCCTGCCGACTGGCTGGCACCGCCGGTAAACAGGTTGCCGCCGGATACCGCCGTGGCACTGCCGAGCAATGCGCCAAGTGAAAACTTCGGGTAGTACTCAGCGCTGGCTTCACCAATGCGTGCGCTGGAGGCCGCAAGGCGGCGCTCAGCCACAATCAGATCTGGCCGGCGGCGCAGCAAATCGGCGGGTGTTCCTGTGTCCTTCAATTGTGGCGCCAGAGGAATCGTGCCCTGACTCGCCAATTGCGGTCGATGCGAGCCTGGAGGCGTGCCGAGGATCACATCGAGCGCGTTCATCGCGGCATCCAGGCCGATTTGCAGGGCCGGTACTGTCGCCTGGACCTGCGACAGCGCGCCCTCTGTTTGGCGAACCTCATAGCTGGCGGCGAGCCCTTTGCCGTAGAGCAGTTGGACTTTTTCCAACAGTTGCTCCTGGGTTTTGACTTGTCGGTTTGCGATGTCCAGCCGGGCCTGCAATCCACGGACCGTGATGTAGATATCAGCCGTCTGCGCAGCGATGGCCAGACGTGTGGCGGCAACGCCAGCCTCGCTGGCCTGGTACTCCGCCAGTGCGGCCTCGCGTCCGCGGCGCAGGCCGCCAAACACATCCGCCTCCCAACTCGCATCAAGGTTGAGCTCGTAGGAACTTCCGTATCGATCAAAGCCAGGGGTTGAATTCAGCACTTGGCCCAGGGGCGTCTCGATGGACTGATAGGAACGCGCAGCCTGACCACTGATGTTTCCCGAGGGCAGTAAAGCGGCATTGGCGGCGCCCAGTCCTGCGCGCGCTTGTGTGACTCGTGCCGCCGCTTGTGCCAGGTCCAGGTTCTGTGCAAGGGCTTTAGAAACGAAGTCGGCCAGCTGTGGATCACCAAAGCCTTCCCACCACGCGACAAGACTCGCCTGCGGCGCACCAGGTCGCTTTTCAACAGCGGCCTGGCCCATATATCCACTGGAAAGCGGCGCGTCAGGACGCTGATAGTCCGGACCGACCGCGCAACCTGCTATCAGGCTGGCGCTCACCAAAAGAGCGAGAGGGTGAAGGGAGGGCATTGAGATTCCTTGAATCGAATGTTGTTCGTGACCATATTACGACATGGTCACTTCCTGTCAATTGACACCGCTGGCCTACGTTCAAGGTGACTCGTAAAAAGCATTGCCCCTGGCTCCAAGGTGATAAATCAAGATTGTGACCATTGACAAAGATGGTCACGAGTCTAAAAATATGATTTCCATCCTATTATTGAATCAAGGGAATCTATGCGCCGGCTTCGACCTGTCCCTATTGCCGTTTGCTTGTTGCCTCTTGTCCTGACGGCATGTGGCGACTCATCCACCGCTCAAGATCCGCGCACGCAAGCCCCTTTGGTGAGGGCCGCAGCGGTTCAGGGTTCCTCCCATATCTCACGCTCTTTCACCGGAGTGGTCGCTGCCCGTACTCAGGGCGATTTGGGCTTTCGGGTGGCGGGCAAGATCCTTGAGCGTCTGGTTGACACCGGCCAGACCGTCAAGCGCGGCCAGCCGCTCATGCGCCTCGACCCGATTGACTTGGGTTTACAGGCGCGGGCACAGCAAGAGTCGGTCACAGCCGCTCGGGCCCAAGCCAAGCAGACTGCGGATGACGAAGCGCGCTACCGTGAGCTGGTGGCTGCAGGCGCGGTCTCTGCATCGGCCTATGACCAGATCAAAGCGGCGGCGGATACCGCGAGGGCGCAACTGGGCGCCGCGCAGGCACAGGCTGACGTGGCGCGCAATGCTTCTGGCTATGCGGTGCTGGTGGCCGATACCGACGGCGTCGTGGTGGAGACGCTCGCCGAGCCTGGGCAAGTCGTCAGTCCGGGGCAGCCGGTGGTTCGGCTCGCGAGGGCAGGGCAGCGCGAAGCGGTCGTGCACCTGCCGGAGACCGTACGCCCGGCAGCCGGGTCTTACGCGCAAGCGACACTTTATGGCAACACCACCGGTGCGGTGACCGCAAAGCTCAGGCTGTTGTCGGACTCGGCGGACCGTATGACTCGTACCTTCGAGGCGCGGTATGTGCTGGAGGGCGCACTGGCGAATGCACCGCTTGGTTCGACCGTCACGCTCAGGATTGCCGACGGCGCGGCGCAGGGGCCGGTGCTGCAAGTACCCATCGCGGCGGTTTATGACCCAGGCAAGGGGACGGGGGTTTGGGTCATCGCCGGTACACCGGCGAAAGTGAGCTGGCGGCCTGTACAGGTCCTGGGTTTAAGCGACGACGCAGCACGCGTCGCAGGCGACCTCAAGGAAGGCGAGCCTGTCGTAGCCTTGGGCGCACACCTGCTGCGCGAAGGCGAAGAGGTGCGGCTGGCTCAACAGGGTGACGTCAACGTTGCGGGGACTCATCCATGAGCGAGGGTCGCTTCAACCTTTCGGCGCTCGCCGTACGCGAGCGCTCGATCACGGTATTTTTGATCTTCCTGATTGCCGTTGCGGGCATCCTGTCGTTCTTCCAGTTGGGGCGCGCGGAGGATCCTCCCTTTACGGTCAAGCAGTTGACGGTGATCACCGCGTGGCCGGGGGCGACTGCCCAGGAGATGCAGGATCAGGTCGCAGAGCCGCTTGAAAAGCGCCTGCAGGAACTGAAGTGGTACGACCGCTCGGAAACCTATACCCGTCCAGGCCTGGCGTTCACGATGCTGTCATTGCTCGATAGCACGCCGCCGTCGCAGGTGCAGGAGGAGTTCTATCAGGCGCGTAAAAAGCTCGATGATGAGGCGATCAAGCTGCCGGCCGGTGTCATCGGGCCGATGGTCAACGACGAATTCTCGGACGTGACATTCGCCCTGTTTGCCTTGAAAGCCAAAGGTGAGCCACAGCGCCTGTTGGTACGTGATGCCGAGTCGTTGCGCCAGCGCCTGTTGCATGTGCCGGGTGTGAAGAAGGTCAATATTATCGGGGAGCAGCCCGAACGTATCTTTGTCTCGTTTTCCCATGATCGGCTGGCCACCCTGGGCGTATCGCCTCAGGACATCTTTGCCGCGCTGAACAATCAAAATGTGCTCACGCCCGCCGGCTCGATCGAGACCGAGGGCCCCCAGGTCTTCCTCCGCCTGGATGGCGCCTTCGACAAGCTGCAGAAGATTCGGGATACGCCTATTACGCTCCAGGGACGCACGCTCAAACTCTCTGACGTCGCGACGATTGAACGTGGTTATGAAGATCCCAAAACCTTTCTCGTACGTAACAACGGTGAAGATGCATTGTTGTTGGGGATCGTGATGCGCGAGGGCTGGAACGGCCTGGACCTCGGCAAGGCGCTGGACGCGGAGACGATCAAGATCAATCAGGGCATGCCGCTGGGCATGGCGCTTACCAAAGTCACCGATCAAGCGGTGAATATCGATTCGGCCGTCGGCGAGTTCATGGTCAAGTTCTTCGTCGCACTGCTCGTGGTGATGCTGGTGTGCTTTCTCAGCATGGGCTGGCGTGTCGGCGTTGTCGTGGCGGCAGCGGTGCCGTTGACATTGGCCGTAGTGTTTGTGGTGATGGAGGCTACGGGGAAGAACTTTGACCGGATTACCCTCGGCTCATTGATTCTGGCGCTCGGCCTGCTGGTGGACGACGCCATCATTGCTATCGAAATGATGGTGGTGAAAATGGAAGAGGGCTACGACCGCATCAAGGCGTCCGCGTACGCCTGGAGTCATACGGCAGCGCCGATGCTGTCTGGTACCTTGGTAACGGCGATCGGCTTTATGCCCAATGGCTTCGCGCAGTCGACAGCCGGCGAGTACACCAGCAACATGTTCTGGATTGTCGGCATCGCGCTCATCGCCTCCTGGGTGGTGGCCGTGGTCTTCACCCCGTATCTTGGCGTGAAGATGTTGCCGGACGTCAAGAAGGTCGAGGGCGGCCATGCCGCGATCTATAACACCCGTCATTACAACCGCTTCCGCCGGGTGCTGAAGCAGGTCATTGCGCGCAAATGGCTGGTGGCAGGTACCGTTATCGCTTTGTTTGTGGTGTCGATCCTCGGCATGGGCCTGGTCAAGAAGCAGTTCTTCCCGACCTCGGACCGGCCTGAGGTGCTGATTGAAGTGCAAATGCCCTATGGAACGTCCATTGAGCAGACCAGCGCCACCACCGCCAAGATAGAAGCCTGGCTGCAACAGCAGGATGAGGCAAAAATCGTCACGGCCTACATCGGGCAAGGTGCACCGCGTTTCTATCTGGCGATGGCACCGGAACTGCCGGATCCGTCATTCGCCAAAATCTTGGTGCTGACGGACAGCCAGGAGTCCCGGGAAGCCCTCAAGTTCCGGCTCCGCGAGGCGGTTGCCGAAGGCCTTGCCCCGCAAGCGCGGGTCAGGGTCACGCAACTGGTGTTTGGTCCGTACTCGCCATTCCCGGTCGCCTATCGGGTGATGGGACCTGACCCGGTAAAACTTCGCGAAATCGCCAGCCAGGTTCAGGACGTGTTGCAGGCCAGTCCGATGATGAGAACCGTCAACACCGACTGGGGCCCGCTGACGCCGACGTTGCATTTCACGCTGGATCAGGACCGCTTGCAGGCCGTGGGGTTGACGTCAAACGCAGTCGCGCAGCAACTGCAGTTTCTGCTGGCGGGCGTACCGATCACGGCGGTTCGCGAGGACATTCGCTCGGTGCAGGTGGTCGGGCGCGCGGCAGGCGATATCCGCCTTGATCCCGCCAGGATCGAAGGCTTTACCCTGGTCGGCACGGCGGGTCAGCGGATTCCGTTATCTCAGGTAGGGGAGGTCGATGTACGCATGGAGGATCCGATCCTTCGCCGTCGTGACCGTACACCGACCATCACTGTACGAGGCGACATTGCCGAGGATCTGCAACCGCCGGATGTTTCGAGTGTGATTGTGAAGGCGCTGCAGCCGATCATCGACCAACTGCCGGATGGCTATCGGATTGAGCAAGCGGGTGCAATCGAGGAGTCTGGCAAGGCCGGTACGGCGATGTTGCCGCTGTTCCCGATCATGATTGCCATGACGCTGCTGGTCATCATCCTGCAGGTTCGCTCAATCTCCGCGATGATCATGGTGTTCCTCACCTCGCCGCTGGGGTTGATTGGTGTAGTGCCGACCTTGTTACTGTTTCAACAACCCTTTGGTATCAACGCGCTGGTCGGGCTGATCGCGCTCTCGGGCATCCTGATGCGCAATACGCTGATTCTGATCGGGCAAATCCACCACAACGAACAAGAAGGGCTGGACCCTTTTCATGCGGTGGTCGAAGCCACGGTACAACGGGCGCGCCCGGTCTTGCTGACAGCGATGGCGGCAATCCTGGCGTTCATCCCGCTGACCCATTCGGTCTTCTGGGGGACACTGGCCTACACCCTGATCGGAGGCACGTTTGTCGGGACTATTGTGACGTTGGTATTCCTGCCCGCGATGTACTCCATCTGGTTCAAGATCCGTCCAGAGCCTGCGAGCAGCACTCATACAGCGAAACCCACCCAAGCACTTTCGACTGATAAATGAAGAGGGTTCAATGAATAAGCTCAACGGTCAAAAACGAATCGTAGTCACGGGCGTCGGCATTGTAGGGCCGCTGGGGTGCGGCGTTGAGGAGGTCTGGAAGCGCTTGTTGGCAGGGCGCTCGGGTATCCGCCAGTTACCAGACGAGGTGACCGAGGGGACGGGTGTTGCCGTCGGCGGTCAGGTGCCGTCACTGGCGGAAGACGCCATCGCGGGCTATGACCCCGAGCGCATCATTTCGGCCAAGGACCGCAAGAAGATGGATCGCTTCATTGAGTTTGCCCTCGTGGCGGCGCATGAGGCGCTTGAGCAGGCAGGCTGGCACCCGACTGAAAGCGCAGACCAGCAAAGGACCGCGACGATTATTGCATCTGGCGTGGGCGGGTTTGGTGTGATTGCCGATGCTGTGCGGACCACCGACACACGTGGCCCGCGCAGATTGTCGCCATTCACTGCACCGTCTTTTCTCGCCAACATGGCGGCCGGGCACGTTTCCATCCGGCACGGTTTCAAAGGGCCGCTCGGCGCGCCGGTAACAGCTTGTGCCGCCGGCGTACAGGCCATTGGCGATGCCGCCAGAATCATCAGAAGTGGTGAGGCAGATATCGCCCTTTGCGGCGGTACCGAAGCGGCGATCGACCGTGTGACCCTGGGATGTTTTGCGGCGGCCCGTGCGCTATCCACCGGTTTTTCCGAGCACCCGCAGCAGGCTTCACGGCCTTTTGATCGGGATCGTGATGGCTTCGTGATGTCCGAAGGCGCGGGGTTGTTAGTGATCGAGTCACTGGAGCATGCCCTTGCGCGTGGCGCCAAGCCACTGGCTGAACTGGTGGGTTATGGCACCAGTGCCGACGCCTATCACCTGACCGCAGGTCCCGAGGACGGTAGCGGCGCACGCCGCGCCATGGAGCAGGCACTGCGTCAGGCTGCTGTCAGCCCCGCGGATGTTCAGCACATCAACGCACATGCGACCTCCACACAGGTCGGTGACAAGGGCGAGTTGGCCGCCATTCGTTCGGTGTTCGGGAGTGGTTCTGGCGTGGCAATCAGCTCGACCAAGTCTGCCACCGGGCATCTTCTGGGTGCGGCCGGAGGTATCGAGGCGATCTTTACCGTATTGGCCCTTCGTGACCAGATCGTGCCTCCCACGCTCAACCTGAATCATGCCGATGAGGCTGCTGCTGGGCTTGACCTGGTAAGCCTCAAGTCCCGGGAGATGGTGATCACGCACGCACTCTCAAATGGGTTTGGTTTTGGCGGCGTTAACGCGAGCGTGCTGTTGCGCCGCTGGGCGCCTGAATCTGAAGTGTGAGGGGAGGTTGTTTTTCAAAAGGGCTTTGCTGGATCAATTGGACTGACAGCGTGCCGGTAAACACTAAGCACTGCTAGCGGCTTGCCTGAAACAGCACGCGACCATCGTTACCCTGGGGCGTGCCTACAGGAAAAATTACGTACCGCTGGGTGAGAGGTAAAGCGAAGAGCATTTATGACGTGGTGATTATCGGAGAGCGCTGCGCCAGGCTTCAATAAGCGTGATTGGGCTGCCGACGCAGTGTTGATGGCTGTGCGCCGTAGCGGTGCGCCAGGCGCGAGGCCGCCATGCCAGTCAACGTATGGGTAATGCATGTCAATGTGCAAGCAGAGCTTCATTCTCCGCAGGCTATGCAGTCATGAAGCTCTTCAATAACATCGTCACAGTAACGCTAGTTACACAAAGTCCCGAACACCCTCGCAAGCCTTCGAACGTGACTCCACCACCCCCGAGCCTGCTACAAAGTCTTCTTTGCGCAGCGCCGTCAGGGCAATCAACGACATCACACCGGTGCCAATGTAGAAATACCACGGTGAGGTAATGTCGCCGGTTTGCTGGATCAACCACGTTGAAATAAACGGCGCGCTGCCGCCGAATACGGCCACCGGAACGTTGTAGGCCACCGCGATGCCGGTCGAGCGGATACGCGTTGGCAACAGTTCGCTCATGGTTGCGTAGGTCGACGACGCGTACAGCCCGAACGTGATCGCAACGGCCATCAAGGGCAGGAAAAACGTCGCGGGCGTCGCGTTAGGCGCGGATTTAAAGAACCAGTACATCGCCAGCGTCGCCAACACCCCGACGACTATCAGGAACGGTTTACGCCCGTATTTGTCGGTGAACGCACCACCCAGCGGCATCACAAGGGCCGCCGACAGGCTGGCGATGAACACGTAAAACAAGGTGGTGCCGCTGTCGAATTTCAGGATGCGCGACATGTAGGTCGAGGCAAACGTCAGCACCAGGTAAAAGATCGAACTGTGCAAGGTGATGATGAAAAACACCAAGGTAATTGCCCGCTTCCACTGCCAGACTTCACGCAAGGGCGCCTTCGATGTTTCCCCGGCCTTTTGCAGCGCCAGAAATTCCGGGCTGTCTTCTAGCTTGAGGCGGATGTACATCGAAATCAGGCCCATGGGGCCCGCGATCAGAAACGGAATGCGCCAGCCTCCGGCCTGCATCGTTTCGGCGCCCAGCACCCAGGTCATGCCGTTGGCGACAGCGCCGCCCAACACCAGCCCCAGAACGGCGGTCACCATCAGCCAGCAGGTAGAAAACCCGCGCCGACCAGGGCCCGCGTACTCGGAAATGAAGCTGGTGATCGTGCCGATTTCGCCTCCGGCCGAGAAACCCTGCACGCAGCGGATCAGCACTAGCAGGATAGGGGCCGCGATGCCGATGGACGCGTAAGTGGGCAGCAAACCCAGCAAGCAGGTTGAGCCAGCCATCATTAACAGTACGGCAATCAGCGTTTTGCGCCGGCCGATCTTGTCGGCCAACGGGCCAAAAAACAGGCCGCCCAACGGCCGAATGAAGAAGCTCAACGCGAACGCGGCAAAGCTACTGAGCAAACTGGTGGCGGGATCATCCGACACGAAAAAAGCCTGGCCGATGTACACCGCCAGAAAACCATACACGCCGTAGTCATACCATTCGATGAGGTGCCCGGACGTCGCGCCGATAAACGCGCGGCGCCGCTGCCGTGCTGGATTGTGTTGTTGAGTAGCCATCGTTGTATTCCTGTCTTGTTTTTATTGATGGAAAGCACGCAGTTCACTGTTAACCGGCACGCTGGCGGCCTCCTTGAGCCATTGGCGCAGGTCGGTTTTGAGGATTTTTCCGTAACTGTTTTTCGGCAACTCGGTGCGAAACAGGTATTTCTTCGGTTTCTTGAACGACGCCATGCGCTCGGTAAACCATTGGTTGAGCTGACTTTCATCCAGGCTGCTCTGGTCACGAGCGACCACGAATGCCACCACCGACTCGCCCCAATCCGCGTCCGGCTCGCCCACCACGCACACTTCGAATACGTCCGGATGTGACGCCAGCACCTCTTCCACCTCACGCGGATACACGTTGCTGCCGCCGGTGATGATTACGTCCTTGGAGCGGTCGGTCAGGGTCAGATAACCCTGTGCGTCGAGGTAGCCGATGTCGCCGGTGAACAGCCAACCATCCACCAGGACCTCCCGCGTCGAGGCTTCGTTGCGCCAGTAACCGTGCATCACCGTTGCCCCGCGCACCGCGATTTCTCCGGCTTGCCCGGCGCCAAGGGGTTCGCGCGCAGTACCGACGATGCGAATCTCGATGCACGATTGCGCCCGTCCCACTGACGATGCCAGACGTGCCCAATCCCTATGGTTGCGATCAGCGATCAGTTCCCGTGGCAGGGCGCTAACCGTCATCGGGCTTTCACCCTGGCCGTAAATCTGCACCAGTCGAGGGCCAAAGGTGTCCACGGCATTCTGCAAGTCCGCCAGGTACATCGGCGCACCACCATAGACGATGGTTTTCAGGCCTTCACCGGCATAACCTTGCTGGCGCGCCTGCTCGACCATGCGCTTGACCATGGTCGGCGCGGCGAACAGCGTCACATTGCCAAGCGAAGTGGCCAGTTCGAATAGCTCGCCTGCTTTGAACCCGCGAGACACCGGCACCACATGCCGTGCGCCGCAACGCACATGAATGAAGTTGTACAGCCCGGCGCCGTGGGACATCGGTGCGGCGTACACCACCGAGTCATCTTCGCGCACGGGGTCGACATCGATCGGGTAACACAGCGACATTGCTATCAGGTTGCCATGGGACAACATCACGCCTTTCGAGCGCCCGGTGGTGCCCGAGGTGTAGAACAACCAGGCCAGGTCGTCGGCATGACGTGGGGCTGGAGTGTAAGCGGGCAGTAACTCAAGCGAGGACTCGAGAATATCGTCCAACCCCTCCCACTCCCTACACCCGTCAGGCAACTGGGCCTGATCAAACAGCCTGCCGTCGTCGGTGAAGATCAGCCGCGCTTGCGCGTTGTCGGCGATCCAGGCGGCTTCGTTGCGATGCAGTTTACAGTTGATCGGCACTGCGACTGCGCCGATCCACCAGATGGCGTACAGCAGTTCCAGGTATTGGCAGCAGTTTTTCATGAAGAGGGCGACACGGTCGCCGGCCTGAATACCGTGGTGATCGCTCAGCGCTAGGGCCCGCACCCGTACGTTTCTGGCGAAGTTCTGGTAGTCGGCCACTTGTCGATCACCTTCGAATAACGCAGGCCGCGTCGGCCAACGATGGGCCGCGTCGTTCAGCCAATTGGCAATGTTCATCGCTAGGCTCTCCGCGCCTGAAGCACCGAGGCGTAGTTGGCCACGGCCATTCCGCCCATGTTGAACAGCAGCCCGAACTCGGCGTCGGGTACAGCGATACCGACAGCCTCTGCGGTCAATTGTCGGAAGGCCATGGCGTGCATCGACACGCCCGTGGCGCCCACTGGATGCCCCTTGGCCTTGAGCCCGCCAGACAGGTTGACCGGAAGTCGCCCGTCGGCCTGCACGATGCCGTCATCCAGCGCGCGATGGCCTTCGCCTCTCGGCGCCAGCCCCATGGCTTCGTAGATCAGCAATTCGGCGATAGTGAAACAGTCGTGGACCTCGGCGAAATTGATGTCGCTCAACGTCACTTGCGCGCTGCGCAACGCGTTCTGAATGGCTCGCTGCGGGCCTTCGAAGGCCAACAGATCGCGCTGGGAGATGGGGAGGAAGTCGTTGACCTGGGACGTCGCGCGAATCAGCACTTCACGGCGAAACTGCTTGGCGCGCTCGGCCGAAGCCAACACGATGGCCGCGGCACCATCGGTGATCAATGAGCAATCGGTCAGGCGCAGCGGCTCGGCGATGTACGGGTTACTCTCGGACACGGTGTTGCAGTGCTCAAAACTCATGGCCTTATGCATCTGTGCCAGGGGATTGGTCAGTGCGTTGGCATGGTTCTTTACGGCGATCTTCGCCATCGACGCTAGCGGACTCTGGTAGCGCTGCAGGTATTGCTGCGCCGCCAAACCAAACAGTTGCGGGAAGCTGAAGACGGATTCCTCTGTGTCATTTTGATAACCCGCACCGGCAAGGGCCTTGGTCACTTGCGCGGTAGTGTTGGCGGTCATTTTTTCTGCGCCAATCACCAGCACCAGGTCTGCCGAGCCCGAAAGAATCGCGTTGATCCCGGCCTGAATGGCGGCTGAGCCTGACGCGCAGGCGTTTTCGCAACGGGTGGCTGGTTTGAAGCGAAGCGCAGGGTCCGCTTGCAGCACCAAGGAAGCCGGAAAACCGTCAGGGACCATGCCTGAATTGAAGTGGCCGAGGAAGATTGCGTCGATCTCAGACGCATCGACGGCCGCATCGGTGAGCGCTTCGCGGGTAACTTGCACGATCAGATCTTCGAGGGTCAAATCAGTCACTCGACCGAAGCGGCTGTGTCCAGCGGCGACGATGGAAACGGTATTTTTAGCCATTGTTATTTTTCCTTTGCGAGGCGGGCGTTCACTACAATGGCCCACAGCAAAGTCTGATCGCTAGTTCGTGCAACTACGTATAGGGGTGAGTAGCGGAACTGGCCGATACTGGGCTCATATCCATAAAAAGCAGCAGGACTGCACAATGAGAGATCAACTGGAAGACCTTGAACGGCTAGCGTTTCAAGTATCGCCGGCTCCCCAAGTGATCACCGGCAACCGTCGCATGCTTGATCTCAACGTGGCATTTCTCGACTTGTTCGGGTTCCAGCGCGACGAGCTGATCGGTGAGCTAATCCTCAAGCTTTATCCCTCTCAAACCGACTATAAAGCTATAGGCGAACGCAGTCTGAGCTGGCTACAGCACAGCAAGAACGGCTCCTATTCCGATGAGCGCTTTATGCAGCATCACAGCGGGGAAGTGTTCTGGACCAGGGCCAATGGCTACACGCTGACGCCCAATGATCCGTTTCAGTTGATGGTCTGGCATTTCGAGCGCATGGATCGCGTGTTCCACGCGACGGTCAACTTGACGCCACGGGAACGGGAAATCTCGGCGTACATTGTCAACGGCCTGACCTGCAAGGAAATCGGCCGCAAGTTGAACATTTCCCACCGCACTGTCGAAGTCCATCGGGCCCGGCTGATGAAAAAGCTGCAGGCCAAGAACAGCGCAGAGTTGGTTTCAAAGATCATTGTGTTGAACTGATAACGATGGGATCCCGAGCGCTACCTTGGACATAGCATGAACAGATGCCCCGGCAAGGCGATGCTTTCGCGTGCGATTACTCGCCTATCCAGCACACCGAAAATCCTTTGCGTCGTTGAACATCCAGTTTCAGTTGAGCCACTGCCTCGCTAGGAAGGCGATGTTTACAGTGAATTTGGCAGCTGCATGAGCTAACGTTCATGTATGTGCTTTTCCGATAACTGAATGAACTCCGCCTTATGAGAGACCTACCGCCCACCGCCACCTTACGCGCTTTTGAAGTTGCTACCCGCCATCCGACATTTACTGCAGCCGCACAGGAGCTACATGTCACTCAAAGCGCGGTCAGTCACCAGCTCAAGCACCTTGAGGCGCTGTGGGGCGTGCAGTTGTTTGAGCGTAGCAAGACGTTACGCCTCACGGCAGCGGGGGCTGCGCTGGCGCCGATCGTGCGGGAGTTTTTCATCAGCCTGGAAGCGACTCTGGGTGATTTGCGCGAGCAAAAAGACAGGGTTCGACTCAGCGTCAGCACCACCTATTCCTTCGCGCTCAAATGGCTGCTGCCACGCTTGCCGCGTCTCTCTCGTCAGTACCCCGAGCTGCTGGTCTCGCTGGACACCACGGATAAAATAATCCACTTCTCCCACGGCCAGGCGGATGTTGCGATCAGGCTCGGCAAGGGCAACTACCCCGGTCTGCATTCTGAGTTCCTGTTTGGGGAGCAGGTGTTTCCTGTGGCCAGCCCCGAACTGTTGCGGCGCGTCGGGACTCCGCAGAGCCCCGCAGACCTGTTGCATTTCCCGCTGCTGACGCGCGATGGTGCCGAGTTGGTGCCTAAATGGGAGGTATGGTTTCAAGCCGTCGGGCTGGCCTATTTGCCGCTCAAGGAGAGCGTCAGATTCGGCGATACCAACATGACGGTCGAGGCGGCCTTGCTCGGCCAGGGCGTTGCATTGGTGCGCAGTGGGCATGTCGAGAACGAAATCAGCGATGGCCGTTTGGTGCGGTTGTTTGATGTGCCGCTTCCATCGCCATTGGCTTACTACTTCGTATGCCCCAAGGGCATCGAATCGCAACCGCACATCGCCAGCTTTCGCCAATGGTTGGTCGGCGAGGCACTGAAAGTCCAACGGCTGGACGAGTGAATTATGAGCATCCGCTCATGCTCCGATGAGGAGACTTCGCTTTAGTCCCGGCGCGGCATTGCCTAAAGTGGCGCATGCCTATCCCTATCATCTTCCTCGTGCTTCTCGCCGCGCTCCTGCATGCCAGCTGGAATGCGCTGCTGCGTAGCGGTGCCGATCGGTTGTGGTCCATGACGGTGATGTGCATTGCCATCGCCATTACCAGTGTCGTCGCCGCAGCGTTCATGGTGCCCCCCGCGATTGAGAGCTGGGGCTACGCGGTGCTTTCGGCGTTGCTGCATGTGGGCTACAACCTGTTCCTGGTGCGCAGTTACCGGGTTGGTGACCTAGGGCAGGTCTATCCGATTTCACGGGGTTCGTCGCCGGTGCTGGTTACCTTGGGGGCCGCCGTTTTTGCCGCAGAAAGCATCACGCCCGGCCAATTGCTGGGGATTGCGCTGGTGTCAGGCGGGATTATTTCGTTGGCCTTCAGAGGGCGCAGTCTGTCGGTTCCCAGCTTGCCCTATGCGCTGGGTACGGGCGGCTTTATCGCGGCCTACAGCGTGGTCGACGGCATCGGCGCCAGGCTCTCCGGCGCGCCGCTTGCGTACACCGTGTGGATGTGCGCCCTGTGGGGCGTGCTGATGCCAGTGGTCTACATCGGCTTGCGTGACACCCGCAGCTTGTTCTGCGTGAGGCCCGGAACAGTGACCGCTTTGGTCGGCGGGCTGGTCTCTTTGCTTGCGTATGGAATGGTCATCTACGCCATGACCGAAGCGCCCTTGGGGGCGGTATCGGCATTGCGCGAAACCAGCGTGCTGTTTGCGGTGTTGATCGGCTATGTGTTTCTCGGCGAGACGCTCAGCGCGCGCCGGATACTGGCGTGCCTGGTGATCGCCAGCGGCATCCTCATCATCGGCTGATACAGCCAATAACGCAGGAGCTATATGTCATGGTCAACGTCTCGCAGGTACCGCTGATTCTAATCACGGGTGGAAGTCGGGGAGTAGGGGCGGCAACCGCCCGGCTGGCTGCGGCAAGAGGTTATGACGTGGCTATCAGCTACGTTGCCAACGAGCCCGCAGCGCGGGCGGTGGTTGCGGATGTAGAAGCGTTGGGGCGCAAAGCCTTGGCGATGCCGGCAGACAGTGCGGACCCCCAGCAGGTGGCCGATTTGTTCGCGGCCATCGATCGCACATTCGGCCGCATTGACGTCCTGGTCAATAACGCCGGGATGCTGGCGCCTCAGTCACGCCTGGAAGAGCTCGGCTTCGAGCGGATGCAGCGCATCTTTGCGGTCAATGCCATTGGGCCAATTCTCTGCGCGCAACAGGCGGTAAAGCGCATGGCTTACCGTCACAAGGGCCCGGGCGGCGTGGTGATCAATGTCTCATCGGCATCCGCGCGCCTTGGCAGCCCCAATGAGTACGTCGACTATGCGGCGTCAAAGGGGGCGTTGGAGACGTTCACCATTGGCTTTGCAAAGGAGGTGGCTCGGGAAGGCATACGCGTCAACTGTATTCGCCCCGGGCATATTTATACCGACATGCATGCCAGCGGCGGTGAGCCGGGGCGGGTCGATCGTGTCAAGGACTCGATCCCCATGGGGCGGGGCGGACAACCTGAGGAAGTAGCACGCGCGATTCTATGGTTGGCGAGCGCCGAGGCATCGTTCGTGACCGGTACGTTCCTGGACGTAACGGGCGGTAAATGAGTCAGAGGCGTGGATCATCGACTCGGTTTCAAGTAACAGCGGGCTGCCTCGCCTTACGACTTAACCCAGGTGTTTTGCCCGTGATGCGCTTGAATGCACGACTGAAAGCGGCCTGCGATGTATAGCCCAAACGCTGCGCTACCTCTTCAATCGGTAGCCTTTCGAGGGTCAGCCACTGGCTCGCCAGCCGCATGCGCAGTTCGGTGACATAGCGCAGCGGGGCCATGCCAATCGTCAGTTGGAAGCGGTCCGCGAAGACCGAGCGTGAGGTATTGCAGTGCTCGGCCAACTGCGCAACGGTCCAGTCGCGGCCCGGTTGCTGATGGAGCGCAAGCAGTGCTCCGGCCAAGCGTGGATCGCGCAAGGCGGCGACCAGGCCCGAGGCATTGCCGCAGGCGCACTCCACCCAGCCGCGCACGACCATGGCAGCCACCACGTCGGCCAAACGCGCGAGGATCCCGGCGAAGCCGACACGTGCGGCGCTAACTTCGCGTTCCATGGTTGTCAGGATCGGTACCAGGCCGGGGTAACGCTGGCCGCCGGCATCAATCAGCATCAGGCCCGGCATCAGCTTGCCAAGGCCATGGATACTGCCCAGTTCAAACTCCATACAACCACTGAACAAAATAGTGCTCGGCGTGGGGCTGGCATCGGCTCCGGTATCCACTGCGCTGACGGTGTCACCGAGCGGGGCGCCGTCTAGACGGTCGATGTCTAGAACAGGCGCGTGCGGATGTGAAAGCAGTTGATGGGCCGCGCCATGGGAGATGAACACGGCGTTGCCGGCAGACAGCTCGTAGGTGGTGCCATCCTCCATGCGCAGCACCGCATTGCCGACGGCGATGAAGTGGAACCAGGCGTGCCCAGGTTTTTCCGGGATGCCCAAACCGAAGGCGGGGCCTGCCTGGATACGCCGGTATTCGACGCCACGCAGGCGCATGCCACGCAATAGCTCGTTGATGAGGTCCGAGGAGAGAGCAAACTGGTCAGTAGGCATCGTTCAGGTGTTTCGGTCAAAAAGTAGAGATTTTCAATCATAGATCATCCGGATTACGACGCCTAGACTTCGGTTCGTAATGAAGATTGGGAGATCCGTACGATGACCGACTGTGTATGTAATGCCGTCCCTGAGCGCCATCCTGGCGCCGACTTGGATGTTGAGCCTGCGACCCCCGCGTGGATGGCCGTCTTTTCGTTGGCAATGGGGGTGTTCGGGTTACTGACCGCTGAGTACCTTCCGGCCAGTTTGTTGACGCTGATGGCGACTGACCTGGGGGTGTCCGAAGCGCTGGCTGGCCAGGCGGTAACGGTGACAGCCGTCGTAGCGCTGTTCGCCGGCTTGTTGGTGCCTGGCCTGACCCGTGGCATTGACCGGCGTTGGGTGTTGCTGGGGTTTTCCACGTTGATGGTCGCGTCCAATCTGTTGGTCGCCGTTTCCTCCAGCTTCGCGGTGCTGTTGTTGATGCGCATCTTGCTGGGTATCGCCCTTGGCGGGTTCTGGAGCATGGCGGCGGCGGTAGCAATGCGGTTGGTGCCGAGTGCGCTATTGCCCCGGGCGCTATCGATCATTTTCAGTGGCATTGCCATCGGGACGGTCGTTGCAGTGCCGCTGGGCAGCTATCTGGGCGGGCTGTATGGCTGGCGCAGCGCGTTCTTTGCAGCGGCGGCGGTAGGCATGGTGACCCTGGCTTTTCAGTCGTTCACTCTGCCGCGCCTCGCGCCGCGTCGGCCGGCAAGACTGCGCACTGTTTTAGAGGTGCTGCAGCGCCCAGGCATCGCCATGGGGATGTTCGGTTGCGTGCTGGTGCACAGCGGGCACTTCGCGATGTTCACCTATGTTCGGCCATTCCTTGAAGGGACTACGGGCATTGGCTCGCAAGGGCTGTCACTGATGTTGCTGGGGTTCGGTGTGGCCAACTTCGTCGGCACGCTGTTGGCCGGGAGGCTGTTGGAGCGCCACCCGCTGGCCACTCTGGTGTTGATGCCCGCCCTGGTCGGCGTTGCAGCACTGGCGTTGGTGCTGTTGCCGGCATCGTTGCCGGGGCAGGCGATACTCCTGGCGATCTGGGGCTTGGCCTTTGGTGGTGTGCCGGTAGCGTGGTCGAACTGGGTTGCCAGTGCGGTACCTGATCAGGCGGAAAGCGCCGGAGGCATGGTGGTGGCATCTGTGCAATCCGCCATCGCAACAGGCGCCGCCGCTGGCGGTGCAGTGTTCAGCCTCGGTGGCAGCGCAGGCGTATTCGTCGCAGCGGCCGTGCTGATGCTGCTGGCCGCGCTGTTGATTGCGCTGCGGGTCCGCGTCCCTTCTGCCCAGGGCGTTCGCCAGACCAAGACTGCGTTGCATCTTTGATCAGGTTTGCCAAATCGCTTCGATCCCATCCAATCAGGAATTAACCCATGAACAATACGACGTCTCACCAAGGACGCCTCAAATCGTTGCGCGCGGCAGGTATTGGCAATGCGCTCGAATGGTTTGACTGGACCCTGTACGCAACCTTCTCGGTGTACCTGGCAAGCAATCTGTTCGACAAGACCGATGCGCGCTCGGCGATGCTCGCGACCCTGGCTGTGTTTGCAGTTGGCTTTGTCGCGCGCCCTATCGGCGGATGGTTGTTTGGCCGACTGAGCGACCGGCTGGGGCGTCGGACCATCATGGTGCTCACCATGCTGCTGCTGGCGATCAGCAGCCTGGGCATCGCGCTTATTCCCGACTACCAGAGCATCGGCCTGTATGCCTCGGTCGCGCTGCTGTTTTTCCGGCTCATGCAGGGGCTCGCCCATGGTGGCGAGACCGGGGTTTCCTACACCTATGTCGCCGAGATCGCCCCAAGCAAACACCGTGGCTTATGGTCGAGTTCGGTCTATGTGGGGGTGACGCTAGGGGTGATGGCGGCGACGGCCGTGGCGGCAACACTCACCTGGTTGCTGGGTGCGCAGGCCATGAGTGACTACGGCTGGAGGATAGGCTTCGCCATGGGTGGAGTGCTCGGTATTTACGCGCTGTTCTTGCGTCGCGGCGCGCAGGAATCGCATGTGTTTGTAGCGCAGCAGGGGCAAGCGCGGCCGCCGCGCAAGCTGTCCACGGCGCAGATGCTGCGTGTCGCGCGTAACATCGTCATGCTTGCAGCGGCCGCCAATGTCACTTACTACGCTTGGGTCACGTTCGGCGCCGCGACGGCGATTGCCCAGGGCATGGACGCCACGGGTGCCTATGTTGCCAGTCTTCTCGCGCAGATCCTCTGTGTGTGCTGGTTGCCGCTTTGCGGGATGTTGTCCGATCGGGTAGGCCGCCGCCCCATGGTCATCGCCTGGGGCCTGGGCGTGATCGTTCTGACCTATCCCATCTCGATAATGGTGACCACTGAGCCCTACACGCTGTTCTTGGCCCAGGTGCTGGGGCTGGGCGCCTGGTCGCTGATCGCGGCGATTTTCCCCGCTGTGCTCTCCGAGCAGGTACCCACCCAGGCGCGGGCACAGGGCGTCGGCTTGGTCTCGTCGGTGTCAGTGGCGATCTTTGGCGGCACTGCCCCCTATCTGCACAACTATCTTAGCGGCGCCGACCTTGGCTATCTGTACGTCAGCTACGTCATCGGGTTGGGCGTAGTCACCGTCCTGGCAGGGTTTCTGATCGACGAAACGGCGGGCATCGACCTTGCGCACATCGAGGCGCCTGGCGCTCGAGTCGGGGTAAATGCCTTGGCTGGTCGATCCGCCGAATCAGCCGAATAAAGGAGTACGACTCAATGAATTCCACAGACCTCAAAACCCCCGCTGCACGAGGTGAGCGACCCGGCGCCAGCGTGACTGTCAGTCAGACTTCAGGGCCACGTCAGGCCGCACGCGAGACCTGGGTTGAAGTGCCTTCAGAGTCAGGCCCGGCGGCCGCCTGGTGCTATTCGGATCGCCGCGCCTATAGCCCGGGTGAATCGGTTTGCCTTTATCTGTCGTCGAACTGCCCGCAAGTGACGCTCAGGATCTATCGCGATGGAGCCATTGCCCGCACGTTGCATACCACCGACAGCCTGGATGCTCGATTCCACCCCATACCTGAACGTGCCTATGAGCATGGCTGCCAATGGCCAGTCTTCATGCAATGGTCAATCCCGGCTGATGCCGAGCAGGGTGGCTATATAGTGGAAGTACGGGACGGCGCTGGCAGCGTCCTCGGGCATCATCTGTTCATCGTCAAGGCGCTGCGCAAGCGTGCCGATGCCTTGGTACTCGTCGCGGCCACATCGACGTGGGCCGCTTATAACGACTGGGGCGGTGCCAATCATTACTTTGGCCTTCACCCCGGCACGCCGCGTGGCCGCTCACCGTTGCTGTCGGCGCAGCGCCCCTGGGCGCGAGGGCAGGTGTGGCTGCCGGACGATGCGCCACGTTGCGTCAACGCGACCCGGCCCCGCCAGCCAGGGCCAGCGCGCTATGAGTTCATCGAATGGGCTGGCCTTAATGGGTACGCCAAGTACTACGCGCTGGCGGGGTGGGCTTCTTACGAGAGACCCTTTGTGGTCTGGGCCGAACAGCAAGGATATACGGTGCATATCCTCACCCAGGACGATTTGCATCACGACCCGCACGCGCTTGAGGGCTACGCCTGCGCTGTCTTCGCCGGGCACGACGAGTACTGGACGCGGGAAATGCGCGACCATGTCGACGCCTTTGTCGAGGAGGGCGGCAGGGTCGCGCGATTCGCCGGCAATTTTATGTGGCAGATTCGCCTGGAGGATGAGGGGCGGCGGCAGGTGGCCTACAAGTACGATGCTGGCGCGCTCGATCCTGTGGCGGCTACCGAGCCTCATCGGCAAACGGGGGCCTGGGAAGATCCGCGGGTAAATCACCCTGGGGCATCGACGTTCGGGGTGAATGCTCTGCGCGGGATATACGGTAGCTTTGGCGGGATGGCACCGCGCAACCCGCGCGGGTACACGGTCTTCAGGCCTGAGCACTGGGCATTTATGGGCACGGGCCTCGGCTACGCGGACATGTTCGCAGACGAAGCCAACATCTTTGGCTATGAAGTGGATGGCCTCGAATACACGTTCGTCGACGGCCTTCCAGAACCGCTCGGCACAGACGGGGCGCCCAGCGGATTGCAAATTCTCGCAATGGGCTGGGCGACCAATGCCGAGCATGGCCGATCCGAGGATGCCTACTCATTCATGCTCGGCGACGGCGATGCCCGGTTTCGTGCGTCCATCCTGGCGCCCGACCTCAGCGACGGCAGCATCGCGTTGCACAGCCGTGGGGCGGGCATGGTAGTGCACTTCCACAAAGGTCGCGGCGAGGTCTTTACCGCCGCCACGTGTGAATGGGTGCATGGGCTGATGCAGGCAGACATTTACACCGTGATGATCACAAAAAATGTGCTCGATCGTTTCTTGGGCAATGCGCAGGAGGTGCGGTGATTTTCTAAAAAAGGAAATGTGGCGCTTGCGTCGATGCCGTGACACTACGGTGGCGAGCAGCGGTTGATTCTCCAAGAAGGGATTGCTGAGCGTTAGGCTGGGGCGTCCTTTTCAAACCATCCAAAGCATGCCCCCACTTTTGCCCCTGTTCGCACCGAGTACGCGAGTGGCGATCTCTGTCGAACTCCAGCATCGCCGTGGCTGGTATTCAGTGCGCCTGCGGACACTTGATCAGCGACCCGTATCTGGTAAACCCTCGGTCACTTGGAAGAGGATATGAGTAATGAGTCGACACCTTAAGCAGGGTTGTCGGGTCTTTCAGCATCTAACTTGAAATTAACTCGCGAGATACTCGTACTCTGCGTGATGTTGCCAGGGCTCTGGTCGCCTGGGGCATCGATATGCGTGTCCATCGACAACTGGAGCAATGCTAGGCGCCTGATCGCGGGAAACGCGTGAGAAGCGGTTGTTCTGCATTGAAAGTGGTGCGCAAAGTTGAAAGTAGTGATTCTGGTCGTGGGCCTCGATAGCCAGGTTGGCTCCGGAACCTCCCGCGTCAATTGGCCGCCAAGTCGGCTGATCACAAGGGCGCTCAGATTGAGATTTAGAGGAGGGGCTTACCTTTGCTATACCTGGCCAGTTAATCCGTTGGGCCAGGTCGCTGATCAATCGTAGGTAAGTGCAACTGCACTTCCATGGCGTCATGAAGGAGTCTTACGACCTCGATAATGTCGTCGTTTGCCACACGATAGAACACGATATGGCGTGGTTTTTTGACCATTCCATGGGTTTGTTTGGCCTGCTGGCGTGAATAGATGAGGTGATAGCTGCGAAGGCCCGGTGCAAGCTCATCGCGATCGTGGCTGCCAATGCGACAAGGCGTGTCGGCAAGCGCTTGCAGCGCCGCGAGGATCAGCGTCTGGTAGCGCTGGCGCGCTTGATCGCCGAACTGCGTCTGGGAGAGCCTGAGGATGTCGACAATGTCGGCGCGTGCTGTGTTGGAAACACGATACCGCGGCATGCTCAGTGTTTGCCTCTCGCGGGGAGGGTTGCTTCCAGGCTCAAGGCCTCGAGGTAGTGCTCCAGATCCCCTTCGTTTACCTGAGTAAAGCGCTCGTGCGCAAGATCCATGATGCCGATCGAGGTCGCGTGGCGTAGTGCCTCAATTTTGGCGGTGTCTTCGGCGACACGCTGTTCCAATAGCCGCAAACCTTCCCGCATCACTTCGCTGGCATTCTGATAACGGCCGGACTGCACCAGGTCGTGGATAACCTGATCCTGGTGAGGGGTGAGCACAACGTTTCGCGTCGCCATAACTGGCTCCAGTTCGATGCAAGCAGGTACTTTTGATTGTTGGCATATTATGCCATTTTCACTCGGGAGAATAGCTTGGGGCCGACATCCGGCGATCAGGTGATGGGTGACTCAGCGTAAATCAGCAAGATTCAAAGTGTTCCACTTCTAATAAAGCAACCTGCAGATTGATTTGAAGATTGATATGCCTGAGTGTTCATGCAGGAGGCGCGTGATGTGTGCTTCTCGATCCTCCCTGAAATCGATCGGCATGTTAGATGCCCATCAATATTTGCGTTTAGAGGCATCAAGAGAGGTTCCAATGCCCTACGAGTTAGAAAATCGCCTGGTGATCGGTGTCGCTTCCAGCGCTGTGTTTGATTTGTTGGCATCGGACGCAGTGTTTCAGAGTCAGGGGGAGGAGGAATACCGCAAGTTTCAGCAAAAAAATCTTCACGTCCCGCTTCCTAAGGGGATAGCGTTCCCCTTCATCAAGCGCTTACTGTCAGTGAATGACCTGAGCGTCGATCCTACGGATCCGCTCGTTGAGGTAATACTTCTTTCGCGCAATGATCCCGACACTGGGCTGCGCGTACTGAAGACTATCGAGCACTACGGGCTTGGGATGACAAGGGCGATTTTCATGCAAGGAAAATCCCCTTATGAATACATACCAGCACTGAATATCGCTTTATTTTTGTCGGGTGACAAAAAAGACGTGGAAGCGGCTATCAAGGCCGGGTACCCGGCTGGCCAGGTGCTCGATTCAAAATTTGAAGACGACGAAACTGATAAAACCCTACGCATCGCATTCGACTTTGACGGCGTACTCGCTGGCGATGAGTCCGAAACGATCATGCAGGCCTCTGGATTGTCTGAGTTCCATGCGCACGAAGTGAAGAACGTTATGCAGCCCCATAACCCGGGGCCGCTGAAGGAGTTCATGGTGCGGATATCCAAAATCCAGTCAGTCGAGGAGAAGCACAAAAAGCTCAATCCTAAATACGAAAACCGCATACGCGTCTCGATCGTCACAGCCCGCAATGCTCCGTCTCATGAGCGTGCGATGAATACACTCAAGAGTTGGGGGGTCATGGCTAATGACGCATTCTTCCTGGGTGGCATCGAGAAAGGCAAAATTTTAGGTGTATTGAAACCACACATCTTCTTCGATGACCAATCAGGGCACCTTAAATCGACTAGCGCAGTTGCTCCATCCGTGCACATTCCTTTCGGTATCACCAACCATGTCGCGACAGTGGTTGCGCTAGAGCCTGAAGCGGATCAGGTCTAGCAGGGGGTGTAACACGCAGGCTTGAGCGCGTAGTGCCATAGGAGTTCGTATTGGCTCCCCGGGCAGTCCGAGATTTAGGATTGCTCGCGAACCTGCATCCAGTCGAAAAAATCTTCGGATGCAAAGCCGACGCTGCAGTTGGCGTCGAACCGTTCGTTGATTCTGATGAGAGTCATCCGCTTAGCTTCTTGTGGTGAGGTCGGGAAGAAAGCTCCACCAGGTTCGCTGTGCATGAAGAAATCGCCGAGCTTTGCTCCGCAGTTTTCGCAGTGATTCATCAGGTAACGGCGGCCTACCGTTTTGCTGTAGGCCTCCTTGAACTTGTTGGTGAAATGATGGATCTGCTTCGCTACCAAGGGAGAGAGGCGGATGACGTTGGAGACCGTTCCGCGATACCCATGGCACTTCCATTCGCCGAGGTTCCTTGTGAGCGCGAAATCTTCGTCCTCATCCTCGTAGTAAACGAACTCTTCGTGTTGCTCGGGCAGCTTGAATGAGAACACGCGGGTCAAATTAGAGCATGCCCAGCAATCGGACACTGACTCTATTACGTAGTAATACGGTGCTCTGACGCTAAATTCAGGTCCATGCTCCAGTTCCGCGTGCTCTGTTACGGGCAGCCATTGAGCCAAGGGGCTGATGTCGACACCATCGGGGATGTACCAAGTCTTCAGGCTCGGGTCCCACTTGGCACCGAGTGATTTCGCTTCATCTTTTTCTGAGAAGGGGACTTTCAGATCAATCCTTGCCATTTCTGTATCCATACGTATTGCTCATCAGCAAGCGCCAGCATGCCACGCTAGAACTTATTGCCTTGCTGGGGGCCTTGGAGCTCTAGAAGAAGAGCGCCAAAGCAGGGAGCGGCCAAGTTTAGGCCTTAAAAGGAGCTATATCGCTGCTCCACTCAGGGCAGTAGCCAAGTCCTGTTCGGAGTGGATGACCTGATGCCGACTGCCTGGCACTGCTCCAGAATCGGCAGAATGTAGGTAATGTTGGTACGGCCCGGCTTGCCTTCTGCTCTGTAACGAGCCGCCTGGCAAAGTGGACCGGCTTTTTCGTACGTATGGTTGGAGCTGATTTCCACCGCTTGTGCTTGGCCGAAATGATTGTTGCCGGCGAGGTAGTCCAGCGTTTGTTGGAAAGCTGATCGAGTCAGAGTCAACTGCGAGTCTTGCGATCCGGTCTCAATCACCACGTGATCTGCATCAACGGTCGTGATACGGAAGCGGGCGCTACGCGACGGTGTTTGCAGCTCCTTGCCTTGCAGGCGGCTGATCAATGCCCAGAGAGTGTTGTCGACTTGAATGATGTGCTGCACGGGATAATTCCTTCGTTGCTGAACGGACGCTAGCCTTAACCTGAAGCGATTTATGGAATCTTGATCCCCAGCGCATTGAGCGATGGCGTATCCATCCGGCCATTCACTGTCAGCCCACTGTCCATCTGAAAGGCCATCAATGCACCCCGTGTCGCCTTGCCCATCACCCCGTCAATGGTGCCTTGGTAATACTGGCGTACCATCAGCGCGGTCTGGACACGGGTGACTAGGTTGTTCTTCTGCTCATTGGTCGCGCGGCTCTTTGAAGTGCTCGAACTAGCACCCCTGGTAGTGCCAGACGACTGATAAAGGCTGTTACTGCTTGGGGTGCTGCTCGAAGTACTCGGCGCGCTGTAGCTTCGGGTGCTGGTAGCGGGCGGACTGTAGTAGCGAGGCGCGCTATACCCACCCGAGCCGCTGTAGTGAGAACTGTGCGAGCTGTGGGACCGGTGTGAACTGTGCGAACGATGTGCCGCATAGATGTTGACGGTGTCTGGCGCATTGAGCGTATCGGCAAATACCGGCGGCTGTAGCTTGTCGTTGGGTTGCCAGTTTGCGTCGGCGAGCGGCATCTGGCCCGCCTGTACCAGAGTGGTGCCTGCGATTGGTAGCAGGCTGATCCCACTGATCAGGGCTTTCCAGCGGTCGAGCAATTTCACTGTGCGCTCCTTGCATAGGCGCTAAAGGCCTCGGTCGATAGAGGTTGTACGCCGCGGCTCTGCCAGCGGTCGGTGTGGGATTTGAAGAAACCAGAGCAATGTTTGACGCCCGCGCATTGCTGGCAGGTATCGATGAACAGGTTCTTCCAGTCCGAGATGCTCTGGCGGGCGAAACGCGAAAGGTGGGCCGGGATCAGGCACAGCGGCAAGTTGTAGATCGAAACCGGCACTCCGCGGTTGAACAGGAAATACACGGCCTGGCTCAACGACTCTTGATAGTCCAGCGGGTCAATCCACAGTTCTTCGTAGTTTTTTCTGGCCAGGCCGGTACTTTCGATACCCATCAACGCAACATGCCGCACGAAGGGCAGGTTCCTGAACACGTAGTGGGCGAGCTCTGGCAAGCGTGGCGTAGTCAGGCGATTGAGCACCACGCGTATCTCGATGATCTGGTTGGCGCGCGCCAGGTTGTAAAGACCTTGCAGGGTTTCGCTAAACGCGCCGGGAGCCTGCACCACATGGTCATGGTCTTCGGCATTGTCGGCATATAGCGGGATGCCCCAGCTCAACTGAGGGTGACCGATGGAAGAGAGCGCAGCGATCCAGTTCGGGTCCTGGAACAGACGCCCGTTGCTGAGCACATGAATGGATTTCTGCGGCAAAACGGCTTTGCACTTGGCCAGGATTTCGAGCAGGCCGTCGCGATAAAGCGTTGGTTCTCCGCCGCTGATTCCCAGATTTTCCTCACCCGGGTCCATCAGGTCGATCAGCCGTAGGTTCTCCTCGATGTGCCAACGGTCATCGATATCTTTGGGCGGCTGCGAGCACATCAGACAGAGGCTATTGCAACGATCAGTCATGAACAGCAGGTTGCTGTCTGAGCCTCGTCGATAGAGCACTCGCACCACCGCGTTGCCTGGTGTGATGGCAATGACATCGCCGGGCTGCACGACATCCGCATCTTTGGGGGTGTGCAGGTGTGGCCGCGCGCTGTCGAAGTCGCCGATCAATGGCTCCGGGATCAGGAATCCTCCCACTGGTAATGAGAGCAGATGCGGGCTCCGTAGTCGTTCTTCGTTTGGCAGCCAAAGCAGTAGGTCACCGAACTCAGCTCTTCCGGCACAAACAGCCAGGCCTTGTTCGATGAACTCATCCAGAGTGATGACCTTGAGCAGTTTCGGCTCATTCAGGTGATGGATTTCGAAGTGGGTATCTTTGCGCAGCATCGCCATCAGCCCCTGTAACCCGGGAACCGAACATCGCTGTAGGAGCGTCTGTTCAACCAGGACAACAGCACCCTCTGCGCGTTGTCGTCGCCATCGCGAAGCAGGTCGAATAAATGCTTCAGCAGTCCCATGTTCTTCTTGCAGAAGCTGCTGAACACCCGGTGTCCGATTGGGTCGCCTTGGCGCGCATAGTGTTCGATGGGGTCTGCGCCGCAGTAGGGGACCAGTGCGCAGTCCGAGCAGCCCGGCAGTGCCTCCGCAACACCACTGGCAAGCAATGCCTCCATGACGGGCGATGCCAGTAGTTCAGACAAGGGTTGCTGTACGGTGCCGAGCCTCAAGCCGTCTTCACCCATCTCCAGCAACATTCGGGCTTCGTCCGAGGGATAGACATAACCGTCATAGTTGTAAACCAACGCCGCAGTGCCTGCGCCAGCAGGGGAGCGCAGGTCCACATAGCCGGAGGAGAAGGGCGTGAGGATGTTCTTCAGCAGCAGGCTCGTGTAACTCTCCGACAGGTACACGCCCTGTTGGTTGATACGCAGCAAATAGTCCAGTGCCTTCTTGTAGAAGGCCAGGTATTGCTCAATCGGATAATCAAGTCGATGGGCACTCTTGGTGGCAAACCCATAAGGGCTCAGAGGCCGAAGCGAGATGCTGGAGAAGCCCTGGCTTACATACTCATCGACGATCGCTTCAGGTTGTTCGAGGCTTCTGGAAGTCAGCGTGGTCAGCGCTGAAACGGCATCATGGCCAAGACGCTCACGGACCCACTGGATACCTTTTACAGTGCGTTCGTAGGAGTCTCGTGACGGGGTAGGGCGGTTGGCATTGTGCAAGGGCGCCGGCCCATCGAGCGAGGTCGAAAACTGGATGCGATTTTGTTCTGCGAAGTCGAGTATTTCCTCCGTCAGATGGTGCAGCGTGGTGGTGATGACGAACTGGATATCCCGTTGTTCGACCACGTTCCGTTCAGCGACCCATTCGACAATCTGGCGGACGCGCTCGAAAGCCAGAAGCGGCTCGCCACCCTGAAACTCCACAGTGAGGGCGAGAGCGTTCGATTCGAACAGGCGATCGACCGCCGCCAGTGCATCCGCTTCCGAAAGGTCGTGGCCGGATCCACCTAGAGGGGCCCGCGATACCTGGCAGTACTGGCAGGTGTGGTTGCAGCGCAATGTAACCACGAACAAGTGCAGTGCAGGGCCCTGGAAGAGGAAGTCCTTGCGGCTGCGATACTGCGCGGCCATTTCCGGGAACGGGTCGTGGCGGCCTGGTTCGTAGATGAAGTGGCGGGCCAGCAGGTCCTTGTAAAAAGGTGTACTTGCTTGAACGTCGAAGTAACTGAGGGCTCGTAATTGCGCGTCGTTCACGTACATGTACTCACCGGTATCGGAGGTGAGCAGGATGTCACGGTCACGTCCCGTGTTCATGCGCATGAATCGAAGAGGCAGCAAGTGGTAGTGCTTGGCGTCTGTCGCAATCAGTGTCACTGCGAAACCCCACATCCAGCGAGGGCGGCTCGGGCCAGGATTTCACGTAACCCTGCTGTTTCGCGGTTGATATGGTCGCGTAGGGCGAAGTCGTTCAGATGCTGAAAGATCAGCGAGTGAGCCTGCGTCGGGGAAAGCGTTAGCTTTGCTTCAGCGGGGTGGGCCGTGAGGCTTATCTGATTGGCTTCAATACCGACCTGGATTGTGACAGTGTCGGCCAGGGAATAAGCGGTGCGTTGCACCACGCTGAGCGGGTAGGCTGCGCTGTCGAGCTTCAGCGTGACTGGCCATGTCATCGGAACCGCTCCTTAAAGCCCTTTGTGAATGTGTGGATACTGCCGCTTTCTTAGGCATTGTGCCATCATAATTTTTTACATTTGCACGCCTCCACCCCGCGTGGAGGCGAAGAATCAGTCAAATGATCAGTTGATCAGCCTATCCAACAACGCCTAAAGACTCTCAGGATCCCCGAAAAACATTTTGACAGGGCTCTAGGGCGGTGCTTTCAGCTAAAAAAAAGTTATGCCCCCATTTTTGCCCCAATTCGCACCGGGTGTTCAAGCGATCGCGAACGGCGATTCCTGATAAACACCAGTGTGGCTTTGGCTGTCTTTCAGTGTACGCCCTGAAGTCAGTATTTAATGTTCTTGTGACCGTCCTCATCCTGCCCCCGCGTTGCGTTGCAGTATTTTTATGCTGCAATGCGGCAGCAGCCTTCCATCTGCGTGCAATCGATTTGGTTCTTGTTTCGGATGAGAGCGGATGTTGCAGTGGCCGAGGTCATCAAAGTGGTGGAGCAGGTCAGTTAGGTGGTGGCAGGCGAGGAGGGGATGCCTGCCAATGATCAGGCTGGCTCTTTCCAGGAGCTAAAGTAAGCGAATGTGGCCACCGTAGATGCCGCTGCGGAGTACGTACCGTACGAACCCGTGCGCTATCCGGTTTATCGGGGTACGGATCCTGCTCAAGCGGTGGAAGGGATGAGCTCTGATCAGTTCTTCGATTCGGCCTCCATGATCTCCCGCGTCGTCAATGACGAAGGCCCAGTTCTGGCCCGACGTATAGCCCGTGCGCATGGCTGGGTGCGCACAGGTGCAGGTATCCAAGATCGCGTTTACCAAGTCGCGCGCGCTCACTTCGGTTCACATGACGAGGAGCAGTTCGGCACCTTCTTCTGGCCGACCCACTTGTCACCGGAGGCATCTCCATCGTTCCGCCGACCAGGCGAGGAACAGTTTCAGACAGTTCAGACCATAGATGTGAATCGAAACATTGGCGCGTGCTAGCTGTTGCGCATTGCCTGTGGCTACGATCAGGCCCGTGGGGTGCCGTGGAACCAGGCTATGCATCAAGTACGTGGCAGGATCATCCTCGCAAGGATTGATGAGTAGCGGCAGCTCTCTGGAAACGTCAGTCGTCTCTGCCGTGGCGCGCACGCCGTTGTCTTCCAGCGGGAAGCTATCTTTCTTACCTGCCTGGTTAGACACATCGCCTAGAGAGATGGCGGTGCGCTATCATCTGGGATCCTGAAAGCAGACCATCCGTTATCGGCTGTGTATTCCAGATCAGGGCTTTTGGCGGGGGTGCCCTCGGCAGATTTATCGTCAGATAGGAGACACGGATGCTCAGGCCTGTAGTGGCATTTTTCCATTCAGTTCATAAACGTGGCACTGCAATGATTTGCCAGGGCATTGGACAGTACCGGCGATACACCACGGCGTTGCGTAAGGCGCTGCAGGCCGCGCAGGATTTTTTGAGGGCTCCGAATGGCACCACGGTCTTCGAGCCGCTGACGCCTGTTCTGTTAGACCTGCCTTCGTCGCAACGCTATGAGCGTGAGCTGTTGAGTGCGCTGGCCAATGACCAAGTGCGTAATGTCGCGATCACCGGTGAGTATGGCGCTGGCAAAAGCAGCGTGATCCGTACGTTTGTGGACCGGCATCCGGAATTCAACTTTGCGTTTATTTCATTAGCCGCCTTTGGCAAGGAGCGCGACCAGGCTGGGGACAACCAAGACCCTTCGGTGCCCGCGGCTAATGGCCAGCCCACTGCTCGGCCGCCAGAAAAACTAACCTCAGTAACTGCAAACGACGCCGATCTTTCAACGCGAATCGAGGAAGCCATCGTTCAGCAGTTGCTTTATGCCGTGCCGTCAAAGCAACTGCCCAAAACCCGCTTGAAACGCATCGTTCAAGCCTCATTATCTGCGCTCTGGGGCTACACCGCGTTCTTCGTTTTACTGATGGTGTGCGCCCTAAGGCTATATGCGCCGGTGGCAGAGAAACCACTGATCATCATCCCTGAGTGGTTACGCGGCTGGCTGTTGCTACTTCCAGATTGGATGGCGGTCGCCGCGCTCGGTGTGGGCGGCGTGTACCTGGTGTTCTTTGGGCTAAGGTTGCTGTCCTCGTTCAGTATTGATGGCCTCACCATCAAGGGCGGTAAGTTGGAAACGACGCACCACGGTTCGGTGCTGCATAAAAATGTCGACGAGATTATTTACTGTTTTGAACGCAGCAACATCAATGTGGTGGTGATCGAAGACCTGGATCGCTTCGGCATTCAAGACGTGTTCACGCGCTTGCGTGAGATCAATTTCATCATCAAGCAGTCACCGCAGATTCGGCGGCGCGTGTACTTTGTGTACGCGCTACGCGATGAACTGTTCGCAGTGGGTGAGAAAACCAAGTTTTTTGACCTGATTATTCCGATCATCCCGGTGGTCAACTCGGAAAATTCACGCGAGAAGATGATTGAGCTGCTGGGGTTGAGAAAGCTCAACGGGGTGCCGTTAGACACCGGGCTGAATCCTCATCTGCTTGAAACCGTGTCATATTTTATTGATGACATGCGTTTGATCAAAAATATCGTCAACGAATTTGACATGTTCTCCAGCATCCTGAGAGCGGGTTCGGGCTTGAAGTTGGACCCCAATAAGCTCTTTGCGATTATCGCGATTCGCAACTTGCACCCGAATGAGTATGCCGAGCTGGTAAAGCGCCGAGGGCCTATTTACGAGACGCTTCATGGCTTTCGCGAATGGCGGAGTCAGCTGCACAAAAACGCTGAGAGCGTTTATCAGGCGCTGCGCGAGGAGCGCGAGCGGAAGGTGCAGGAAGTCGCGAAAAGTACGGCCGAACTACGCGCGTATGTCTGGCTTGAGATGTTAGAAAAATCTGGGGCTTCTTATGCGTCTCATGTTGATGTGTTGAACGCTAACCGATACACGTTAATTGAATTTGTTGTTGATGATGCGTTTAACCTGATTTTCTCTCAAAGTTCTCAGTTGGCCATGATCGCTATCGACAAGTATGGTCAAACTATCAGAAAGTCAGTGGTGCCCGGAGCACCAATAGAGTTTCTCGCTTCAACGACCTACCAAAAGCGTTATGACCGGCTCCAACAAACGATGGGCAGCATTGATAAAAAGATAGCCGAGCAGCGTTTGGAGTCCAGACTGATCAATCGCCTGACCTTTCGTGGTGCCGCCAAACAAGGTTATGGCGAAGAGATCCTGCAAAAGCTAGCGGGTCTGGAAATTGTCATCTACCTGATGCGCCACGGCTACCTTGATACCGATTACCCAGATTACTTTGGCTACTTTTACCCTGGCTCGCTCACCGCGGAAGATAAAAACCTGCTGCTGGGGCTCAGAGGCGGCGCCATTCCGGACGTGACGACCGTCATCAGCGCGCCCAAGACAGTGGTGGAAAAACTCGATGTCGACGACCTTGGCGATGGAAGGGGTATCATCGCAACGCTGATCGATTACCTGGTGAGTGACGCCTACTCCGCGCCCGATTGGAGCCACGCGCGCGAATTGCTCATGACTATTTTCAGGAGCGGATTGAAAGATCATCTGGGCAGGATGGCGGAGGCGGCCGAGTTACTGATTTCGGGGCCGAATTCACATCGTTTTGTTCGCGCCGTATTTGAATTTGAACCCGGTTTGTTCCGTGCACTGTTGACGGAGGCACCTCGCTTCGAGACGGTGATCCTGAAGCAGTTGCTTATTGGCGCCATCCTGGATGGGTTGACCGCCGACCAGTTGCAGGCACTCGATGTTCATCCGAACACTGAAATTCGCAGCGCCATTGAGGCGCTTGAAGATAACTCGCGCTTGATGCCACAACTCAAAGTGGGCGAGGGCGGGTGGAGCTGGTTGAAGACTTTACCCGTTCAGTTCAATCACTTGGGCGAAACCACGTCTCTGGATGATCTTGCGCAACTGATCGAATGGCGCTGTATCGATTTTAACCTGCACATGCTTACCCTAGTTTGTCAGAAGGGTGACCCCAAAACTGCCGATGATCTACAAAGCAAATCCGCTCACGGCAGCGCGAACGTCACTTACCGTCGTCTCAAGGCGCTAAATATTACGGGCCTTGATGAGCAGTTGCTTGAGTCGCCTGATGCGCTGGCAAATGTGCTTTTGAGTCAAACGGGTGAATTGGAGGAGTCAGCCGCGTCACTTTCAACGTTGCTGAAATTGCTCGACGTTGTAGCGGAAACCACCAGCATGCACCTGCTGTTTGCGCGCACGATTTGTGAGGTTGAGCGCTTGGAGGACTTACCTCAAAAACTGTGGGCGATTGTGCTATCAACTGATCGCGTCTCGATGCGAGTTGACGCCGTCTGGTCTTTCTTCAACAACGTCTTGCTGCCAGCCCTTACTGATAAAGGTTGCGAACCGGCAGACATGAAGGCCTTCGCGGATTTCATCAAGCACCACACAAAATTGCTGAACCAACATTTATGGGTAAGCAATCAGGCCCGACATATAGATTTGCAGAGTTATCTACTGAGCACACCAGCAGTCGACAACGAAACCGTTGTCGAGCTATTCGCTGGGCTGAACCTGAATAATCCGGTGATCCTAAGTGGTTCCTTAGGCAGATTGCCAGCAGAACGCTGGACGATGCTGGCGAGCGCGGATTTCTTGGCATTCACTCCTGAGATCCGAGACTGTATCCGCACATACGACCTCAACTTGGAGGTTCCTTATCTCCTTGCGCACTGGAGTCAGGCACGAGAGCATATCGACTTTACCCAACTGCCCACCGAAATGGTGCTCACGCTCAGCCAAAGCAGCGTGCCAACACTAGATGACAAAATCAACCTGTGGACTGCTGTACCGCACGAAACGTTTGATACCTCCAGCGTAGCCACTATGGAAATTGCCCGGCTCTGCAGTTGGCTCAACGCTGGTACGTCGCGTTTCCCCGCCTCGTTTGCCCCCATACTTAGAAAGCTCATGGCTGAGGATGGACTGTCGTCAGAACAGCGACAGGAAATGCTCGTCCAATGTTTAGCGTCCAGCACGTGGGTAGAGGTGACAGCCCTGCTTGGGCTGCTAGCGGAAGGTTTCGACCGGTTAGCGCCCAATGTGAGAAAGATTGAGGTGGCGTCCAGTGCAGCCAATCTACGATTGCTGGAGGCATTGCAAGCACGAGGTTTTGTTGGCGGCGTGACGGCGAAGGACGACGTTCTCACAGCGAACACCCGACCGAGTGAAATGAAGGACACGGCAAGCGCCGAATAGACAGCTTTGTTAGCTCGGTTACATCAGCGTGCTTCTTGAATGGCGCTGAGAGGGTTGCCTATACAGGCATCAATCACGGCGTCGGAGTGGGCGCGCCGCGTGAGGCTTTAAGGGAGTCTAGAAAACTCGGGCCGATTCAAATTGAGGTGATCGGATAGCGCTCGACGGCGGTTTGGGAGCAGCAGCGTATGACTTTTTCGTGAAGTGGCTGTTGGACTTCAGCCTGGGGGCATCCTTTTCAAACTATCCAAAGAATGCACCTAGATGTGCCCCCAATGTAGCAATCGTCTGGAAGTGAATGGATCTCCGTGGTTTGTGGAAAGCCAGAAATGATCAGATGAACAGCCTGCCCGACAATGCCTAAAGACTCTCAGGATCCCCGAAAAACATCTGAATCCGCGAACGCAACCACCGTTCCCCCGGGTCATTATCCTGCGACCCTCGCCATGCCATGTGCAGTTCAAAGCTGCGCACCGGCAACGGTGGGTCTTCGGCGCGCAGGCCGCCGGCGGCGGTCAGGGCTTCGGCGGTGTAGTCCGGCACGGTCGCCAGGATGTCGGTGCCGGCCAGCAGGGTGCCCAGGCCGTTGAACTGTGGCACGGCCAGTACTACGTGGCGCTTACGGTCGAGTTTTTCCAACTCTTCGTCGATAAACCCGCTGAGGTCGCCAGCGAATGAGACCAGGGCGTGGGGGCGGGCGCAGAAGTCATCCAGGCTCAGGGCGCCGGGTACGCTGTCGGCGCGCAGCAGCTTGGGCAGGCTGCGCCGCAGCAGTTTGCGCTTGGCGTTGGCCGGCAGGTCGGCGGTGTAGCTGACGCCAATGGAGATTTCCCCGGAGGCCAGCAGGCCGGGCATCAGGATGTAGTTGACGCGACGGATTACCAGCACGATGCCCGGCGCTTCGGCGCGCAGGCGTTTGAGCAGTTGCGGCAGCAGGGCGAACTCCACATCGTCCGACAGGCCGATGCGAAACACCGCGGTGCTGGTGGCTGGATCGAATTCGGCGGCGCGGCTGACGGCGGTGGAAATCGAATCCAGGGCCGGCGACAGCAAGGCGAAGATCTCTACCGCCCGTGCCGAGGGTTCCATGCTGCGCCCGGTACGCACGAACAGAGGATCGTCGAACAGCCCGCGCAGGCGTGACAAGGCCGCGCTGATGGCGGGCTGGCCGAGGAACAATTTCTCGGCGGCGCGGGTCACACTGCGCTCATGCATCAAGGTTTCGAATACGATCAACAGGTTCAGGTCGACACGACGCAGGTCGTTACGGTTCATCTTGTGTCCTGGCAGATTCAGCGAACTTGACGTGAGCGGCCACATGGGAACAATGGCCGGCATGAATCTTACGGGGAAAGGCTGGTACTCTGCACCGGCTAATTCAGATTTCCTACGCTGCCTGGCGTATTTTCCTAGGCAGTGGAATCAATGACAGACATGACGACTATTAATGGCGACCGGTGGCCTTGCCCCGAAAGCCCAGATAAAGTTCATGGCATTAGAGGTTACTTTGGCGAGGTTTGCGATGTCCCGCACGATCCGTTTTCACAAGTTTGGTCCGGCCGAGGTGCTCAAGTGCGAAGAGCATGAAGCCACGTTGCCCGCACCGGGCGAAGTGCAGGTGCGTGTCGAAGCGATTGGCATCAGCTGGTACGACATTCTCTGGCGGCAGAACCTGGCGTCCTCCCATGCCCGCCTGCCTTCGGGCCTTGGCCATGAAATGGCTGGCGTGGTGGTGGCCGTGGGTGAGGGCGTCGACGACCTGGTGGTAGGCGACAAGGTTGCCAGCTTTCCGGCCGAAAGCCCCAATGATTACCCGGTGTATGGCGAGGTGATTGTATTGCCTCGTTCTGCCTTGACCCGTTACCCGGACGTGTTGAGCGCGGTGCAGGCCAGCGTGCATTACACGCCGTTGTTGATTGCCTACTTTGCCTACATCGATCTGGCACGGGCCAAACCCGGGCAGTTCGCTCTGGTGACGGATGCCAGCCATTGTGCCGGGCCATCGTTCGTGCAATTGGGCAAGGCTTTGGGCGTGCGGGTGATCGCGGCCACCAAGTCGCCGGAGGAACGCGAATACCTGCTGTCCTTGGGCGCGGAAAAGGTCATCGTCACCGAAGAGCAGGATTTGCTGATGCAAATCAACAAGTTCACGGATGGGCGCGGCGTGGATGTAGTGTTCGACGGCCTGGGCGGCCCGCAGATGTCGCTGTTGGGCGATGTACTCGCGCCCCGTGGCAGCCTGGTGTTGTACGGCCTGCAAGGCGGCAACCAGACCCCGTTCCCGGCCTGTGCCGCGTTCCAGAAGAACATCCAGTTCTTTGTGCACTGCATCGGCAACTTCACCGGCAAGCCGGAGTTGGGTATTGCTCAGGATCAGGCCGCGCTGCAGCGGGCCCTGCACGAGATCAACCAGTTGACCGCAGATGGCCTGCTGGTGCCGCTCAAGACCCGGGTGTTTCCATTCAGCCAGTTCGTCGACGCCCATCGCTACATGGATGAATGCCCGTGCCGTGAGCGGGTAGCGTTGCAGGTTGAAGCCGTTTGATCTGTGGGAATGTTCGCAAACGGACATTCTGCGAGTGTTTGCCATGGGGCAAATACGCCATTTAGAAGGACTGGATCTACGTCCTTGCTGAGCCCCCTGCCGGGATTTCTTCCCTGCAAAACCTGCCCTTGATGCCGCCGCTGCCCTGAATCCCAGAGCGGCGGCGTTTTGTTTGGGCGCTGCGGTCAATCCCCGCCCACCGAACTGCACTGGTTTTTGCCCTGAGTCTGTATCTTTTAATCATCAATCAAGCGCTGATAATTGCCCGGTCACTTTCATCTCAAGGACTGAGCAATGAATACAGCAAACAACTCAAAACAACGGCTCGCCGAAACTAACAAGTCGCTTTGTATGCCGACCCAAGGATGTGGGTCTGCAGAAAGAGCCTTTAAGTGTGCGCGAACCAAATCCGATTTTTACCCTGCGCCGCATATGTCAGATCATTCTTTAATATTCGAGTTAAAGATTAGTAGGAGGTTGTAAGACCATTCCTAGGCCGGCCAGTGGGCCGCTGTAGGGGCTTTCCTCCGTAGGTGATGGCATCTTCGTCAGGATGTTCCAACTGGCGCTTTGTTGTGCGGTGCTAACATTTAGCTATCAGCCTTAATCACAACAGGCGTCAACTTTAAGTAAACGCAGATCGGACAGGCACGCCTAACTGCATGCCCGAAACTGCCAGTTAACCTCAGGTAGTAAAGCTATGAGCGCTATTCACGAACAAGCCATGAATTATGTTTATCAGCAAGTTTTGCAGCGATTGCTGGGTCACTTTTCGCGAGCGGAGCGCACGGCACTTCAGTTATTGATTCAGCGATTGATTGTGGCGGCCGGGGGCCTGGAGCAGATCGGCGACTACAAGGTACTGGTGGCTCATGGGGGCGGTAAAAGCAGCAGTTACGCATTGGCGTTCCTGCGGGCTGCCCAATTGACCATTGCGGGACGCGCGCCGAGGAGTTTCCAATTGCGCGTCGCGACCCTGCGCCATACGGGCATGACGCAAGCGGCGCTGGACAGCATTCACCGTGGTTACAGCGCGTTGTTTTTCCATGACGACCCCAGGGTTGAGTTGCTGATGGTGGAAAACCAGGAGGTTTTGCCTTTCAACCATCTGCGGCCGGCGTCCGCCGCGGGGCAGGATGCGGGACGGCGCAACATGCTGATGGTCGGGCATATGAGTTCGGGGGATATCCGCGCCAGTTTGTGCAACGACGGCTACCTGTCCCTGGGGGATTTCTACCGCCGCATCACGGCGTGGGACGGCGGGGTACACGCCTTGGCCAGCAGCGATTCACCGCGCAAGCAGAATCAATACCTGGCGTGGCTGGCCAGGACCACCCGCGCTGCGGGCATGAAAGGTCATTCCGGGCAGCCATTGGCGCTCAACGCGTTGTTCTCCCGCATGGACGATTGCAGTGCCGGTTATTACCGCAATGTGTATGGCGAGCATTACGCAGCACAGGATGCATCCGCCGCCAAGGAGGTGCACCGTCACCTGGCCTACATTGGCGTGGCTGACCTGTTACGCGCCACGGAGCATGGCTGCACGGCCTTGCTCAATGATTTCATGGGCTACAAGCAAGATGAGTTCGCCTTTCAGTTCAGCACCCCGGCCTACGCCAACCCGTTGCTGATGGCCCACCTGCATGGCCTGCATGCGCAAGTGCTGCAGGGCCTGGACTATCAGCAGGGTGTCACGCGGTTTATCGAGCAGGCCATCGGCTTCATGCGCCGTAAACAAATCCCTGACGTGCTGATTGCCCAAGCCGGGACGCGGGATGGCCGCGTATTGGCGGCGACGTACGCCCGCGAGTTCTTTGGCCTGGAGGAAAGCCAATTGGTATGCCTGCTGTTTTCACCGTTTATCCAGCAAGGGCAGCGGCTGGAAGCCTTCTTGCGCCGCTGTCATCCCGGCATGCTGGTGGCACTGCCCGAACTGCACAAAGTCCTTGAGGGCAAACCCTCGGCAGAGTTGATCCAGCACTGGATTGTCGATACCAGTGGCTTGCCCCTGGCGCTGTTGCAGCACCTGTACGGCGCCCATGTCGCGGCCAATGCGGCCTGTATCAACAGCGAGGATGGGGCCACGGTGCCGCATGGCATACCAGGGCACTGAGGGTGATTGTGCTACGCCAGCCAGTGCTGCGGCAGCCAAGGTCATGAAGGGGGATAAGCAGGCTGACTTCGCCTATCAGGCTGTCTACCGCTACATGATCAACCTGATCAACGAAGTGGGCACTGAGGCGAGGGTCAAGCTGCCGTCCCTGCGGCACTTGGCAGAGCGTTTGAATGTGTCGATTTCCACCATTCAATACGCCTACTCGCTCCTGGAAAAGGAGGGCAGGGTGTATTCGGTGGCCAAGTCCGGCTACTACGCCCTGCCCATTGCCAGCAATACGCCATGCTGCACCGCAGGCGATCTCCTCGAGCGCCTGTATGTCGGGGCACGCAGGCCGGGGATGCTGGTCCTCAGTGCCGATGAGCCGGCCCAGTTGTTGTCCCTGGACGCGCCGTTGCTGCAATTGGAGCGTGAGCTGGTGCGCCAGTACCCGCGCCAGTTGCAGCCTTATTCCCAGCCGTGCGGCATTTGGGAGCTGCGGGCGGCGCTGGCGGCGCGTTATACCCATTCGCCCACACGGTGCTGGCAGGCCGATGATGTGTATATCGGTGCTGACCTGCGGGGAGTGTTGGCCATCCTGATCGAGGTGTTGGCGCTCAGAGGGGCTGCCGTGTTGGTGGAGTCGCCATGTGACTGGCTTGTCCTGCGGTTGCTGCAAGATGCCGGGGTGCGCATGATCGAGTGGCCGTGTAACGAACAGGGCAGGCTCGACCTCGGTTACTTGCAGCAGCAACTGCGGAGCGAGGGCGTGCAACTGGCAGTGCTGTCTTCGACCCCGGGCATTGGCACGGGGGCGGCCTTGAGCTTGGCGGATCAGGCGCAGGTGGCGCGGTTGCTGGAACATGCCGGTTGCTGGGTGCTGGAGAATGACATCCACGGCGGGCTGGAATTCGAGGCGGGCACTCGCTACCTGCGCGATCTGGTGAACCCTGATCGACTGATGGTGTTTTCTTCCTTCGAAAAAGTCATGGGCCCGGAAGCGCCCTACGGCTATCTGCTGTCGCGGCACCTGAGCACGCAATTGCAGCGCCAGTTCCTGTTGCGCGCGTTCCGTTTGTCCTCGATTCGCCAGCGTGCAATCGCCCGGCTGCACCACAATCGCCGTTTTGACCAGCATCTTGAGCAGTTGCGCGACTTGCTCAAGGGGCACGCCGACGCCATGCACGTGCGCCTGGAGCAACATCTGGGCGGGCGCTTGACGTACCGTCGACCCCAGGCGGGTGCTACTTACTGGCTGCGCTCCACCGAGGCCGTCGATATGCGTCGGGTCTTTCAAAACATGCTGGCGCGCCAGGTGGTGATTGCCCCTGGCGAGTTGTTCAGCGTGAGTGGCCTGTACCAGCAACATTTTCGGCTGAGCCATGTGGCAAGCACTCATCACAGCCTGGACCTGGTGTTGGAGGAGTTGGCACAGGCACTCAAGCAGGGGCAGCACGGATGAATTGGCTTTGTGGGAAATATCGCTGATTATTGTGGGATAGATACCGGCCCGCGGCGGTCGAACACCCAGTAAACTGCATCCTTTTCCGAATCCTTCTTTTCAGAGGTTTTTGCATGACTCTCAGTCCTTTTGCGGGCAAACCGGCGCCGGCTCAGTTGCTGGTGGACATCCCGCGACTGGTAACGGCCTATTACACCGGCCAGCCCGATGCAGCCATCTCCACTCAACGCGTGGCTTTCGGTACTTCCGGGCACCGTGGCAGCTCTTTTGACTTGAGCTTCAACGAATGGCACGTGTTGGCCATCAGCCAGGCGATTTGCCTGTACCGCGCAGCACAAGGCATCACTGGCCCGCTATTCGTTGGCCTCGACACCCATGCGCTGTCCACGCCGGCGGGCGCCAGTGCGCTGGAAGTGCTGGCGGCCAACGGGGTGCATGTGATGCTTGCCGAAGGTGACGAATACACGCCAACCCCGGCGATTTCCCACGCCATCCTCTGCTACAACCGTGGCCGCACCAGCGGGCTGGCCGATGGCATTGTCATCACCCCGTCCCATAACCCGCCCCAGAGCGGCGGCTATAAATACAACCCGCCCAACGGCGGCCCGGCCGACACCCACGTCACCAAATGGATCGAAGCCAAGGCCAACGAACTGCTGGCAGCCAAATTGGCCGGGGTCAAGCGCATCACCCATGCCCAGGCATTGAAAGCCGATACCACCCATCGCCATGACTACCTCAACAGCTACGTGGCCGACCTGATCAATGTCATCGACATGGACGCGATCCGCAGCGCCGACTTGCGCCTGGGCGTAGACCCGTTGGGCGGAGCAGGGGTGCGCTACTGGTCGGCGATTGCCGAGCATTACCGTCTGAACCTGGAAGTGGTGAATACCGAAGTCGACCCGACATTCCGCTTCATGAGCGTGGATTGGGACGGCCAGATTCGCATGGACCCATCCTCCAGCTATGCGATGCAAGGCCTGATCGGCCTCAAGGAACGCTTCGACGTGGCGTTTGCCTGCGACCCGGACCACGACCGCCACGGCATCGTTACCCCGTCTGGTGGGCTGTTGGCGCCGAACAACTACCTGGCCGTGTCCATCGATTACCTGTTCCAGAACCGTCCCCAGTGGCGCGCTGATGCAGCCGTGGGTAAAACCGTGGTCAGCAGTGGCTTGATCGACCGTGTGGCGGCGCGCATTGGCCGGCGCCTGTATGAAGTGCCGGTGGGCTTCAAATGGTTTGCCGATGGCCTGTTCGAAGGCTCCCTGGGCTTTGGCGGCGAAGAAAGCGCCGGGGCTTCGTTCCTGCGCAAGGACGGCAGCGTGTGGAGCACTGACAAGGACGGCCTGATCCCGGCATTGCTGGCTGCGGAAATGACCTCGCGCAAAGGCCAAGACCCAAGCCAGATCTACCGTGGCCTGACCGATGCCTTGGGCGAACCGTTCGCCATCCGTGTGGATGCCAAGGCCACCCCGGCGCAAAAGGCGCTGCTGGGCAAGCTGGCACCGGAGCAGGTCACGTCCACGCAATTGGCCGGGGAGAGCATCCAGCAGATCCTCAGCCATGCGCCAGGTAACGACCAGGCGATTGGCGGGCTGAAAGTCATGACCGAAAACGGCTGGTTCGCCGCGCGGCCGTCGGGCACCGAGGATATCTACAAGATCTATGCCGAGAGCTTTATTGGCGAAGATCACCTCAAGCGCCTGGTGGAAGAGGCGCAGGTGTTGGTGGATGGTGCGATCACCAGCCAGCCGTAAAAAGTGAGGGAGCGGCGGTGCGACCTGCTCCCACATTGGGTTTGAGCCTGGCTTGAGATCAAGCCAGGTCCACCAGCACCACTTCGCTGTCTTCGATCGCGGTCACCCGCAGTACGCGTTCATCCTGCACCGCAACACCATCCCGCGCCCGCGCCTGCAAGCCATTGACTTCGATCACCCCGGTCGCCGGCACCAGGTAAGCCCGGCGTCCTGCATCCAAGTGATACTCGGCACTTTCCCCGGCCTTCAGGTTGGCCGCCACCAGGCGCGCATCGGCACGGATACGCAGGCTTTCATTGTCGCCAAGCTTGCCGCTGGCCAAGGTCACAAACCCTTCGCGGTCGCCCTTGGGAAAAGGCTTGGCGCCCCAGGAAGGGGGCAGGCCGGCTTCATTGGGGATGATCCAGATCTGGAAGATCTTGGTGGCCGTGGCTTCCAGGTTGTATTCGCTATGGGCAATCCCGGTGCCGGCACTCATCACCTGGACGTCGCCAGCCTCGGTACGGCCCTTGTTGCCCAGGTTGTCAGCGTGGCTGATGGCACCTTCGCGCACATAGGTGATGATTTCCATGTCCCGGTGCGGATGCTGTGGGAAGCCTGTGCCGGGAGCGATGATGTCATCGTTCCACACCCGCAGGTTGCCCCAGTGCATGCGCTGAGGGTCATGGTACTCAGCGAACGAAAAGTGGTGATGGGCATCCAGCCAACCGTGATTGGCACCGCCCAGGGAAGTAAAAGGTCGAAGTTCAAGCATGATCGTCTCCTATTGATGGGGCTATCATCCGCCAGGGCATAATCGATAAAAAGCGTAAAAAATACCTGATTCCCATCTGATTATTCGATTGGTTTGCGCGCCGCCGAACTCGACCTGATATTCACTTCATCGCCTAACTGCATGAAGCCAAAGCAATTGGCTGGAACTGTCGCGGCATAACGGCGACCATAGGCGCTCTGTCCGCTTAACCCCCCGCAGGAGTCCGCGTGTCGCAACACACCCCCGATCTGCCCCCCGAACTGCGTCCCCTGGCGCAAATGCCGCTGTTCAAGCGCCTGGCTGCCCGGCTGTTTGGCCACGGATTGACGCGCCTGCGGGCCCAGCACCGTTTTTCGTGGCTGCATGGCCAGGCGGATGGTTTTCGCAGTGGGCATGAAGCGGGTGTGGAGTATGGCTACCAGGAAGGCAAGCGCGACGGCATCGAGGAGGGGCGCCAGGTCCTGTTGATTCGTGACTTTCGCAGTGATGAGCACCGTGCGCCCGCAATTGATGACAGCCTATTCGACGATTGGCGCCTGCCATTGACCCTTGAGCTGAAAAAACGCATCAAGGCCGATGTGGCACGCTTGCTACCGGCCCATGCCCAGCCCAGCGCGGCCCAGTGGAAGATGATCTTCAGCGACACCCCGTCAACCTCGGTGATTGCCGGGGCCGGGGCCGGCAAGTCCACCTCGCTGGTCCTGCGCATCCTGTTGTTGACCCATTACCTGGGCTTTGAGCTGAGTTCCATGACCGTGGTGACCTTCACCCGTGAGTCGCGCAAGGACTTCATCGGCAAACTCATGGAGATTCTCAGCCTGTGGGGCCAACCCCTTGGTTTGAAAGAGGCCCAGGCCGTGGTGCGCACCTTTCATTCACGCATCCTGCCCATGGTCCGCAGCCTGCCGGGCTTCGAGCGCTTGCAGGCCTTCGAGAACCTGCACAACGGCACCTACGATGACGACGCTGACAGCAACCCCTTCGAGCTGCGCATCAACGATGCCCAGCGCCAGCAGCTCAATGCCTGTTACCACGGGCTCTACGGCCGGCACACACGCTTTCGCGAGCTGATTGCGCCGATGGCGCGCCACGCCTTGCAGCTCAAGGAGTTGGAGCGCGACCACCCGGATGTGCAGAAGCGCGTGGCGGTCACCGAGTTGGCGGCCAAGCGTGACGAAGAACTGTGCGATGTGATCGAGGACCTGTGGTTTCGCGCCGGCGCCTGGCCGATCAAGGGCATCGAGCCCAACCGTCAGAGCGTTGAAATCAATGGCGCGGCGTTCCACTGCCACGGCTACAGCGCCGAATTGGACGCCTGGGTGGTACTGGGCTTCGACGCCAGGGAAAACCCGCAGATCGCCCGCCCAGGGGCCAAGCTGTCGGTGCGCGCCGAATGGGCAGTCAAGCGCACCCTATTTCAAGCTTTCTGTCGCAAGCCTTTGATATGGTTGGATAACTACGAGTCTTCAAAGCGTCTTTTGAGCAGCCTGGCGGGCGATGCTAGCTCGGGGCCGGGGTTTGATTACAAGGTCAAGGGCGAGTTGGCTTCGGCGCCGTTGTTGGACTGCTTTGTCACCGCCGCCGGGTTTATTGAAAACCTCGGCCTGGACGTGCCTACGGCCGTAGGCCAGATGAGCTTTGCCAAGGATGACCCGGACCGCGCCTTCTTCGAAGCCCTGAGCATTTTCTGGAAGGCCCTGGAAGATCACCTGCTGGACCAGTCGCCGCCGATCATGACTTACAACCGCATGTTTTCGCTGTTTGGCGAGAACACCCCGGAGAACCTCAAGTTGCTCAGCGACGGGCTGTTGCGCCCGCTGTCGCACTTGATGATCGACGAGTTCCAGGACGTTTCGCCGCAGATCGTCTCGTGGATCCGCGCCAGCCTGCGCGAGATCCGCAGCCGTGGGCCGGCAATGCATGTGGGGCGCGGTGCCCAGCACTCCTCGCTGTTGTGCGTGGGTGATGACTGGCAGTCGATCTATGGATGGCGCGGCAGTTCGCCCAAGTACTTCATGGAGTTCAACAAGGAATTCCCGTCACCAAGCACCACCCGGGTAATGCTCGGGGAGAACTTCCGAAGCCACCAGCACATCATCGATGCCGCCGAGCATATCGTTAAAGCCGCACCGGCAATCAGCGGTAAAAAGGCCAAGGCCAGCGGCGCAGCCAAGGCGCTGATACCGGTGCAGGTGCTGGATCGAGATGAGGCCGCCTTGGCGCAGCAGTTGCTGGCGCACTATCAACGGGGCGAATCGGTGTTAATGCTGTATCGAAAAAGCAGCGATAAGCTGTTGATTCAGGAGCATATTCAGTCAATAGTTAACCTTGATTCTAGCTTGCCGTCGGCCCAGCGCCGCCTGAAACAACTGACCTATCACAGCGCCAAGGGACTGCAGGCGGATGCGGTGTTTTTGCTGGGCGATTGCCAGCACCTGACGCGCTCACCCTACAAGAACCAGGTGTACCGCATGGCCGGGCTTGGCAGGGACGGCGATGCCGAGCCCTATGACAATGCGCAAAAAGACGAGGTGCTGCGCCTGGCCTATGTCGGGATTACCCGGGCAGTGAGCCATTGCTACTGGTATGTCGAAGGGCAGGATGGCCAAGGCGCGAATGCGCCGAGGGCGTCGGACCGAGTGGCGGGGGGCAAAGTGTTCTTTGATGACCGCCGGGTGGCGAAGGTGAAGTAGAGGGGTTGCTGGGGCAAGTGGGCAAGTGGGCTTAGTGGGATTGCTGTGGCGAGCGGGCTTGCCCCGCGCTGGGCTGCGCAGCAGCCCTAGAACCGACGCCCTCGGTTTACCTGACTAAACTCAGTGAGCTTATTGGGGCTGCTGCGCAGCCCAGCGCGGGGCAAGCCCGCTCGCCACAAGAAGGCCGCTGCCACAACAAGCCCGCTCGCCACAGCAAGCCCTGCAACTACGCCTGCCGCAACTGCGGGCGTATAAACGATTCGAGCTCTGCCTCAATCGCTTCGATAATGCGTTCCACATCCGCGGCGTTCATCACCGTGGCACAGGGAATGCCAGCAATGGCGATCAGGGTTTCGCCACTCTCTCGGTCAAACAATCGCGCGATCATGCTGCCGGGCGCGTCCATGCTGCCTTCAAAGCCTACCGGGTGAAAATGCCAGCGCATCAACTGGCAGGCATTGGGGAATGTCACTTTGTTCATGTGACCAACCTTGTTCATTGAGCGCTTCCTTTAGCTCGCGGCAAGGGCGTCAGGTCCATCAATGGTCCTGACCGTGAAGCTTAAAAAATAGCACTCACTCGCAATAGGTATCGGGTTTTTTTCGGTCCGTTCGGCAGTTGCTTGCAAGAAGTTTGACGTGGGTCATGTCTTACAACTGCTTAGGCAAAAGGCCATTATTTGAAACTGTCACTTTGCCATTGAAGCACTCGGTAAAGTTGTGCAAGCTCCAGGCTTTAGCCGCTTGCGAGTGTTGTATGCCACAGACCGTCCCGGCCGATAGCCCGCAACAGACGCAAGCGACTGCCGACGTAGTGTTGCGCCATCACCTGTGCTGGAAGCACCGCGATCTGGACGGGGTCATGGCGCACTATCACCCAGATATCCAGTACCACGACTTCTTCCAGAACCGTGTGGTGTGCTTCGACCAACTGCGTGAGTACCTGCAAGCCAGCATGCCCCGCGACCCCGATGAGGCTATCGAGCACACTGATCGTATCCGCACCGATGGCGATACTGCATTTATCCAGTATCGCGTGACCTTGCGTGGCGGCCAGGGCCTGGTGTCGTTTCGTACCAGTGAGGCGATCACCGTGCGCGACGGGCTGATCTGGCGTGTCAACGAATACGCATCCCTGGTACACGAACCCGCCACCAGCCGCTCCCGGTCCCAGGCCACGCGACCGACCGTCAGCCGCCTGGGCTTGTCGCCCCAGCAACTGAGCTACCTGGCCAACGATTTGCAGCAGTACTTCCAGCGTCAGCAACCGTATCTCGACCCTGAACTGGACCTGCAACGGGTAGCCAAGGAGTGTGGCTACAGTCGCAACCAGATTTCCTACCTGCTCAACCAGGTGCTGGGGCAGAGCTTCTACCGCTACGTCAACCAGGCCCGTCTGCAGCATTTGCTCGCGGCACTGGATGGCGCCACGCCGCCGATACGCATTGATGAGCTGGCATTTTCCGCCGGATTCAACTCGTTATCGGCGTTCTACAGCTGTTTCCGCCAACACACCGGCCTGTCACCCAAGGCCTACGTGAAACAAATTTCTCTGCGTGCACGCGCGCAAGACGACGACTGAAGCCAGGCACTAGGATCACGCCATCGACGTTTGGTGGTGGAGTCTGGGCATGCCGGCATGGCGCAAGATCAGTTTGTGGATGGACCAGCTGCAAGAGCCGCTGGAGGCGCGCGCGTCCCTGGAGCATGACCTGGATGTCGATGTGGCCATTATTGGCGCCGGCTACACCGGGTTGTGGACTGCCTATTACCTCAAGCGCCACGCACCGCAGCTCAAGGTGGTGATCATCGAAGCCCAGACTGCCGGTTTCGGCGCTTCCGGGCGCAATGGTGGTTGGTTGATGGGCAACCTCTTGGGCGAAGACCGCTTGCTCGCCGGTTTACCTGCCGAGCAACGCCGGGCCTCGTTTGACCTGCTGCACGGCATCCCCGATGAAGTCGGGCAGGTGCTGCAGCGCGAAGGCATCGACTGCGACTACCGCAAGGGCGGGGCGTTGCACTGTGCCGCCCGCTACCCCGAGCAAGAAGCCAGCCTGCGCGAATACCTGGCCAAGCTCCACGGCCAAGGCCTGAGCGACGCTGACTACCGCTGGCTCAGCCCCGAGCAACTGGCCGGGCAGATCCGTATCGCCTCGGCTTATGGCGCGGTCTATACCCCCCACGTTGCGACGATCCATCCGGCCAAGCTGGTGCGCGGGTTGGCGCGGGTGGTCGAGGCCATGGGCGTGGCGATCTACGAGAACAGTCCGGTCACCCACTGGCAGGCCGCCAGCCTGCGCACCGCCAAGGCCCACGTCCGGGCCTCATGGGTGGTGCCAGCGGTGGAGGGCTATGCCCCGACGCTCAAGCCCCTGGGCCGCTATCAACTGCCGGTGCAAAGCCTGATCGTGGCGACCGAACCCTTGCCTGCCAGTACCTGGGAGGAAATCGGCCTGGATCAGGGCCAGGCTTTTGGTGAAAGCAGCCGCCAGGTCACCTATGGCCAGCGCACCGCGGATAACCGCCTGGTATTCGGGGCCCGCGGTGGTTATCAGTTTGCCGGCAAGTTGCGGCACAACTTCGACCTCACCGAAAGCGAGGTGGAGTTGCGCCGCTACCTGTTCTGCGAGCTGTTCCCGCAACTGCAGCATGTGCGCGTCACCCACTCCTGGGGGGGCAACCTCGGCATGTCGCGGCGCTTTCGGCCGCACATGCTGTGCGACCAACAGAGCGGCATCGCCTTGTCGGGCGGGTACGGCGGGGAGGGCGTCGGCGCCAGCAACCTGGGCGGGCGAACCCTGGCTGACCTGATCCTTGGGCGCGACACACCGCTGGTCCAGCAACCGTGGGTGCTGCGCGATGGCGGCCTGAACACCCTCAAGGGCTGGGAACCGGAGCCGTGCCGCTGGCTGGGCTACAACGCGATCATCCGCAGCTTTGTCCACGAGGACCAGACCCTGGCGGATCCGAACACCGCGCCCTGGCGGCGCAAGCTGGCCAGCGGCATGGCCGGCTTCATGGAAGGTTTCATGCACTAAGTCGCTTCAATCACCACAGGTATGACCATGAGCATTACCCAGTTCAAAGACACACTTAACCGCCACCTGCCGGACTCAAGCCCGGTCGCTGTGCCCCTCGGCACCCCGATTGCCGTGGCGTCCACCCTCAGCGTGGAGCGCAGCGATGGCGTCGAAACCGGCATCTGGGAATGCACCCCAGGCCGCTGGCGGCGCCAGATCGTGGCCCAGGAGTTCTGCCACTTTATCCGGGGCCGCTGCACCTTCACCCCCGATGACGGTGACACCCTGCAGATCGAAGCCGGTGATGCACTGATGTTGCCGGCCAACAGCACGGGGATCTGGGATATCCAGGAGACCGTGCGCAAGACCTATGTGTTGATCCTCTAATCTTTTGATCCTTGATCGCCTGCCATAAAAACAGCCCTATAACCGCCAGGAAATCGAACCATGAGACCCATTGCCCTGTTGCCCTTGATGCTGGTGGCGTCCCTGACCCAGGCCGCCGAAACGGTGAAGATCTACAACTGGTCGAGCTACATCGCACCGGATACCACCAAGAACTTCCAGAAGGAAACCGGGATCGGTTTCAGCTACGACGTGTACGACAGCAACGAGACCCTGGATGGCAAGTTGATGACCGGCAATTCGGGTTACGACGTGGTTTTCCCGTCCAACCACTTCATGGCCCGGCAGATCCAGGGTGGGGCCCTGAAAAAACTCGACAAGAGCCAGTTGCCGAACTGGAAGAACCTCAACCCGGTGCTGCTCAAGGCCCTGCAAACCAACGATCCGGGCAATGAACACGGCTTCCCGTACCTGTGGGGCAGCACTGGCATCGGCTATAACATCGACAAGGTCAAGGCCGTACTGGGCGACGATGCGCCGGTCGATTCCTGGGACTTGATCTTCAAGCCCGAGTACATGGAAAAACTCAGCAAATGCGGGGTGGCGATCCTCGATAACGGTCCGGAACTGCTGCCGATCGCCCTGAACTACCTGGGCTTGCCGCACCACAGCAAGAACCCCGAGGACTACAAAAAAGCCGAGGCGCTGCTGATCAAGGTGCGGCCCTACATCGCCTACTTCCATTCCTCCAAATACACCGGCGACCTGGCCAACGGCGATATCTGCGTGGCGGTAGGCTTCTCGGGTGACGTGCTGCAGGCCGAAAGCCGGGCCAAGGAAGCCAAGAATGGCGTGAAAATCGGCTACAACATCCCCAAGGAAGGCGCCGCGATCTGGTTCGACATGGTCGCCATGCCCGCCGACGCCCCGGATGAAAAAGCCGGCTATGCCTTCATGAACTACCTGCTACGCCCGGACGTGATGGCCGGTATCACCAACTTCGTGCACTACGCCAACGGCAACAGCGCTGCCGACAGCCTGGTAGACCCGGTGATCAAGAGCGACACCAAGGTGTACCCGAGCGAAGAGATGATGGGCAAGCTGTTCGCCCTCGAAGCCATGCCGATGAAGATCGACCGCATTCGCACACGGATCTGGAACACCATCCGCACCGGGCGCTAAGGCAGCAGGCTTACCCTGGTGGGGGCTGGAGTGTCAGGTTAGATAAATGTAACTGACACACCGCTATCGCGGGCAAGCCCGCTCCCACAGGGGTAACTCAGCGAGCAGAAAATTGTGACCACACCACAAGTCAAATGTGGGAGCTGGCTTGCCTGCGATGGCGGTAGGCCAGTCGACACATCCTTACTTGGTCCACCACTCCCACATGCCTGCCCTATGGGTTATCCAGGTCATGCCCCAGCGACTGGATGAACAACGAGAACAACTCCGGCTGCGACGAGATATCCAGCTTGGCGTAAAGGTGGCGTCGATGCACCTTGACCGTGTCCGGCGAGATGCTCAGGCGTTCGGCCATGGCCTTGGACGAGAACCCGCGCAGGACCAGGCGGGCGATTTCCAGTTCGCGCTCGGACAGCACCCCGCTGCCGAAATGGCTCAACGCATCGCGTATCTGGCTGGCCATTGCCTCGCCGGCCGGCGCGCGCTGGGTACTCTGCTGCCAATGCTGTTGCATCAACGGCAGCACCCACGCCGCCAGCAGCGACAGCAGCCCGGTTTCCGTCGCGCTAAATACCCGCTGCATCCCCAATGACAACGACAAGGTGCCCGCCCCAGGCAGTTGCAGGATGAATTGCACTTCATCCTCCAGCACGTTGTCGTGGAAGTAATTGAGGAAGTACTCGCTCTGGCGGAAATGGTCCGGCGCCACTTCTTCCAGGCGGTATACGCCACTGGCGTAGCCTTCGCGGCACGCCTGGAAGAACGGGTCGAGCAAGTACAAGCCATTGAGGTACACCAGCATCGACGCTGGTTTGCTGGTGGGCTGCGCGTCGTACTCTTCCAGCGCCTGGGGCGGGCCATCCACGGGGTAGAAGATCGCCAGGGCGTTATCAAAGGCGAGGTTCTGGTGCAGCAACAGCACCAATTGCTTCCAGAAGCGCTCGGTGCCAATTTGCGACACGGTACGGCCCAGGCCCGCATGCATGCTGATTTCCCTGAACAGGCTCATGTGATGGGTTCCGGTGGCTGAAAGATCGGCCAAGGGTTCGGTTTTTACCCAGCCCCGTCAAGGGGAGTACTCCAATAGGGGAATTGGCCGGTGCAGTGGCAACCCCTACATTCCCTGTAGGAGCGAGCTTGCTCGCGAAAAACCTGGGCGCGCTGCGGTTGCCCAGCCAGCACGCGTTTGCGTTGACGTCTTTCGCGAGCAAGCTCGCTCCTACAATAAAAAAATTGATCGCTCCTTCTTTTTCGTTTCTGCCTCAAACCAGCTTTCCAATAAAAAGAATAAACAAGAGGATAACGATATGAGCACCACCCCCACGCCTGATGGCGTGCTGAAACCAACCTTGAGTGTGTTCGATGTAGTGGCCATTACCGTTTCGGCGGTGACCCCAGCCAGTTCCGTGTTTGTCATTGCGCCGTTTGCCATCCAGCAAGCCGGCAGTGGGGTGTTCCTGGCGTTTGTGATGGCCGGGCTACTGGCGCTGATGTTCGCCTTTTGCTACGCCGAACTGGGGCGTGCCCATAACAGCGCGGGTGGCGAGTATGTGTACGCCAAGCGAGTGTTCGGCGGGATGGCGGGCTATGCCACCTTCCTCACCGTACTGGTAATGCTGCTGTTTATCCCGCCGGTATTGGCCACTGGCGCGGCGACCTACCTCAACAACGCCCTGGGCACGCAATTCGACTCACAAACCGTGGCCCTGGTGATCGTGGTCTGCAGTTACGCCCTGGGCATCCTCAATATCAAGCTCAATGCGTGGATCACCGGTACCTGCCTGCTGCTGGAAGTGGCGGCGTTGCTAGTGATTGTGTTTATCGGCTTTGGCAACCCGGTGCAGCCGGCCAGCGTGCTGTTCCAGCCGCAGATCGTCGAAAACGGCGTATTGCACCTGGCGCCCTGGGCCCTGGTGATCGGCGCCGTGGGCATCGGCCTGTTCTCGTTCAACGGCTATGGCCCGGCGGTGTTGTTGGCCGAAGACATGAAATGCGGCGGCAAGGGCGTGCACAAGGCGGTGCTGTGGTCCCTGGGCCTGGTGGTGGTGATCGAACTGGTGCCAATCACCGCACTGTTGATTGGCGCCCCATCCCTGCGCGAGATGATCAGCAGCCCGGACCCCATCGGTTACCTGCTGACCAGTCATGGCAATGAAACCCTGTCACGCCTGGTCAGTGCCGGGATCTTCCTCTCCGTGTTCAACGCCATCGTCGCCATCGTGATCCAGATCGGCCGGGTCGTGTTCAGCAGTGGCCGCGATGCGCTGTGGACACCGACCATCAACAAACTCTTCACCCGTATCCACCCGCGTTGGGATTCGCCATGGTTGGCCACGCTGTTCCTGGCGATCCCTTCGGCACTGCTCAGCTTCAGCTCCAACCTGGCGGACCTGACGTCCTTCAGCGTGTTGTTGATCATGCTGGTGTACCTGATCGTCGCCCTCAGCGCGCTGATGAGCCGGGTGCTGCTGCGTGACCGCGAGCACCCGTACCGCATGCCCCTGTGGCCTGTGCCGGCCTTGCTGGCTGTGGCGGGCGCGGGATATCTGTTGTTTACCTTGTTTATCGCCGCGTCCATGCGCGACATCATGATTATCATCGGCCTGCTGGCCTTGTCGGTGATCCTGTATTGCATCAGCGGCCGGTCGAGTCCGGCGTTCCAGAAACTGTAAGGAGTGGTTATGCGCGCACGTCAATTGGGCATTACGTTGGGGTTGGGCACACCCGGCGAATTGAATGCGATTACCGATGTCCCCGGGGTTCGGGTCGGCCACAGCACGCTCAAGGAGCAGATCGATGGCAAGCAGGTTCGCACCGGGGTCACGCTGATCCAGCCGCGGGCCGGTGCTGCGCGGCTGCAGCCGTGTTTTGCCGGGTATCACGTGCTCAACGGCAATGGCGACGCCACTGGCCTGGAATGGATCAGCGAAGCCGGGCTGCTGACCACGCCCATGGCAATCACCAACACCCACAGTATTGGCATTGTGCGTGACACCCTGATTGCCCTGGAGCGCGACAGCCTGGCTGACCCGGCGGTGTACTGGTGCATGCCGGTGGTGATGGAGACCTATGACGGCCTGCTCAACGATATCTGGGGCCAGCACATCGGGCCGGAGCATGTGCTCCAGGCCATGGCCAATGCCGAATCCGGCCCGGTGCAGGAAGGCGCGGTGGGCGGCGGCACCGGGATGATCTGCCATGAGTTCAAGGGCGGCATTGGCAGCGCTTCGCGCAAGTTGCCGGCGGAGCAGGGCGGCTGGACCGTTGGCGTGCTGGTGCAGGCCAACCACGGCAAGCGCCAGGAACTGCGGGTGGATGGGTATCCGGTGGGGCGCCATTTGATGGAAATTGCCTCGCCGTTTGCCGACCGTGGCACCCCGGGCATGGGCTCCATCGTGGTGATCATCGCCACCGATGCGCCGTTGCTGCCGCACCAATGCCAGCGCCTGGCACAACGCGCCTCCATCGGTATTGCCCGCACCGGCGGCGGCACCGAGGATTCCAGTGGCGATCTGTTCCTGGCGTTCGCCACCGGCAACCATGACCTGCCGCCTGCGGATTACGGGCGCAAGGACTTGCCCCTCAGTACGGCATTGAACATGGTCAACAATGATCATATTTCGCCATTGTTCAGTGCCGCGGCCGAGGCGGTGGAAGAGGCGATCATTAATGCGATCCTCGCCGGGGAAGACATGACCACTGCCGATGGCGTGCTGGTGCCGGGGTTGGATGGGCAGACGCTGCTGGAGGCAATGCGCCAGACGGGATGGCGCTAAAGGGTTGAGGGGGCGCCTGCGTCTGTGGCGAGCGGGCTTGTTGTGGCGAGCGGGCTTGCCCCGCGCTGGGTTGCGCAGCAGCCCCAATAGGACTTCCACGGACGTTCAGGTAAACCGCAGTGCCTGCTTTTAGGGCTCCTACGCACCCCAGCGCGGGGCAAGCCCGCTCGCCACAGGATGTATTGTGTTTAATGACACGGTGACACTTTTAAAATGCAACCCAATCAAATAATTGGATCCATTCAATATTAAAACGTGACCTGTCTGGCATTTAATTATTTAGCACTATTTAATATTTAAATAACCAACTTCCCGCCAAGCAGCCCAAAACAAATAATATAAACACTTCCTCCCCAATGTTTGCAGGCGTTATTCCTTTCGAGCACTTTCCCAGCAAAAAAAATACTGGACGTGTGATTTAAGTTTGTGTCAGTTTTCTTTCGCCTTCATAAGAGGCGAGTGATAGGACGATCTCGCCAGAGAGCGTCATATCGGACAAAAACTGTTCCACTTGCAAACAAGGAAGTACGTTTATGTCGAAAGTAAAAGACAAAGCTATTGTCTCGGCAGCTCAAGCAAGTAGTGCCTATTCACAAATCGATAGCTTTAGCCATTTGTACGACCGCGGCGGCAACCTCACGGTCAATGGCAAACCTTCGTTCTCTGTCGACCAGGCAGCCGACCATTTGCTGCGCGAAAACGCGGCATACCGGGACGTTGACGGCAACGGCAGGATCGATCTGACCTACACCTTCCTGACGTCGGCCTCTTCGGCGACCATGAACAAGCATGGCATCTCCGGGTTCAGCCAGTTCAGCAACCTGCAAAAAGGCCAGGCCGTACTGGCCATGCAATCCTGGGCCGATGTGGCCAATGTCACCTTCACCGAGAGAGCCTCGGGCGGCGACTTCCACATGACCTTCGGCAACTACAGCGCCGGCCAGGATGGTGCCGCTGCCTTTGCCTACTTGCCCGGCACCAATGAGAAGTACCACACGAGCGGCACGGATGGCACCTCGTGGTACCTGATCAACAACAGCTACACCGCCAACATCAACCCGGGCCTGAACAACTACGGGCGTCAGACCCTGACCCACGAGATCGGCCATACCCTGGGCCTGGATCACCCTGGCGACTACAACGCCGGGACCGGCAACCCGTCTTACCGAGACGCGGACTACGGCCAGGACACCCGTGGCTACAGCGTGATGAGCTACTGGGGCGAAAACAACACCAACCAGAACTTCACCAAAGGCGGGGTAGAGGCTTATGCGTCCGGCCCGCTGATCGACGATATCGCGGCGATCCAGAAGCTCTACGGTGCCAACTACAACACCCGTGCCGGCGATACCACCTACGGGTTCAACTCCAACACCGGGCGTGATCACCTCAGCGCCACCTCCAATGCCGACAAGCTGGTGTTCTCGGTATGGGACGGTGGTGGCAACGACACCCTGGATTTCTCCGGCTTTACCCAGAACCAGAAAATCAACCTCAACGAGACGTCGTTCTCCGATGTGGGCGGCCTGGTGGGTAACGTGTCGATCGCCCAGGGCGTGACCGTGGAAAACGCCTTTGGTGGTTCGGGCAACGACCTGTTGATCGGCAACGCAGTGGCCAACACCCTCAAGGGCGGGGCCGGCAATGACCTGATCTACGGCGGTGGCGGGGCCGACAAACTGTGGGGCGGCGCGGGCTCGGACACCTTTGTGTTCGGTGCCAGCTCCGACTCCCGCCCAGGTGCGGCGGACCAGATCCTTGACTTCACCTCGGGTTCGGACAAGATCGACCTGACCGGCATCACCAAAGGCAGCGGCCTGCATTTCGTCAACGCCTTTACCGGCGCTGCCGGCGATGCCGTGCTGACGTACGCCTCGGGTACCAACCTGGGCACGTTGGCGGTGGACTTCGCCGGGCACGGCGTGGCGGACTTCCTCGTCACCACCGTGGGCCAGGCGGCCTACAGCGACATCGTGGCCTGATCAAGGCGTAGGACCTGTGGTGAGCGGGGCTTGCTTGTTGTGGTAGGGGCTTACTTTGGTAAACGTTTGCTTTGGTGGTGGAGCTTGTCGTGGCGAGGGGGCTTGTCCCCCGTTGGACTGCGCAGCAGTCCCATTTTTCAGCTCCCGGCCAAGCCCGCTCGCCACAGCAACCCCCCACACAACAACAAGTGCTGCTCACCACAAACCGGGTACTGTTGATGACTATTTTTCGTAACGCAATCGCCTGGTTGATCCCGGCGTTGCTCGTGTCGGTAGGAGCCAACGCAATGGCAAGGATTCCTGTTTTACCCAGCACCGCCCAACTGGCCGGGCACTGGCAACTGCGCCGGCAAGAGCAGGTGTGCAAGCTGGATCTGATCGCTCAACCCAACAGCCTGGCCGGTGACATTGATTGTGCGCAGCAGTGGCTGGGGCAAACACCCCTGACCTGGCTGCCCACCCCGGATGGTATCTGGCTGATGAATGCCGAGGGCACCGGAATAACCCATTTGAACCGGCAGAAAGAAGGCGAATATACCGCGCGTTCTGCTACTGGGTTGGAGCTGTTACTGCAACGTACACAATAATAAAGTCATGCGGTTATAGATTTATAACCGCCGGATATAGGGGTATTTACTGGGCGTGACCTATCTCAACCTGTCACTTCCAACGTATTAAACACCTTATAAATAGTTGCCCGCCCCCTTTAGTGGGGCGCTCGGCAGACTATCGCACGTATTTCAGTCCAGGGAAGATCAGGCGACATGGCGAAGACCACTCCCACTGCACCACTGTTTAAAGCCCTCGGCGATTATAAAAGTATCCTGATCAGCGTCGGTTGTTTCACTGCGCTGATCAATTTGCTGATGCTGGTGCCGTCCATTTATATGCTGCAAGTTTATGACCGGGTCCTGTCATCGCAGAACGAAACCACCTTGGTGATGTTGACCCTGATGGTGGTGGGGTTCTTTGCCTTCATCGGCACCCTGGAAGTGGTGCGCAGCTTTATCGTGATCCGCATCGGCAGCCAATTGGAGCGCCGGTTCAACCTGCAGGTGTACAAGGCCGCCTTCGAGCGCAACCTGCAACGGGGCGAAGGCCACGCCGGGCAATCCTTGGGCGACTTGACCCATATCCGCCAGTTCCTCACCGGGCCGGCGTTGTTTGCGTTCTTCGATGCGCCGTGGTTCCCCATCTACTTGCTGGTGATCTTCCTGTTCAACGTGTGGCTTGGGGTGTTGGCCACGGCTGGGGCCGTGCTGTTGATCGCTCTGGCATGCCTGAACGAATACCTGACCAAAAAACCGTTGCGCGAAGCCAGCGGCTACTCGCAACAGTCCACCCAATTGGCCACCAGCCACTTGCACAACGCCGAGACCATCCAGGCCATGGGCATGCTGGGGGCGCTGCGCGCTCGTTGGTTCCAGGTGCATTCGCGGTTTCTCGGCTTGCAGAACCAGGCCAGCGACACCGGTTCGGTGATCAGCTCCCTGAGCAAGTCCTTGCGCCTGCTCCTGCAATCGCTGGTGCTGGGGCTCGGTGCCTTGTTGGTGATCAAGGGCCAGATGACCGCCGGGATGATGATTGCCGGGACCATTCTGATGGGGCGGGTGCTCAGCCCGATCGACCAGTTGATCGCGGTGTGGAAGCAATGGAGCTCGGCCAAGCTGGCCTACCAGCGCCTCGATGAGCTGTTGCAGGAGTTCCCGCCGGGGGCGCAGGCCATGGCGTTGCCGGCGCCCAAGGGCCAGGTGAGTTTCGAGCAGGTCAGCGCCGGCCCTCCGGGGCGGCGGGTGGCCACTTTGCACCAGGTCAGTTTCAACCTCGCGGCCGGTGAAGTGTTGGGGGTATTGGGGGCGTCCGGGTCCGGCAAATCGACCTTGGCGCGCGTGCTGGTGGGCGTGTGGCCGACCCTGGCCGGCACGGTGCGCCTGGACGGCGCCGATATCCATCGCTGGGACCGCGACGACCTTGGTCCGCACGTCGGTTACTTGCCCCAGGACATCGAGCTGTTCAGCGGCAGCATCGCCGACAACATCGCGCGTTTTCGCCAGGCAGACCCGGAGCGGGTGGTACAGGCCGCCCAGCAAGCTGGGGTGCACGACCTGATCCTGCGCCTGCCGCAGGGCTACGACACCGTGTTGGGCGACGACGGCAGCGGTTTGTCCGGAGGGCAGAAACAACGGGTGGCCCTGGCGCGCGCGCTGTATGGCGGGCCGCGCCTGATCGTGCTCGACGAGCCCAATTCCAACCTCGACACCGTGGGCGAGGCGGCTTTGGCCAGCGCCATCATGCAGATGAAAGCCCAGGGCAGCAGCGTGATCCTGGTCACCCACCGCTCTTCGGCGCTGGCCCAGGCCGACAAGCTGCTGGTGCTCAACGAAGGTCGCCTGCAAGCATTCGGCCCCAGCCAGGAGGTGCTGCGGGCGCTGTCCGGGCAAGCGGAACCACCCCGTGAAAAGGCCGGCGTCAGCCTCAGCCGTCAATATCCTGCGGCAAGGAATCCTGGCCAATGAGTACCGATAACAGCCTGCCAAACGAACAGATCTTCCCCGAGCGCGATGCGCGCTTTTTCGCCCGCCTGGGTTGGGTAATGACGGTGGTCGGCGCCGGAGGGTTCTTCCTCTGGGCCAGCCTGGCGCCCCTGGACCAGGGCATTCCTGTACAGGGCACGGTGGTGGTGTCCGGCAAGCGCAAGGCCGTGCAAACCCTGAGCCCCGGCGTGGTCAGCCGAATCCTGGTGCGCGAAGGCGAGGTGGTCAAACAGGGCCAGCCGCTGTTTCGCCTCGACCAGACCCAAAGCCAGGCCGACGTGCATTCCCTGCAAGCGCAATACCGCATGGCCTGGGCCAGCGTCGCCCGCTGGCAGAGCGAGCGCGACAACTTACCGGCGGTGGTCTTTCCCGCTGAACTAAGTAGCGCCGCCGATCCTGCGCTGGCCCTGGTACTTGAAGGCCAGCGTCAGCTGTTCAGCAGCCGGCGTGATGCCTTTGCCCGCGAGCAGTCGGGGATCCGCGCCAGTATTGAAGGCGCCAGCGCCCAACTCAACGGCATGCGCCGCGCCCGCACTGACCTGAGCGCCCAGGCGCAATCGCTACGTGATCAACTGGCCAACCTGCAACCCTTGGCCGACAACGGCTATATCCCGCGCAATCGCCTGCTGGAATACCAGCGCCAACTGTCCCAGGTGCAGCAGGACCTGGCGCAGAACACCGGTGAAAGTGGGCGTATCGAGCAAGGCATCCTCGAATCGCGCCTCAAGTTGCAACAGCACAGCGAGGAGTACCAGAAGGAAGTGCGCAGCCAACTGGCCGACGCACAGCTGCGCAGCCTGACCCTGGAGCAGCAGTTGACCTCCGCCGGCTTTGACCTGCAACACAGTGAAATCAACGCGCCGGCCGATGGCATTGCGGTGAACCTCGGGGTGCATACCGAGGGCGCAGTGGTGCGGGCCGGGGAAACCCTGCTGGAAATCGTGCCCCAGGACACGCGCCTGGAAGTGGAGGGGCGTTTGCCGGTGAACCTGGTGGACAAGGTCGGCAGCCATCTGCCGGTAGATATCCTGTTCACCGCCTTCAACCAGAGCCGCACGCCTCGGGTGCCGGGAGAAGTGAGCCTGATCTCCGCCGACCAGTTGCTCGACGAAAAAACCGGCGCGCCATATTACGTGCTGCGCACCACCGTCAGCGATGCTTCCCTGGAAAAGCTCCAGGGCCTGGTGATCAAGCCGGGCATGCCCGCCGAGATGTTTGTGCGTACCGGCGAGCGCTCGCTGCTCAACTACCTGTTCAAGCCGCTGCTCGACCGGGCCGGCTCGGCGTTGACCGAGGAATGAGCATGAAGCCCGTATTCATCGCCTTGCTCCTCGCCTGCAGCAGCGCCCAGGCCGCCATGGGCCCGTTCGATGTGTATGAACAGGCCCTGCGTAACGATCCGGTGTTCCTCGGCGCAATCAAGGAGCGTGACGCCGGCCTGGAAAACCGCACCATTGGCCGCGCCGGTCTGTTGCCGCGGCTGTCGTACAACTACAACAAGGGCCGCAACAACTCCCAGGCCAACCTGCCCGATGGCCGTGGCGGCCACTATCACGACGACCGCAACTACAACAGCTTCGGCTCGACCTTCACCCTGCAACAGCCGCTGTTCGACTACGAAGCCTATGCCAACTACCGCAAGGGCGTGGCCCAGGCGCTGTTTGCCGACGAGAGTTTCCGCGACAAGAGCCAGGCGCTGTTGGTGCGGGTGCTGACGTATTACACCCAGGCCCTGTTCGCCCAGGACCAGATCGATATCGCCCGGGCAAAAAAGAAAGCCTACGAGCAACAGTTCCAGCAGAACCAGCATCTGTTCCAGCAGGGCGAGGGCACGCGCACCGACATCCTGGAGGCCGAATCCCGTTATGAACTGGCGACCGCCGAGGAGATCCAGGCGCTCGACGAGCAGGACGCGTCGCTACGCGAACTAGGGGCGTTGCTCGGCGTACAGAGTGTCGATATTGCCGACCTGGCACCGTTGAATCAGAACTTTGCCGCTTTCACCCTGGCCCCGGCCAACTACGACAGCTGGCACGAATTGGCAATCACCAACAACCCGACCCTGGCTTCCCAGCGCCAGGCCGTGGAAGTGGCGCGTTATGAGGTGGAGCGCAACCGCGCCGGGCACTTGCCGCGGATCACCGCGTACGCCAGCTCGCGCCAGCAAGAGTCCGACAGCGGTAACACCTACAACCAGCGCTACGACACCAACACCATCGGTATTGAAGTCAGCGTGCCGCTGTATGCCGGGGGCGGCGTCTCGGCGTCCACCCGCCAGGCCGCCCGCTCCATGGAGCAGGCCGAGTACGAACTGGAGGGCAAGACCCGCGAAACCCTGATCGAGTTGCGTCGCCAGTTCAGCGCCTGCCTGTCGGGGGTGAGCAAGCTGCGGGCCTATCAAAAGGCCTTGGTCTCCGCCGAGGCGCTGGTGGTGTCGACCAAGCAGAGCATCCTCGGTGGCGAACGGGTCAACCTGGATGCCCTCAACGCCGAACAGCAGTTGTACAGCACCCGTCGCGACCTGGCCCAGGCCCGCTACGACTACCTGATGGCCTGGACGAAGTTGCACTACTACGCGGGCAATCTGCGTGACACCGACCTGGCCAAGGTCGACGAAGCCTTCGGCCCAGCCCAACGCTGACCCTGCGGGAGCCGGCTCCTACAGGGGATAACCCACACAATAAAAATGAGGAAGGTCACCGTGAATGCGAAACAACGAGGCTATCACTGCGTCATGCTGTGTGGGCTGGCCAGCCTGGGTACCGTCCAGGCCGCGCCCTACGTGGAAGTGGGCAAGCCGGGCGACGCCGCCAGTTGGCGCTCGGCGGAGTTCCAGCGCGACTGGGGCCTGGGGCGCATGCAGGCCGATCAGGCTTACGCCGCGGGAATCAGCGGTGCCGGGGTGAAGATCGGCGCCCTGGACTCGGGCTTCGATGCCAGCCACCCGGAAGCCTCCCCGGCGCGCTTCCACCCGGTGACCGCCAACGGCACCGATGTGGATGGCAGCCCGTTCTCCACTACCGGTGCGCTGAACCCCAATAACGACTCCCACGGCACCCATGTCACCGGCACCATGGCCGCTGCGCGTGACGGCACCGGCATGCACGGCGTGGCCTACAACGCGCAGCTCTATGTGGGCAACACCAACGCCAACGACAGCTTTCTGTTTGGCCCGACGCCCGACCCTAAGTACTTCAAGGCGGTGTACAGCGCCATGGTCGATGCCGGGGTGCGCGCGATCAACAACAGCTGGGGCAGCCAGCCCAAGGATGTCAGCTACCAGACCTTGAATGAACTGCACGCAGCCTATGCCCAGCACTTCAACCAGGGCACCTGGCTGGACGCCGCCGCCAATGTGGCGCGAGCCGGGGTGATCAATGTGTTCAGCGCCGGTAACAGCGGCTATGCCAACGCCAGCGTGCGCTCGGCCTTGCCGTACTTTGAGCCAGAGCTGGAAGGCCACTGGCTGGCGGTCTCGGGCCTGGACCAGGCCAATAACCAGAAGTACAACCAGTGCGGCATCGCCAAGTATTGGTGCGTCTCCACCCCCGGCGCGAAGATCGACAGCACCGTTCCCGGCGGCGGTTATGCGGTCAAGTCCGGCACCTCGATGTCGGCGCCCCATGCCACGGGGGCCTTGGCCCTGGTGATGGAACGCTACCCGTACCTGAACAACGAGCAAGCCTTGCAGGTGTTGCTGACAACGGCCACGCAACTGGACGGTTCACTGACCGATGCGCCGAGCGCCAAGATCGGCTGGGGCGTGCCGGACCTTGGCCGGGCGATGCATGGGCCGGGACAGTTGCTGGGCGCCATGGACGTCAATCTGGCGGCCGGGCAGGGCGATGTATGGAGCAATGGCATCTCCGACAAGGCGCTGCTGCAGCGCCAGGCCGAAGACAGCGCCGAGCACCTGGCCTGGCAACAGACCTTGCAGGACAAAGGCTGGGAAAATGGCATCGGCGCCGGCGCCAGCCAGCAGGAACAGACTGACTACGCCGTGGGCATGGCCCGGGATGCGGCCGCGGCCCAGCGCATTTACCAAGGCAGCCTGATCAAGTCCGGCGCCGGTAGCCTGGTGCTCAGCGGCGACAGCACCTATCGCGGCCCGACCACGGTCAATGGTGGGGTGTTGAAGGTCGATGGTTCGCTGGCATCGCAGGTCACGGTCAACAATGGCGGGACCTTGGGTGGTTCCGGGCGCATTGGCGCGTTGCAGGCCAACAGCGGCAGTGTGGTTGCGCCGGGCAATTCCATCGGCACCTTGAATGTGAGCGGGGATGTGAGCTTCGACGCCGGTTCCACCTATGCAGTGGAGCTGTCGAACGCCAGCAGTGACCGCATCGTCGCCGGCGGCAAGGCCAACCTCAACGGCGGCACCGTGACCCTGGCCCTGGAAAACAGCCCGACCTTGCTCAGCCAGCCCCAGGCGCAAAGCCTGATCGGCCGTCAGTACACCATCCTGCAGGCGGCGGGCGGGGTCACCGGCAGTTTTGGTGCGGTATTGCCCAACTACCTGTTCCTCGGTGGCGACCTCGACTACAGCGGCAACGGCGTGCAACTGGCTATCGCGCGCAATGACGCAAGCTTTGCCAGCGTCGCCGCAACCCGTAACCAGCGCGCCGTGGCCGCTGCGGCCGAGCAGCTGGGCGCTGGCAACCCTGTGTATGAAAGCGTGCTGAGCAGCGACTCCAGCGGGGTTGCCCGCCAGGCCTTCCAGCAGTTATCTGGCGAGATCTACCCGGCGGTGGGCGCCATGCTGATCAACGACAGCCGCCATGTACGCGATGCCGTCGGTGAGCGCCTGCGCCATGTGCCTGTGACGGGCGAAAGCAACCTGTGGATCAAGGCCCTCGGTGCCTGGGGCAAGGCCGACAGCCAAAGCGAATATGCCGGTTACACCCGCTCTATCGGCGGGATGTTGCTGGGCGTCGATGGCCAGTGGGACGAGCAGACCCGCGTGGGTGTGATGGCGGGCTATAGCGACAGTTCGCTGAACATGGGCGATGGCACGCATTCGTCGGCCGATGTCGACAGCTATCACCTGGGCACCTACGCCGGGCGTGAACTGGGCAACTGGCGCGTCAGCGTGGGCGGTGCCTATAGCTGGCATCGCGGCGATGTGCAGCGCGACCTGCAATACGGTGACGTCAGCGCCAAGCAAAAAACCAAACTGGATGCGCGCAGCCTTCAGGTGTTCACCGAGGCGGCCTACCGCCTGGACCTGCAAGCCCTGGCCCTGGAACCGTTCGCCAACCTGGCCTACGTGCACCTGGACAGCGAGCGATTGCATGAAAAAGGTGATGGCGCGGCCTTGCAACGCGGCAGTGATCGGCGTGACGCGACCCTCGGCACCCTGGGCCTGCGCGCGCTCAAAACCCTGTCTCTGAATGACCAGCAGCACGTGGAACTCTCCGGTTCCCTGGGCTGGCAGCACAGCCTTACGCCGGTTGAGTCCGAGGAACATCTGGCCTTTGTCGCTGGCGGCCCCTCGTTTGCCGTGCGCAGCACACCGTTGCAGCGCGACGCCGCGCTGGTGGGCTTGAAGGCCAGCCTGGCATTGAGTGACTCCACCCGGGTCAACCTCGATTACAGCGGCCAACTGGGCTCGAAGGAGAGCAACCAAGGGGTGGGCCTGAGCGTCGACTGGCAATTCTAAACTTGCGGCAGGAGCCGGTACGCCGGCTCTTGCTGGCGGGTGAATAAGAACAACAAACGCAACAAAACTAAGGAAGGTCACCGTGAACGCAAAACAACGAGGGTTTCACTCCGCCATCCCAACAGGCCCGGGCTACCCGCTCAAAGCCTTGAGTCGCGTGCCATACGGCGCGTTGCTGTGTTGCCTGGCCAGCCTGGGTACCGCCCAGGCCGCACCCTACGTGGAAGCCGGCAAACTGGGGGATGCCTCCAGTTGGCGCAGCAATGAGTTCAAGGCCGATTGGGGACTGGGGGCGGTCAATGCCGATGTGGCGTATGCCGCCGGTTACAGTGGCAAGGGCGTGAAGCTGGGGATTTTCGATCAGCCGGTATATGCCCAGCATCCCGAGTTCTCCAGCCCGGGCAAGGTGCAGACCCTGGTCACTGAGGGGATCCGCCAATACACCGACCCCTATATCCCGGTGAAGGCCGGTGACCCGTTCCGCTATGACGGTACACCGTCCCAGGGCTCCAACGGCAAGCTGGGCGACCACGGCACCCATGTCGGTGGCATCGCGGCTGGCGACCGCAACGGCGGGCCGATGCACGGCGTGGCCTATAACGCGCAGATCCTCAGTGCCGAGAACGGCGACCCGGGCCCCGAAGACGGCATCATCCTGGGCAACGACGGTGCGGTGTACCAGGCCGGCTGGGACAGCCTGGTGGCCAATGGCGCACGCATCATCAATAACAGCTGGGGGATCGGCATTGGCGAGCAGTTTGCCAAGGGCGGCAAAGACCCTGCGTTCGCGCATTTTGACCTGAGCGACGCGCAGGCCCAGTTCGACCAGATCAAGCCGTTGCTGGGTACCGCGCCAGGTGGCGCCTACACCGGGGCGATCAACGCGGCGCGCAGCGGGGTGCTGACGATCTTCGCGGCCGGCAACGACTACAACCTGAACAACCCTGATGCGATTTCCGGCCTGGCTTACTTCGTACCCGAGATCACGCCCAATTGGCTGTCGGTGGCCGCACTGCAACGCAACCCGGACACCAACAGCCCCAACCCTTATGTGATCAGCACCTTCTCGTCCCGTTGCGGCTATGCCGCCAGTTTCTGTGTGTCAGCACCGGGCACGGCGATCTACAGCTCGGTGATGGTGGGCACCACGGTCGATAACATGACCCTGGGCTGGAACAATAAAAACGGCACCTCCATGGCCGCTCCCCACGTGGCAGGCGCCGCCGCCGTCTTGATGGAGCGTTTCCCGTATATGAGTGGCGAGCAGATCTCCACGCTGCTCAAGACCACCGCCACCGACCTCGGTGCACCGGGCATCGACGCGCTGTACGGCTGGGGCATGATCAACCTGGGCAAGGCGGTCAGCGGGCCGGGCATGTTGGTCACCGCCGAGGACATCCCGGCCGAGTTCCGCGTCGAGGGCGGCTACGGCAGCGGCCAGTTTGTCGCGGACTTGCCGGGGGTAGGGGCGGTGGTCGACGCCGGCAAGCCCACCGAGCGTGTATGCGACGATCTGCACTGCGGGCGGGATGTATGGAGCAACGACATTTCCGGTCATGGCGGCCTGACCAAGCAAGGCATCGGCACGCTGGTGCTGACCGGCAGCAATACCTACAGCGGGCCGACCCTGGTCAATCAGGGCCTGCTGGCGGTCAATGGCTCGCTGGTATCCCAGGTCACGGTGAGCAACAGCGGCGTGTTGGGCGGCTCCGGCAGCATCGGCGCGCTGCACGCGAAAAGCGGCGGTACGGTAGCGCCGGGCAACTCCATTGGGACGTTGAACGTGGCCGGGGATCTCAACTTCGACGCCGGGTCCACCTATGCGGTAGAGCTGTCGAACAGCAGCAGTGACCGCATCGTCGCCGGCGGCAAGGCCACCCTCAACGGCGGCACTGTGACCCTGGCCCTGGAGAACAGCCCGACACTGCTCAGCCAGCCCGAGGCGCAAAGCCTGATCGGCCGCCAGTACACCATCCTGCAGGCGGCAGGGGGCGTCACCGGTAGCTTCGCGCAGGTACTGCCCAACTACCTGTTTGTGGGCGGCAACCTGAACTATGGCGCCAACGGTGTGCAACTGGATGTCGCGCGAACTGCCAACAGCTTCGCCAGCGTGGCATTGACCGATAACCAGCGTGCCGTGGCGGGCGCTGCCGAACAACTGGGCGCGGGTAATGGCGTGTATGAAAGCCTGCTGTTGGCGCCGAGTGCGGCTTCGGCGCAAGGGGCGTTCCAACAGTTGTCGGGGGAAATCTACCCGGCCCTGGAAACCGCCCTGGTCAATGACAACCGCTACCTGCGCGAAGCGGTAGGCGAGCGCCTGCAGCAGGGCGAAATGGGCTCCTCGCCACAGACCATCGACACCCGCGGCAATGTCTGGGTCAAGGCGCTTGGTGTCTGGGGTAAAACCGACAGCAGCAGCGACACGGCGGGCTACACCACTTCCATCGGCGGATTGCTCGCGGGTGTGGACGGTGCGCTGGATGAAGACACGCGCCTGGGGCTGGTCGCCGGCTACAGCGATACCTCGCTGAACATGGGCGATGGCACCCACTCGCGGGCATCGGTGGACAGCTACCACTTGGGCGCCTATGCCGGGCACGAAATCGGCGCCTGGCGCCTGAGCGGTGGGGCGACCTACAGCTGGCATCGCGCCGATGTAAAGCGTGAGCTGCAATACGGCGAAGTCGCCGGCAAGCAGAAAGCCAAGGTCGATGCCCGCAGCACCCAGCTCTTCACCGAAGCGGCTTATCGCCTGAACCTGCAACCGCTGGCGCTGGAACCATTCGCCAACCTGGCCTATGTGCACCTGGACAGCGATGGCTTCAGCGAGAAAGGCGACGCGGCGGCGCTCAAGGGCGGCGATGACACACGCGACCTGGTGCTGAGCACCCTCGGCGTGCGTGCCTTGAAGACCTTCAACCTCACCGACCATCAGGCTCTGGACGTTTCCGGCACCCTGGGGTGGCAGCACAACCTCAGCGCCACCGATTCCGCGCGCCACCTGGCGTTTGCCTCAGGCAGTAGCGCGTTTGCCGTGCAAAGCGCACCGATGGTACGCGATGCCGCATTGGTCGGCGCACGGGCCAGCCTGGCGCTGAGCAAGGATGCGCGGTTGAACTTTGACTACAACGGCCTGCTGGCCAGCAAGGAGAAAATCCACGGCGTGGGCTTGAGCCTCGACTGGGCGTTCTGAGTTTTACCCTGTAGGCGCCGGCTTGCCGGCTCCTACAAGGGGCGGTGTGATGTTCAGGATTTTTAGCTTTCTCGACAATTCCAACAAAAGAGAGGCAATACCATGGGTGTCTATGACTACAAAAACCTAACCACTGAGGACTCCAAAGCCCTGTTCGCCGACGCCATGGCGATCACGTTGTATTCCTACCACAACCTGGATAACGGCTTTGCCGTGGGGTATCAGCAAAACGGCTTCGGCCTGGGTTTGCCGGCCACCCTGGTGCAGGCGTTGCTGGGCAGCAGCGACTCCCAGGGGGTGATTCCCGGTATCCCGTGGAACCCGGACTCGGAAAAGGCCGCCCTGGACGCCGTGCAAAAGGCCGGCTGGACGCCCATCAGCGCCAGCACCCTGGACTATGGTGGCAAGGTCGATGCGCGGGGCACCTTCTTCGGCGAGAAAACCGGCTACACCAGTGCCCAGGCCGAGGTCCTGGGCAAATACGATGACGCCGGCAAGCTGCTGGAAATCGGCATCGCCTTCCGTGGCACATCCGGCCCCAGGGAGAACCTGATCGTCGACTCTATTGGCGATGTGATCAGTGATTTACTGGCCGCGTTCGGGCCGGCGGACTATGCAAAAAACTACGCGGGCGAGGCGTTTGGCACCTTGCTTGGCAAAGTCGCCGCGTATGCCAGCGCGCAGGGGCTGAGCGGCCAGGATGTACTGGTCAGCGGCCACAGCCTCGGTGGCATGGCGGTCAACAGCATGGCGGACTTGAGCAACCACACCTGGGCGGGGTTCTACCAGGACGCCAACTATGTGGCCTACGCCTCGCCGACCCAGAGCAGTGGCGACAAGGTGCTGAACATCGGCTACGAAAACGACCCGGTCTATCGCGCCCTCGACGGTTCGGCGTTCAATCTGTCTTCCCTGGGCGTGCACGACCAACCGCACGAATCCAGCGCCGATAACATCGCAAGCTTCAACGACCATTACGCCTCGACGCTGTGGAACATCCTGCCGTTTTCCATCCTCAACCTGCCAACGTGGATTTCCCATTTACCCACGGGGTATGGCGATGGCATGAGCCGCATCCTCGAGTCGAAGTTCTATGACCTGACCAGCCGCGATTCGACGATCATCGTCGCCAACCTGTCTGACTCTGCGCGTGCCACTACCTGGGTGCAGGACCTCAATCGCAACGCCGAGGTCCACCAGGGCAGCACGTTCATTATCGGCAGCGACGGCAACGACCTGATCCAGGGCGGGCGCGGCAATGACTACCTGGAAGGACGTGCCGGCAACGATACTTTCCGCGATGGCGGTGGCTACAACATCCTGCTCGGTGGCACGGGGTTCAATACCCTGGACTTGCAGCAGTCGCTGAAAAACGTCGAGGTGGCCAACGATGGCGCAGGTACCCTGTATATCCGCGACGGGCAGGGCGGCATCAGCATGACGCGCGACATGGGCGCGCTAGTGAGCAAGGAAAGCTATCTGTTGTTGTTCAGCAAGAACGTGACCCACAGCGTGACCGACAAGGGGCTGCTGGCGGGCAAGGACCTGACCGCCTACGCCGCGTCGCTCAAGGGCGATGCCGGCGCCAATGTGCTCAAGGCCGGCGATGGCGGGCAGTGGTTGTTTGGGCTGCAGGGCGATGATCACCTGATCGGCGGCAAAGGCAACGATGTGCTGGTAGGGGGCGCGGGCAATGACCTGCTCGAAGCGGGCGGCGGGCGCAATACCTTCCTGTTCGACGGCGACTTCGGCCAGGACCGGATCCTGGGCTACCAGTCGACGGACAAGTTGGTGTTCATGGGGGTGGCGGGGGTGGGCGGGCAGTACAACTACCTCGATCATGCCAAGGCAGTGGGCAGCGATACGTTGCTGACGTTCGGCGATAATTCCGTGACGCTGGTGGGAGTGGGACTTGGCAGCCTGTCGGCAGAGGCCTTCGTCATCACCTAAAACTGTAGGAGCCGGCTTGCCAGCGATGAGGCTCTTGGTTGCTTCCAAGGCCGCCATCGCCGGCAAGCCGGCTCCTACAGTGGTTGGTCATTTTTCCTTGCGGACGGTAGCGACATCCGCCGCCTTGACCCGTACGCGCTTGCCGGCGATATCGGTGAATTCGTAAAAACCATCAGGCGTATTGGCATTCGGCGTATCGGTGGTCAGGTACTGAGTACCGTTCTGCAAGGTCACGACGGTCGGCGTCGAGCAACCGGCCAATGCCAGAAACGTCAGTACAGCCAGCGGCAGGCCCCAGTTCTTCATGTTCATAACCTTTACTCTCATCCTTCGAAAACCCCGGGCTCAACGGCTGCGGGGCACAAATGTTACGCGGATCCACCCCCATCTGATCACTTTTATGCAAAAAGTTGCGTGTGCCACTGATCTATTAGCGATTGCAAGGCAGGCCTGGCGACGGCACTCTGTATGCATAACCAGTGTTTGCCCAAGTGCCCGTCATGTCCAACCCCCTCGAAGACCCGTTCTACTACCTGCATAACTTCCAGCAAGTGCTCGACTGGCTGGGGCAGCGCTATGCCGACGTGCTGGATGATGAAGAACAGCGCTTCATTGCGCAGTTCAGCCAAGTGCCGCAACCGGCCCAAGCGTTGCTGGTGCGCATGGTGATGCGCAAAGGGGTGCATTTTCGTGCGAGCAAGCTCAACTACCTCGAGATTGGCCCGGCTGACCAGGCCGTGCAACCATTGCTGGCCCTGGGCTGGGTCAGTGAGCAGGGCCTGCTGTCCCTGGATGAGGTGTGGGGGCAGTTGCAAAAAGGCGAGGCGCTGCAGGCGTTCAAGCCCTGGATCGAGCAGCCCAGGGGCAAGAAATCCGATTGGCTGCCCGGTTTATCGGCCCGGTTCACCGAGCCACGTACGTTTGCGCAATGGTGCCCGCAGTTGGACGAGCGTCTTTACAGCCTGGCGGTGATGGACCTGTGTGACCGCCTGCGCCTGATGTTCTTCGGCAACCTGTACCAGGACTGGTCGGAGTTTGTACTGGCGGACCTGGGGATCTACACCTACGAAAAGGTCGAGTTCTGTGCCGAGTCCCGAGGGCTGCGCCATCGTGACGATGTGTATGGCCTGCTGTTCCTGCATCAATGCCAGCAGGCCTTCGAGGCGGGCGAACCGCTGGAAGAGGTGCTGGCGCAGATCGCCACGCTGAGCACCGATAACCCCTGGCTGGAGAAGCGTCGGGCCAAGCTGCTGTTCCAGGTTGGCCAGCATTGCGAGCGGCTCGCCGAACTGGCCCTGGCCGAGGTGATCTACCGCGATTGTGCCTACCCCGGCGCCCGCGCCCGGCTGATTCGGGTGCTGGAGCGCCAGGAGGATTTCGCCCAGGCGATGGCCCTGGCCCAGGCGGCCCAGGCCGCGCCACAAAGCGCGGCCGAGCAGCAACACCTGTTGCGGGTCCTGCCGAGGTTGCGGCGCAAGCTGGGCGAGCCGGCGCTGCCCAAGCCCAAACCCCAGGTGATTCAGCGCCTGGACCTGGAACTGCCGTTCCCGGAACCGGTGGCCAGCGTTGAGTTCTGCGTGCAGGCGCACCTGGGGGATGATGGGGGGCCGGTGCACTACGTCGAGAACACCCTGATCAACTCGCTGTTCGGCCTGCTGTGCTGGCCGGCGATCTTCGCGCCGTTGCCCGGTTCGTTCTTTCACCCATTCCAGCGCGGGCCGGTGGATTTGCACAGTGAAGACTTCCAGCAGCGCCGCGCCGAGCTGTTCGCCGCCTGCCTCGACCAGTTGCACGACCAGCGCTACAAAACCACGATCCGCCAGCGCTACGCCGAAAAGTGGGGGATCCAGTCACCCTTTGTGTTCTGGAATGTATTGAGCGAAACACTGCTCGAGCAGGCGCTCGATTGCCTGCCTGCCGCGCACCTGCGGCACTGGTTCGACCGGCTGTTGCTGGATATCCGCGCCAATCGCGCCGGCATGCCAGACCTGATCCAGTTCTGGCCCGCGCAAAAAACCTACCGCATGATCGAAGTCAAAGGCCCGGGCGACCGCCTGCAGGACAACCAACTGCGCTGGCTGGAGTTCTGCAGCGAGCACCAGATGCCGGTTACCGTGTGTTATGTACGCTGGGCGGAGCAGGGCGCTTGAGCTACACCGTCGCTGTACGGGCATTGTGCGAGTTCACGGCCAAGGTGGGTGACCTCGATCTGCGGTTTACCCCCTCACCCAGTGCCCAGGAAGGCATGCTCGGCCACCGTACCGTGGCGTCCCGCCGCAGCGCGCACTACCAGAGTGAAGTGGCCCTGGAAGGCCTCTACCAGCAGTTGACCGTACGCGGTCGCGCCGATGGCTATGATCCGGATCGCAATGTGCTGGAAGAGGTCAAGACCTACCGTGGCGACCTGGATGCCCAACCGGCCAACCATCGGCAACTGCACTGGGCCCAGGCCAAGGTCTATGGCTGGCTGATGTGCAGCAAGCTGGGGTTGCCTGAGATCGCGCTGGCGCTGGTGTATTTCGATATCGTCAGCGAGCGCGAAACCGTGATCAGCCAGGTGTGTGCGGCGGATGACCTGGAGGCGTTCTTCAATCGCCAGTGTGCGTTGTTTCTCGGCTGGGCCGAGCAGCAGGCGCAACAGCGACTGGCCCGCGACGCCGCCAGCACCGCTCTGGCTTTTCCTCACGCGGCCTTTCGTCTGGGCCAGCGTACCCTCGCCGAGTCGGTGTACAAGGCCGTCAGCACCGGGCGCTGCCTGATGGCACAGGCGCCCACGGGGATCGGCAAGACCATTGGCACGGTGTTTCCGATGCTCAAGGCCATGGCGCCGCAGCAACTGGACAAGCTGTTCTTTCTGACGGCCAAGACCCCTGGCCGCAAGCTGGCGCTGGACGCGGTGCAGATACTGCACGCCAGTGCCGACCTGCCTTTGCACGTGTTGGAGTTGGTGGCGCGGGACAAGGCGTGCGAACACCTGGACAAGGCCTGTCACGGCGACTCCTGCCCGTTGGCCAAGGGCTTTTATGATCGCCTGCCGGCCGCGCGCGAGGCGGCAGCCAAGGTCCGGTTGCTGGACCAACGCAATCTGCGCGAGGTCGCGCTCGCCCACGGTGTATGCCCGTATTACCTGAGCCAGGAGATGGCGCGCTGGTGCGACATGGTGGTCGCCGACTACAACTATTACTTCGATTTTGGCGCAATGCTGTTTGGCCTGGCCCAGCTCAACCAATGGCGGGTCGCGGTGCTGGTGGACGAAGCCCATAACCTGGTGGAGCGGGGGCGCGCGATGTACAGCGCCGACCTCGATCAATTTGCCCTCAAGACCTTGCGCGATACCGCCCCCGAGCCGTTGAAAAAGCCGTTGCAGCGGCTCAACCGTGAATGGAATGCGCTGCACAAGGAGCAGGTCACGGTGTATCAGGCTTATGCCAGCAAGCCTGACAAGCTGTTGCAGGCCCTGGCCCTGTGTACCAGCGCCATGGGCGAGTATTTCAATGATCACCCGCAGGCGCTCACGGGCGAGCTGCAAGGCTTTTATTTCGAGGCGTTGCAGTTCGCCAAGGTGGCGGAGCTGTTCAACGAGCAGTTTATTTTTGATATCGCTCAGCGCGACCCCCAGGCCAAGCGTCGCTTCTCGCGCTTGAGCCTGCGGAACGTGGTGCCGGCCGAATTTATCCGCCCACGTTTGACGGCGGCCCGCAGCAGCGTGCTGTTTTCCGCGACCCTGAGCCCCCGGCATTACTATGCCGACCTGCTGGGCCTGCCGGCGGATACCGCGTGGGTGGACGTGGAATCGCCCTTCGATGCCGCGCAGTTGCAGGTGCACATCATCGACCGCATCTCCACGCGCTTTGTACATCGCCAGGCGTCCCTGGCGCCCATCGTGGCGTTGATCGCCGAGCAGTTTGAGCGTACGCCGGGCAACTACCTGGCGTTTTTCAGCAGCTTTGATTACCAGCAGCAAGTGGCGCAGTTGCTGGCCGAGCGGTATCCGTCGATTCCTACCTGGCATCAATCACGGGGCATGGCCGAGGCCGAGCGCCAGGCCTTCCTCGACCAGTTCACCCAGCACAGCCGGGGCGTAGGGTTTGCCGTGTTAGGCGGCGCGTTCGGCGAGGGTATCGATTTGCCCGGCGCACGCTTGATCGGGGCCTTTATCGCCACCCTGGGCCTGGCGCAACTCAACCCGGTCAACGAGCAGATGAAACTGCGCATGGGCGCGATGTTCGGTGCCGGTTATGACTACACCTACCTGTATCCCGGGATCCAGAAGGTGGTGCAGGCGGCAGGCCGGGTGATTCGCACCCAGCAGGACCAGGGGGTGGTGATGCTGATCGATGACCGTTTTGCCGAACCCAAGGTGCGGCCGCTGCTACCGCGCTGGTGGTCGGTGACCTGAGGTATTTGCCCCGTCAATGATGCTGGCGCGGGGGGCGCCGGTGGGGCAGTCTGCAGCAGTCCCCCCATGGAGCTGCGTGATGAGTGCTATCGAACAACAGACGATCCAGGTCAATGGCATTCAATTGAGCCTGCATATCGCCGGCCCCGAGAGCGGCCCGCCCGTGTGGCTGCTCCATGGTTTTCCCGAATGCTGGCACTCCTGGCGCCAACAGATCCCCGTGCTGGCAGCCGCCGGGTATCGCGTATTTGTGCCTGAAATGCGGGGCTATGGGCGCAGTAGCGCGCCCGCCGAGATTGCCGACTACGACCTGTTGACCCTATGCGCGGATATCCAGAGGGCCATGGACCTGTTCGGCCATCAACGGGTAGCGATGGTCGGCCATGACTGGGGCGCGGTGGTGGCGTGGCACCTGGCCTTGCTGGAGCCTACGCGTATCAACGCGCTGGTCACGATGTCGGTGCCGTTCGCCGGTCGTTCCCGCAGGCCGGTGATCGAGATCATGCGTGAGCTGTATGCCGAACGGTTCAACTACATCCTGTACTTCCAGCAGCCCGGCGTGGCGGAGCAGGAACTGGAAGCCGATATCGAACGCACCTTGCGTCTGTTCATGCAGGACCAGGATGTATTCCTGCAGCAAAAGCCAGCCACGGCCACCTTGCTGGACGGTGTCGCGCTGCCAAGCGCCTTGCCGGCCTGGTGCAGCCAGCACGACCTGGACATCTATGTGCAGACCTTTGCCAATGGCTTTCGCGGGCCGCTGAACTGGTACCGCAACTTCGAGCGCAATTGGCAGCGCACCGAGTTCCTGGCGGGCCGACAGGTGTTGCAACCGACGCTGTTTTTGATCGGCGACCGCGACCCGGTGGGGGTGTTTGAGGCGCATACGCTCAAACGCATGCCCGAGGTGGTGCCGCAGTTGGAGCAGCAGGTGCTGGCCAACTGCGGGCACTGGATCCAGGTGGAGCAGGGCGCGCAGGTCAACACGCTGATGCTGGAGTTCCTGCAGCGTTAGCCCTTGGCCTTGGCCAGGAACGGTGCCAGGCGTCGGCCCATTTCCTCACCGAGGGCCTGGAGACCGCTCAAGGGGCGGACCATCACTTCGAATTCGATGATTTGCCCCTCTTCGTTGAAGCGGATCAGGTCGATGCCCTTGAGCTGTTTGTCGCCCACTCGCGCGCTGAACTCCAGCACCACACTGTGGCCGTCGGCGCTGGCCAGTTCTCGGTGGTATTGGAAGTCCTCAAACACAGTAAACACGGTGTTGAGGATCATCGATACGACGGGGGCGCCGGGGTAGGGGGTGTGGGCCATCGGCGAGCGAAACACCGCGTCAGGTGCCAGCAGTTCGGGCAGGGCCTTGAGGTCGGCAGTGGCCAGCATGGTGTGCCAGCGCTTCAGGGTATGGGCGGCCCCAGGGGATAATTGCAGAGCTTCGGACATGGTCTGTACCTGTTCTTATGGGTGTTGAGCAACCATAAGAGCAGCAGTGAGGTGGGATCAATGATCCAAACTGACAGTTATATGTCTGGAGCAAACACCAGACCTGTGGGAGCGGGCTTGCCCGCGATAGCGGTGGGTCAGATGAACAATTTCCGACTGTTCCACCGTTATCGCGGGCAAGCCCGCTCCTACAGGGTGATGCGACGCTTACACCACTTCCAGGTAGGAACTGTGGATCGCCCGCGCCAGCTCGCGCACGGTGTCGATGAATTCGGTCAGCCGGCTGTGCAGGCCTTCCTCCAAGATCTCGTCAATGCCGGTATAACGCAGCCGCGCCTCGAATTCGGCAGCCAGGCGCTGGGCCGTGCGGCCGTAGCTACCTGGCAGGTCGGCGAGGATATGGCTCAACTCCTCGATACACGCATGCAACGAGCGCGGTACATCACTGCGTAGCAGCAGCAACTCCGACACCGAACGCGCGTTCAGCGCATTGGGGTACAGCTCGGTGTAGGCCTCGAATGACGACAAGGCACGGAGCAGGGCGCTCCACTGGTAGTAGCCGCGGGCGGACAGGTCGCTGACTTCCTCGGATTCTTCGCCAAACATCTCGTAGCGCGCATCCAGCAGGCGCAAGGTGTTGTCGGCGCGTTCGACAAAGGTGCCCAGGCGGATAAAACGATAGGCGTCGTTGCGCATGATGGTGCCGGAGGTGGCGCCACGGAACAGGTGCGAGCGCTGTTTGACCCAGTCGCAGAAATGGCTGATGCCATGGCGTGCCAGGCCGCCGGCGGCGATGCTGCGCATTTCCAGCCAGGTGGCGTTGAGGTTTTCCCACATGTCGGCGGTGATCCGCCCACGCACCGCATGGGCATTGCCCCGGGCAGCGCGCAGGCAGTTGTAGATACTGGCCGGGTTTTCTTCGTCGAGGGCGAAGAAGTGCAGCATGCGCTCGGCGTCCAGCTGTTGATGGCGTTCCAGATAGCTGTCCAGGGTGCCGCTGCTGAGCAGCGACATCGCCAGTTCGTCCAGGCCATCACTGCGTCCGGCCTGGGGCATCAACGACAGCGAATAGCTGACCTCCAGCATGCGCGCCAGGTTTTCCGCGCGTTCCAGGTAGCGCGACATCCAGTACAGATCTGCGGCGGTTCTACTCAGCATACTCAGCCCTCCACCACCCAGGTGTCCTTGGTTCCGCCGCCTTGCGACGAGTTGACGATCAATGAGCCTTCGCGCAGCGCCACCCGGGTCAGCCCACCCGGCACCAGGCGGGTCTCCTTGCCCGACAGCACAAAGGGCCGCAGGTCGATATGCCGTGGCGCGATGCCGTTTTCGACAAAAGTCGGGCAGGTGGACAGGCTCAAGGTCGGCTGGGCGATATAGGCGTGGGGCCGGGCCTTGATGCGTTGGCGGAAGTCCTCGATCTCGGCGGCCGAGGCGGCCGGGCCCACCAGCATGCCGTAGCCGCCGGAGCCCTGGGTTTCCTTGACCACCAGTTCGGGCAAGTGCGCCAGTACGTGGGACAGCTCAGCGGGATTGCGGCACTGGAAGGTCGGTACGTTCTGCAGCACCGGTTCTTCATCCAGATAGAAGCGGATCATCTCCGGCACGTAGGGGTAGATAGACTTGTCGTCGGCCACGCCGGTGCCGATGGCATTGGCCAGCACCACGTTGCCAGCGCAGTAGGCCGCTACCAGGCCGGGAACGCCGAGCATGGATTCCGGGTTGAAGGCCAGCGGGTCAAGGAAGGCATCGTCGATGCGCCGGTAGATCACATCCACTGCTTTGGGGCCGTCGGTGGTGCGCATGAACACCTTGAGGTCGTGCACGAACAGGTCGGCGCCTTCTACCAGCTCCACCCCCATTTCTCGGGCCAGGAACGCGTGCTCGAAGAACGCACTGTTAAAGCGCCCCGGGGTCAGCACCACGACATTGGGGTTGTCCAGGCGACTGGCGCTTTTCAGGGTCTTGAGCAGCAGGTTGGGGTAGTGATCCACTGGCGCGATGCGCTGCTTGGCAAACACTTCAGGGAACAGGCGCATCATCATTTTGCGGTCTTCGAGCATATAGCTCACACCGCTGGGTGTGCGCAAATTGTCTTCGAGCACGTAGTAGGTGCCGTCGCCATCACGCACCAGGTCGACACCGGAGATGTGCGAATAGATATCGCGATGCAGGTCCAGGCCGACCATGGCTTTTTGATAGCCTTCATTGCCCAGCACCTGCTCGGCGGGAATGATCCCGGCCTTGATAATGCGCTGGTCGTGGTAGATATCGGCGAGGAACATGTTCAGCGCATTGACCCGCTGGATACAGCCGCGCTCGATCACGCTCCACTCACTGGCCGGGATGCTGCGCGGGATGATATCGAAGGGAATCAGGCGTTCGGTGTCTTGCTCGTCGCCGTACAGGGTGAAGGTGATCCCGGCGCGGTGGAACAGCAGGTCGGCCTCGCGACGGCGTTGGGCCAGCAGTTCCGGCGGTGTGTTGGCCAGCCAGCGGGAAAAATCCTGATAGTGCGTACGGCACACGCCATTTGCGTCATTCATTTCATCAAAGAAAGATCGAGCCATTCCAATTACCTTGTCAGTGCCGGGTGAAACGTTGCAGGCACTGCCGCTTTAGAAAACGCATTGTTATGAGCCCGTGGCTTTTGGCGCCAACGGACCTTGTCCTTACTTTCTTTTGGAGTCGGCTCTGAGTCGGGGGGGTAACGTTTGCTCCTGTGTTCACCTGGGCAGGCAGGGGATTTAAGGAGTAAAGCAATGGCTGTGCCGAAACTGCGTTTATAGGGATTACACAGTGTGTAAGCCCGTTATCGGAGCGGCCTGCGCAAGTGCAGTGCGCCCCAGGCATACGCCATGCTCCATAACGGTGCAGGTAATTGACCTGAACTTCGGGCATCACCGGTTCTTCTAACGGGATTACGCACCGTAAGGATCACCGATCGTGCCCCGGATCATTTCCCCCCATAGCCCCGAATCGGCGCTGACTGACCATACCGAACACAATGCCAAGATCTTTGGCTCGCCCAAGGACCGGCTGGATTTCTATCGCCGGGAAATCCAATACGAAACCACCATCCTTGCCAACCGCACCGATGCTTACCTCACCGCGCAGTCGTTCCTGGTGATTGCCTTTGTGTCCTGCATGGGCAACCTCAACCCCGAGTGGGGCAAGCTGTTCACCCTGGTGGTGCCGCTGCTGCTGTCGATGCTCGGCGTGTTCAGCTCGCTCAACGCCTGGCCCGGCATACGTGCAGCCTACGACATCATTGACCACTGGCACTTCAAGCAGAGCGAGTTGTTGCGCAGCGAACCGGTGATGGGCATGGCCTACGATGAGTCGCCGCTGTTCTGCGAGACCGAGTCGTCGCACAAGGGCTATCGCAAGTCATTACTGTTTTCGGTGCGTACACCGTGGTTGTTCACGGTGTTCTGGATGCTGCTGGCGGCGTTTGCGTTTTATATCCAGGTGGATAATCCGGGGTCGTGACCATTGATCAGCGCGGTTCGTTTGAACTGAACTTCACCCATCTCCGTGGCGCCTTAACTGTACATCAGCTTGGAAGGAGGTCCCCATGAGCGCGAATCACAGTCAAGACCCGCAAGTCATTGGCAGGAATGATCCGGCCATCGATGACAACACGCATAAAATACCCGCTCCCGGTACGGCCCCCAAGGACCCACAACCCGCGACTGATGAGGTCGCCAAGGACAACGAGTACAGCCCGGACTTCAAGCCCGAGCGCGAGCCCAAGCCAGAAACGGACGCTGACATTGATACCCCGGGCGGCTAGGGCGATGCATACCCCAGCCGAAGAGGAGCCGATCAATGATCCCGGCAATGAAGACCCGGGATCGTTGATGGATGATGCGCAGGTGCCGCTGATCGAGCAGGATGATTTGGCTGAAGAAGGCGATGCTGACGCTTAGCGTAGGGCATCAGCCTGGGCGAGATAGCCATCAACAGAGCATCACTGGCCCGCCAAGGGCGGCAGCCGGCGCTTGACCGGGGTTTTCTTGACGATGGCGGTGTTGGTTTCGGCGTAAGCGTTGAGACGGTCGAGCAAGGTATCCAACTGGTCCATGGTGCGTACGTGCAGTCGGGCGATAAAGCAGTCATCGCCAGTGACCTTGTCGCACTCGGTAAACTCCGGGATCGCCTGGATCTGCCGTTCCACCTCTTGTAGCTGGCCGGGCAGGGGGCGGATGCGCACGATGGCTTGCAACAGATAGCCAAAGTGCTTGGGGTCGATATCCACGGTGTAGCCCTTGAGGACTCCGCGCTCCTCCAGGCGTCGCAAACGTTCGCCCACGCTGGGCGAGGACAGGCCGGTAATGCCCGCCAGGGTCTTGAGCGAGCAGCGCGAGTCGTCCATCAGGGCGGCGATCAGTTGTTGGTCGATAACATCAATCATCCTGGGCTCCTTAAGCAGATTTGCTGTTTTGCCTAATAAGAATAGGTAAGGACCACCTTTTACCTTCTGCAGGCGCTGGAGCCTGATTGGCGCAGGTTGCCATAATTTAGCCTCATTCGAGGAGCTAAATCATGGACATATCCATACGTCGCGGCTCATGGGAAATGGTCGGCGCCATGCTGATTTCCGGCACCATTGGCTGGTTTGTGCTGGTGTCTGGGGTGCCGGTCATCGAAGTGGTGTTCTGGCGTTGCGTCATCGGCGGCCTGACTCTGCTGCTGGTGTGCTGGCGGCTGGGGTATTTGCGGGGCGGATGGTTGAATTACTCGACACTCGGCTGGGCGATGTTGAGCGGCGTGGCCATTGTCGGTAATTGGCTGTTGCTGTTTGCGTCTTACGCCAAGGCCTCCATTGCGATCAGCACCGCGGTCTATAACGTGCAGCCGTTCATGCTGGTGATGCTCGCGGCGTTGTTTCTTGGCGAAAAGATCACCGCACAGAAGCTCGCCTGGTTGAGTGTGGCTTTCGTGGGCATGCTGGCGATCGTCAGTGCCCATGGCGAGCAGCAGGGCAGTGGTGATCATTACCTGTTGGGCGTGGTGCAGGCGATTGGCGCGGCGTTTTTGTATGCCGTCGCTGCGCTGATCATCAAACGTCTGAAGGCCGTGCCGCCGCACCTACTGGCACTGATTCAAGTGACTACCGGCGCGGTGTTGCTGGTGCCGCTGGTCTCGTGGCAAAGCCTATCGGCGCCCGTCGATGCCTGGGCCGCGCTGTTGACGCTGGGCGTGGTGCATACCGGCCTGATGTACGTGCTGCTGTATGGCGCGATTCAAAAACTGCCGACGGCCTTGACCGGGGCGCTGTCGTTCATCTACCCGGTTGCGGCGATCCTGGTTGACTGGATGGCCTACGGGCATCGCTTGGGCTGGGCACAGTGGTTGGGGGTTGCGGCGATATTGCTGGCGGCGGCGGGGTTGCAGCGAGGCTGGTGGTGGCGTGCTGAACACGAGCTGCCGACATCCAGGCGCCCCTTGTAGGAGCCGGCTTGCCGGCGATGGCGATCTGGAGGGCGCTATCGCTGGCAAGCGGGATCCTACAAGGGCGTGGGTCAGTGTGGCGCGCGGGGGATGGTCTTGAGCAGGTCGGCCGGGCTGATATGCCCCACGACCTGCTGCTGCACGCCGCTGCCCGGCAACGGCAAGTCGAGGATATGGCCTTTGATCTTGCCCACCACGTGCATTTCGCAAGGCTTGCAGTCGAACTTCAGGGTCAACACCTCATCGCCGTGAATCAGCTGCATCGGTGCAACCTTGGTGCGTACGCCGGTCACGCCCTTGGCCTGCTTGGGGCACAGGTTGAAGGAGAAGCGCAGGCAATGCTTGGTGATCATCACCGGCACTTCACCGGTTTCTTCGTGGGCCTCGTAGGCCGCGTCGATCAATTTCACGCCATGGCGATGATAGAAATCGCGAGCCTTCTGGTTGTAGACGTTGGCCAGGAACGACAGGTGCGACTCCGGGTACACCGGTGGTGGCGTGGTTTCAGCTTTGCGGCCTCCACGGGGATGGGCCTCGACACGGGCCACTGTCAGCGCTTCGATCACATCTCGGCGCAGGGCCTTGAGCTGTGAGTTGGGGATGAAATACGCCTGCGGCGCATCCAGTTCGATGGCCGTGGCGTGATACTGGGTGGTACCGAGTTGGCCGAGCAGGTCGCGCAAGGTATCCAGCGCCTGTTCCGGTTTGTTGGCCACGCCGAACGGGCCGGGCAGGGTGGTGCTGGCACTCACCCCCTCTTCACTGGTGGCGGTCAGTTGCAGTTGGTCTTCGCGCAGGCAGGCTTGCCAGGACACACCAATCCGGCGCTCGGCGGAGGTCTTGAGCAGCGCTTGCTGCCAGTTGTGGTCCAGGTTGCGGTTGAGCGGGTGATTGGGCCGCAACTGATGCAGGCCCGCCGGCATCTCGTTGGGCTCGACGCGGTAGCGGTAGCGCTTCTCGCCGTCTTCGTCGAACTCACCCTTGGGCTCGGCGATATTGGCGCGGAAACCCACGACTTCGCGCTTGATCAGCACGTTTAAGCCGTCACCGTTGGACAGCGGCTCATGGGTGATGACCTGCAAGTCGCGCTTGCCGGCTTTTTCCACCACGCCGACTGGCAGGCCGGTAAAGGTTGGGGTGTCGAAGGCACCGATATCGATCTTGCGATCACTGACGAAGTAGTCGGTACTGCCACGGTGGAAGGTCTTTTCCGGGTCCGGCAGGAAGAAATGCGCGGTGCGGCCGCTGGAGGCGCGAGCCAGGTCGGGGCGGTCCTCAAGGATCTCGTCCAGGCGCTGGCGGTAATAGGCGGTGATGTTCTTCACATAGCCCATGTCCTTGTAGCGGCCTTCGATCTTGAACGAGCGCACGCCGGCATCTACCAGGGCGCGCAGGTTGGCGCTCTGGTTGTTGTCTTTCATGGACAACAGGTGTTTTTCAAAGGCGACAACACGACCCTGGTCGTCCTTGAGGGTGTAGGGCAGGCGGCAGGCCTGGGAGCAATCGCCACGGTTGGCGCTGCGGCCATTTTGCGCATGGGAAATATTGCACTGCCCGGAGAACGCCACGCACAACGCGCCGTGGATGAAGAACTCGATGGCGGCATCGGTTTCATCGGCAATCGCGCGGATTTCCTGCAGGTTCAGCTCGCGGGCCAGCACCAGTTGGGAGAATCCGGCCTGATCGAGGAACTTGGCCCGGGCCAGGGTGCGGATGTCGGTCTGGGTGCTGGCATGCAGTTCGATGGGCGGGATATCCAGCTCCATCACGCCCAGGTCCTGGACGATCAGTGCATCAACCCCTGCATCGTGCAACTGGTGGATCAGCTTGCGGGCCGCCTCCAGTTCATCGTCATGCAAGATGGTGTTGATGGTGGTGAACACCCGGGCGTGATAACGACGGGCGAATTCCACCAGTTGGGCGATCTCGCTCACGTCGTTGCAGGCGTTGTGGCGCGCACCGAAGCTTGGGCCGCCGATGTACACGGCGTCGGCGCCGTGCAGGATAGCCTCGCGCGCGATGGCGACATCGCGGGCAGGGCTGAGCAATTCCAGATGATGCTTGGGCAAGGACATAGTTTTTTTAGTCAGGCTTGTCACGGTTGAGGTGCGCATTGTAGCCGTGAATCGCCGGGTGGGCACCCGCTGGATGCCCAATGGCGCGCAGGGCTCAGCCTTTGGCTGCCATCGCTGTGACTTCGACGCGCATGCCGTCGACCGCCAATGCGGCCACGCCAACCGCCGCGCGTACTGGCCAGGGTTTAGCGAAGACGCGCTTGTACACCTCGTTGAATGCGGCGCGGTCGGCCATGTCGGTGAGGTAAATGGTCAAGTGCATGACCCGGTCCATGCTGCTGCCGGCACGTTCAAGCGCGACCTTGAGGGCTTGCAGGGTGCATTCGCTTTGCGCGGTGATATCGCCCAGTTCCAGGCTGCCATCGGCGCGCACCGGGATTTGCGTGGAGACCAGGATGCCGTTGAAGCCGATGACATCCGAGGAAATGGAGTCCGGGTCGAGGTCGGGGGTATAGCTGAGGTCTTGCTGGGTCATGGGAGTTCTCTTGTACCAAAAATAATCTGGCGGGCAGTTTAGCCGGCCATTGAAACAGCCACACCTGGTTTAAGGCCGGCGCAGGCAAAATGCGGGGGTTGGCGCGGTGCCGGGCAATCAGGTTAGAGTGCTTGTTTATAACGTGTTGTACGAAGAATGAAACGTGCGCTGTTTGTTTCTCTCGATGGACCCAAGGGCACCGGCAAAACCACACTGTTGGAAGCCGTGACGACCGTGCTGAGGGGCGCGGGCAAAAAGGTGATCCGGCTGTGCGAGAAGAAAAGCGATCCCTACAGGGGTGACACAATGAACCTCGTCAACAGACTCGTCAGAAATCCCAGCCGGGATTTGGAGTGGGCGGTTTGTGAGCGCCTTGCTGATAGTCGAGCCTGGATTTCCCAACAGATTTTGCCTAAGCAGCCCGCAGACAGCATCGTCTTGATGGATCGCTGGTACCCATCCGATGCGGCGTTTCGCCGGATAGTCCCGTTTGCCGAGATTCTGCAGTTGAACATCGATCGACAGGTGCAAGTGCCAGACCTGCACGTGGGGGTTGTCACCAACCCAGAAGTTTCATGGGCAAGGGCCGCGGCAAGACGGCGTGGGTTGAACAGTACTGTGCTCCATACGCTGGCAGAACATGTTGCGTGTACCGAGGCATTCGAGCGCGTGATGACCGAACACGGCTGGATCGTATGCCGCAATGAGGGAACGATCGAAGACGCGACGATGCGGGTGGTAGCCGAGATCGATAGGGTTCTGATGACGAATGGAGGAAGTGGATGGGAGGGAAAGCGCTAGGAGCTTTGTACATACATAATTTAACATAATATACATTATGCGAACCAAGTGGGCTGTCCTTCAGGGGCTCTGTTCGGTGCATTTCACTAAGCGACATAGAACCAACCGCACCCCAGATTCAAAAGCAGCCACCGTCGCCCTCGTTGACCTGCCTTCGTTTGACCCTTGGGCCACCGGACGTTTACGGCGAGTCAGCACACCGTTCACCAACGCTGTGGTGAAATCGATAACGTTGCCCGTCGTAACGCAGTACTGGGAAACAAAAGCCCGGGCCGCCGACTTCGATATCAGGCCAACCATTACTGCCTTTGCTAGCGAGAAACTCAGCGACGCCGTTTTCTTTGAGCATGAGTTTCCAGTGACCGTCAGGTTGCTGGCTGACTAGATAAAATCCAGTACCTGCTTGCCCATAACAGTCAGTGCTGCCTTCGGTAATCAAGGCATCCGGCCGGCCGTCACCGTTCAGGTCTTCAACCAACTCCATGGTTGCCGGTGTGTAGCTACCTGTTGTTTCGATTTCGCACTCCGACGCCTCTTGGTTAAATCCAGCAGCGCGGAACGCTTTTATCTGCTCGCTACGCGGCAGTTCATCCGCCAGCGCCGTGGCACTGGTCACGAAACATGCCACCCATAGACCTGACGTAAGCATTCCCCGCATATAGACCGTCCCTTTATGATGCTCAAATGTTAAGTATCGTGCATGTGCCCACACTCGCGCGAAGGATGAGCTAGCTTTGCCCTTGTAATATAAGGAATAAATATAACTAAACTAAATATCCATTTAGTTTAGTTATAGTTCAACCGAGTCGGAACCGATTACCTACTCTATTTTTCACGGTGAAAAGCAGATCGAACGCCGGAGGAATCGACCTAAAATTTAGCGGCTAAATCAACAAGGTGTCAGGCGATAAATGCATCCCTCCTCCCCTATTTACCCTATGAATGTTGCCGTAGGATTGGTCAAGTCCTCGTGCTGATGCGCTGCAACCCACACCTCATGTTTGGCGATGGCCACCGATTGGACACGTGCTGCAGGACGCTCATTATTCCCAGAGGCCGCCGCAATACCGATCCAACCAAATCGCCCCAGGTGTTCCGTACGCAAAGAAACCCCGCCCGAATCTTATAGATCACCGGAGGTTTACTCTGCGTACGCAATATTGGCCAAGTTGCCGGATATTGGCGTGAATGCTTCGTGTGGCTCAACGCCGGATGGCGGCACCTTGTCACTCAATGGGTTTAACGGGAGTCGTTGTAACACCAGCCACGCTTGCACTATTCCCCATATCGGGACGCAGTTCAGCCTTGCCATTCAAGAAGTCCAACGCGCGTTGCCGCTCAACAGCCGTCATGGCAGCGAGCCTGGTCGAAATAGCCTTCAGTTCATCGTCGTAGATCTTATTCATGTTCGTTCTCCTCATAGGCACCACCAGGTGCTGGAAACCCGATGTTCCGGGCATTCCAGGGTTGTGGCTACTGTAGGAACTACTAGTTTTTTAGCGCTTTTGACGATAGTGGTTATTTCCATATTCAACAATCGCAGAGCTGGTAATGTGGGGTGTGCCCTACTCTTTATATCTCAATAGCTTATAAATGAAATTAATAACTATTTAGTTTAGTTATAATGCCCCACTCACATTCCCAAGCTCAACTACTAAACCTTCCTCGCCCCCGGACTCTGCCAAAACGACGGATCCGCACTTTTAAGTCGCTCTACCGCATTATTGATATGCTCCAGCGCCGCTTTCCTTGCGCCTTCTGGATCACGCGCGGCAATGGCCGCGTACACGGCAAAGTGCTCGGCCCGGACGGTCTTGGCCAAGTCTCGGCGCCGCTCTTCGTTGGAGCGTGTGATGCGGATCGCCTCTTTGATGAATTGCGCGATGAACTCGTGCAATGACGGGTACAACGGATTGCCGGTCGCCTTGGAAATAGAGTGATGAAACGCCAAGTCTTCCTCAACCCCATCGCGGCTCCCCTGCTCCGCTGCATCAATGGCCTTGAGCGCATGGTGGATGGCTTCCAGTTGCGCCGGTGAGTGTCGCTGGGCCGCCAATGCCGCCGCCTCGCCTTCGATGCCGCGGCGCAGTTCGGTGACTCTCAATACAGCCTCGATCGACCCGCCGACATCCAGGTCAATCGTGAATGCCTTGATGTGTGCCCCTTCGCTGACCACCGTACCGCTGCCCTGGCGGACCTCGACCAGGCCGGCCGACTTCAGGCGCGAAATGGCCTCGCGGATGACCGTGCGGCTGACGCCAAAACGCTGCGAAAGTACCGGTTCGGTGGGCAGGCGATGGCCTGGCAGCGCTTCGCCGCTGGCGATATAGGCCTTGAGGGCCGCCGTCACCTGATCGGACAGTGTGCCCTTGGCGGAGTCCTTCAGGGTACCCAGCGTATCGGCACTACAGGAGGATTTGTCAGGAGTGGGCATAGACGACTCTGGCTCAAATCTGTGAAAGGTACTGCATTTTAGACCCGCCGTCCTCTCTGGATTTAGTCGTTGAATTCGTATGACGTATTATGATAAAAAACGCCCCATCATGTAATCCGACACAAACAACGCCACCCACTATAAAAATAAGGATGGGGGAAACACATGACTGAATCAGTGATTCAAACCAGTGCCGTCGTACCCGCAGATCGCTTCGAGAACCTGGCGTATCGCAAAGTGGCGTGGCGGATCATGCCGCTGTTGTTGCTGTGCTACCTGGTCGCCTACCTGGATCGGGTAAACGTCGGTTTCGCCAAGTTGCAGATGTCAGACGATCTGCAATTTTCCGAAGCCGTCTATGGCCTCGGCGCAGGGATTTTCTTCATTGCCTACTTCCTCGTCGAGGTGCCCAGCAACCTGATCCTGCATCGCGTCGGCGCGCGGTTGTGGATCGCACGCATCATGATCACCTGGGGCATCATCTCCTCGGCCATGGCCCTGGTGACGACGCCGACATCCTTCTACATCATGCGTTTCCTGCTCGGGATCGCCGAGGCCGGGTTCTATCCGGGGGTCATCCTCTATCTGTCCTACTGGTTCCCGACCCACCGCCGCGGCAAGATGTACGCGCTGTTCGCCACCGCCGTGCCGCTGTCCGGGCTGATAGGCGCGCCGTTGTCCGGCTGGATCATGAGCGCCTTCAATGGGGTTCATGGATATGCGGGCTGGCAATGGTTGTTTTTCCTCGAAGGGCTACCCTCGATTGCTGTCGGCTTCCTGGTGGTTTTCTGCCTCAGCGACCGTATCTCCAGCGCTGGCTGGCTCACCCGTGAAGAAAAAACCCTGCTGCAGGCGCGCATTGACGCAGAAGCCGTCGGCCACCAGAAACACAGCCTCAAAGAAGTGTTCCTGCAGCCGCGTATCTGGCTGTTGACGGCCATCTACTTCTGCATGATCGCCGGTTTCTACACCGTCGGTTTCTGGTTGCCGACCCTTATCCGCCAGGCCGGTGTCAGCGATGTGTTCGAGGTGGGCATGCTCACCGCCATCCCTTACGCCGCCGCTGCACTGACCATGATCCTGGTTTCGCGCAGTGCCGACCGGTTGCGCGAACGGCGCTGGCACCTGGCGTTGACCGCCGTGCTCGGGGGCATCGGCCTGTTCATCTCTGCGACCTGGAGCGACAACTTCACGGTGTCGATGATCGGCCTGACCCTGGGTTCGATGGGCGCCATGAGCACCCTGCCGCTGTTCTGGAGCCTGCCGACTGCGTTCCTTGGCGGTACGGCGGCGGCTGCCGGGATTGCCCTGATCAACTCCTGGGGCAACCTGGCGGGCTTCGTTTCGCCCTACCTGATGGGCTTCCTCAAGGACCTGACCCACAGCACCACAATCGGCATGTATGTGATGGCAAGCGCACTGTTCCTCGGCGCCCTGCTGGTCTTCAGAATTCCCGGAAAACTCGTCAACCGCTGACGTTTGGAGTAACTCATGAATATTCTCGTGACCGGTGCAGCCGGATTCCTTGGCCGCCGCCTGATCGAAGCGCTGCTGCTGCGTGGTTCGCTCACCGACCGCACGGGCCAGTCCCGGCCCATCGAGCAGATTGTCGCGTTCGACATGGTCGAACTGACGGGGATCAATGACCCCCGGGTAAAAGTGGTGTGTGGCGATATCGCCAACGCCCATGTGCTGGAGCGCTTGATCGATGCCAATACCGACAGCATTTTCCATCTGGCTGCGGTGGTTTCCAGCCAGGCCGAAGCCGATTTTGAACTGGGCATGCGCATCAACTTCAGTGCGACCCAGCACATGTTGGAGCGCGTGCGCCAGCTTGGCACATGCCCAAAATGGGTGATGACCAGCTCCGTCGCGGTGTTCGGCGGGCAGTTGCCGGAACAGGTGCCAGATAACCAGGTATGGGCGCCACAAAGCTCCTACGGTACACAAAAAGCCATGAACGACCTGCTACTCGCCGATTACAGCCGGCGTGCATTCGTCGACGGTCGCAGCCTGCGCATGCCGACCATCGTCGTGCGCCCGGGCAAGCCAAACCTTGCAGCCTCCAGCTTCGCCAGCGGTATCATCCGCGAACCGCTCAGCGGCCAGACCAGCGTCTGCCCGGTACCACTGGACACCCGGCTCTGGCTGATGTCGCCTGCACAGGCCATTCGCAACCTGATCCATGGCCACGAACTGGGTAGCGAGCAGTTGACGGAGGGCCGAGTGATCAACATGCCGGGCCTGTCGATCACGGTAGAGCGCATGATCGAAGCCCTGCGCCAGACAGCCGGCGCGCAAGTGGCCGAACGCATTCGCCTGGAACCCAATCAGGCGATCGAGCGCATCGTCGGTTCCTGGCCGGGCGCGTTTTGTGCCACCTACTCCCGGGACCTGGGCTTCACCGCGGATGAGCGTTTCACCGATGTGATCGAGCAGTTCATCCATGAATACCAGCCCGGTTAAACCCGCTGAGGAGTTCGACATGTTGAATGCCCCTGCCCGGCCGCTGCTGGGTTGCATCGCCGACGACTTCACCGGTGCCACCGACCTTGCCAACATGCTGGTACGTGGCGGCATGCGCACGGTGCAAAGCATCGGCATTCCCGCTGCCGATGTTGCCGACCAACTCGATGCCGATGCGATTGTCATCGCCCTGAAATCGCGCACGGTGCCGGCCGCCGATGCCGTCGAGGAATCACTCCAAGCGCTGCACTGGCTGCGTGAACGTGGCTGTGAACAGATATTCTTCAAATACTGTTCAACCTTCGACTCAACGGCGGCCGGCAATATCGGCCAGGTCAGCGAAGCCTTGCTGCAGGCCCTTGGCAGCGATTTCACCCTTGCCTGCCCCGCCTTCCCGGAAAACGGCCGCACGGTGTTTCGTGGGCATTTGTTCGTTCAGGACCAATTGCTCAGCGAGTCGGGCATGCAGCATCACCCATTGACACCCATGACAGACGCAAACCTGGTTCGCGTGCTGCAAGCGCAGACCCAAGGCAAGGTTGGCCTGTTGCGCCACGACAGCGTGTCCGCCGGCGTGGAGAGCATACGCGCGCGCATTGCTCAACTGCGCGCCGACGGTGTCAGCATGGCTGTCGCCGACGCCCTGTGTGATACCGATCTCTATCTACTGGGCGAAGCCTGTGCGGACTTGCCGCTGCTCACCGGCGGTTCCGGGTTGGCGCTGGGCCTGCCGGGCAACTTCCGGCGTGCCGGCAAGCTGCGCGACCTGGACGCCGCGCACGTGCCCGTGGTCCAAGGCGCGGCGGTGGTACTTGCGGGCAGCGCTTCCCAGGCCACCCTGGGCCAGATCGCGAACTGGCTGCAGGCAGGTCGTCCGGCGATGCGGGTCGACCCGCTGGCGTTGGCGGCGGGAAAGCCGGTGGTTGAGGACGCGCTGGCCTTCGCTGCCGACCATGCGCAAACTGTGCTGATCTACGCCACCAACACGGCCGATGAGGTCAAGGCGGTCCAGCGCGAGTTGGGCGCCGAGCGTGCTGGGCATTTGGTCGAGCAAGCCATGGGGCGGATCGCCAGCGGTCTGCGCGAGGCCGGCGTACGGCGCTTTGTGGTCGCCGGCGGGGAAACCTCGGGCGCCGTGGTCCAGGCGCTGAATATCCAGCTATTGCAGATTGGCGCGCAAATCGACCCTGGAGTACCCGCCTGCGTCAGCACGCCCGGGGAACCGCTGGCATTGGCACTCAAGTCGGGCAATTTCGGTGGTGTGGACTTCTTCGACAAGGCTCTAAAGCAACTGGCAGGAGTTCCGGCATGAGCAACGAAAACACCCTGCGTGAAGAGATCTGTGAGGTTGGCGCTTCGTTGTATACCCGTGGCTACACGGTGGGCAGCGCCGGCAACATCAGTGCGCGGTTGGACGACGGCTGGCTGATCACCCCCACGGACGCCTGCCTGGGGCGCCTCGACCCGGCGGCGATAGCCAAGGTCAGCCTGGCCGGGGACTGGGTCAGCGGTGACAAGCCTTCCAAGACGCTGGCGCTGCACCGTCAAGTCTACGATCGCAACCCCGGGGTTGGCGGCGTGGTCCACACCCACTCCACTCACCTGGTGGCGCTGACCCTGGCCGGCGTCTGGCAGGAGGATATGATCCTGCCGCCGTTGACGCCTTATCAAGTGATGAAAGTGGGGCGCATTCCGCAGATCGCCTATGAGCGTCCCGGCTCCCCCAAGGTCGCCGAGCGCGTGGCGCAGTTGGCTAACCTGGTGCGCGGTGTAATGCTTGAACGCCTGGGGCCGGTGATCTGGGAAAGCTCAGTGTCCAAGGCCAGCTACGCCCTGGAAGAGCTGGAAGAAACCGCACGCCTGTGGTTGATGAACCAGCCACGACCGACTCCCCTGCCTCAGTCGGCATTGGATGAGTTGCACGAGGTCTTTGGGGTTCAGTGGTAACCCAGGCCATACGATTGATTTTTCACCGCAGGAGTCTTCATGCCTCGTTTCGCTGCCAACCTCAGTATGCTTTACCCCGAACATGATTTTCTCGACCGTTTTGCCGCCGCCGCTAGTGATGGTTTCCGGGCCGTGGAATACATGTTCCCCTACGCTTATCCCGCGCAGCAACTCAAGCAGCGGCTTGACGACAATGGCTTGGTCCAGGCCCTGTTCAACGCGCCGCCCGGCGATATCGCAGCAGGGGAAAAAGGCACCGCATCCTTGCCCGGCCGCGAATCGGAGTTTCGCGCAGGTTTCGATCAGGCCCTGGAATATGCCGCCGTCCTGGGCAACGCCCGCATTCACGTAATGGCCGGGCTGCTGGCAGACGAGGCCGATCGCGCCAGGCACCAGCAGACCTACCTGGAGAACCTCGACTACGCAGCGACCCAGGCCGCCAAAATCGGCGTCACCGTACTGCTGGAACCGATCAATACCCGGGACATCCCGGGCTTTTTCCTCAACCACCAGCATCAGGCGCACGCCATCTGCAAAGCGGTCGGCCACGCCAACCTGAAAGTCCAATTCGATATCTACCATTGCCAGATCGTCGAAGGCGATGTGGCGACGACGCTGCGCCGGGATTTCGCCGGTATCGGCCATATCCAGATTGCGGGCGTGCCGGATCGCCACGAACCGGACCTGCACAACGAGTTGAACTACCCCTATTTGTTCGAGCTGATTGACCAGTTGGGCTACACCGGCTGGGTGGGTTGCGAATACCGGCCACGGGGCAACACATCCCAAGGTTTGCAATGGCTGCGCGATTGGCAGGCGCGTTCGACTCAAGGCCGCCCAGGCTGACAGCGGTTCGTTAACCTGGCCCATGAACCTGATTGGGGCTTTTAAGAATCGCCTGAGAGAATCCCCGGCCCCCACCTCCTACCATGCACCCCGAAGCCACTGCGAACATACCCAGGAAAGCTACGGGCCCTCATGTCACCACTCAACCACTGGCCATTGTGCCGTCCCTTGCTCTGGATCAGCGCGCTGGTTGCAGCGCTGCTGGCCCTGGCGCCCTGCGCGCAGGCGGCGGTCAAGATTGAAGGCACGCGCCTGATCTACTTTGGCCAATTCAAAGAAGCCAGCATCAATATCGTCAATCAGTCCCCCAGCGAATTGGTGGTGCAAAGCTGGGTCACTCGGGACAACGATGATGCAACCCAGGCGGTGCCCTTCGCCGTGGTCCAGCCGCTGGTTCGCCTGGATGCTCAACAGCATCACCTGCTGCGCATTCTGTACGCCGGCGAGGGCTTGCCCGGCGACGTGGAGTCGATGTTCCTGCTCAACGTCATGGAAATCCCGCTGAAACCGGAGACCGCCGACAGTGTGCAATTTGCCGTGCGCCAGCGTCTCAAGCTGTTCTATCGCCCGCCAGGGCTTGCAGGAAGTTCGTCCGAGGCCGTGCAGCAATTGGTGTGGAGCCGCACCGATGCGCAATCGGTAACCGTCACCAATCCCAGTGCGTTTCATCTGTCCCTGGTGGATGTGCAGAGCGATTCCGGCGGCCAGGTTCAGGCGTTGGAGGACTACGTATTGCTCAAGCCCGGGGAACGCAAGGTCTTCAGCACCAAGGCTCCCATCAGCGCCGGGAGCCAAATCAACTTTACCGAAATCACCGATATCGGCTTGCAGGCCCGCCATCGCGCGGGCCTCAAGTGATGGATCGCGGGGAATACCGACCTATGTCACCTCTTAAATACCTGCTCGTGGCCACCCTGTTTGCCTGCGCCGCCCTCCCCGCTACCAGCTACGCGCTGGCCTGCCGGGTGGACGGTAGCGGCTCGATCGCCGACACCGCTCCCCTGGGCACCGCATTGGCCGTGGCGGCCGATGCGCCAGATGGCACGATTATCTGGGAGTCCGGCCCTCGCTCGGTCAATGTGATCTGCGCAGACGACTACTTGCATGGGCGCGAGGAAGTGTATTTCTACTTGAACCCCGCAAGCGTCAGCATCGGCCAGGGTATTCGCGCCGGGATTCGCTATAACTCGGTGCCCATCACCCAAAGCAGCGGCAAGTACGGTACTGGGTTCTACTCCGACCGCGGTTGCACCCTGTCAAGTTGCGTGGGTTGGGACAAGGCCCGGTTCACCCTCAACTTCAGCGTATTTATCGAGAAGTTTGGTACCACCCCACAAAACGGCCAGGCCAGTACCCTGTCGCAATACCGGGTGTTTCAACTGGACGGTATTACCGGTCTCAATAACCGCCCCAACAGCAACCTCAACTACATCGTCACCGGCGTGAACGACATACGCTTCGTGCCCTGCACGCCCGACCTGACGATCACGCCCAATGTGGTGAGCTTCCCCAAGCCCTCGCGCAAGGCGCAGATCGGTGAAGTGGCCAGCACCGCAGCCTTCAGCTTGAGCCTGCGCAAAGCCTGCGATACCCCGTATACGGTGAGCGCGCGCTTCGCCACCACCCCGGGCGGCGGGAACGTGGTCAATGGCTTGTTGGTGCCCACCAACAACAGTTCCGTGGGCATCGCGTTGTCCTGGGACTATACGAACCAGAACCTGCCCTTCAATGAGTGGTTCCCCCTGGCCCAGATGAAGGGGGCCAACCAGACCACCCGCCAGGACTTCAGGGCGGACCTGAAGTGGCGCACCCTGCCCGTTCCCGGCGCGTTCGATGCGGCGGTCGTGGTCGACATGTTCTACAAATAGATACGTGGCTGCTTTTAAGGATCGTCTTATGCCCAGGCGCTGGGTGGCCGATTAAAATCCGCCGATGCGATTTAAAAGTTATCTGCTGCAGATCAATCCCGTCCTTTCCCGCCCCGAAGCAGCCAGAAGGCTGCTTCGTCTTTTCGCCGCCGTGTTATTGGTCGGCATCTTGAGCGGTGTCTACACGTTCCTGCTGTCCACCTTCAACAATGACATCTCCCAGCGGCGTGGCTATATGAGTAGCGCCATTGCCGAGGCTCATACCTTCTTCACCACCCGTGAAGCACTGCTCGAAAGCCTGAGCCTGTCAGCGGTACGCAAATCCACCCAGGCCAAGGCCCAGGCTTACCCGGCCTCCAGCGAAGAGCAGCGCCTGCAACTGGGCAATGCCCCAGGCCATCAGTGGAGCATCTGGCTGACTTCGCGCATGCGCAGTTACCTGAAGACCAAGCAGGTCAACCTGCTCTACGTGACCGCCGGCCCCGATCCGCAACTGACCCGGCTCTATGACTCGACGCCGCAGGTACTGCCGTTTTCCAAGTGCATGCTCAACCGCCTCCGGGCGTTGAAGCAACACAACCCACTGGACCCCGGCGAACTCTGGCTCAGCGACCAAACCGAGGGGCACTCCCACCTCTACCTGTTCATTTTGCTGGATGAACGCGATCCCGACTCCGGCTGGCTGGGCCTGGAGATGGAAAGCCAGGAAGTCTCCACAACCCTCAATGACCAGAGCGCGGGCGAGTTCATGATGCTCAACTCCCAAGGCATGCTGGTATTTACCAATAGCCATGACCCAAGGCTGGACCAGTCCCTGCTCAAGCCCAAGGGCGAGAATTTTTTCGGGTTTGTCGGCGATGGCCTGGTGCCGGATCACCTGGTGATTCGCAAGCAACTGAAATCGTCGGACTGGCAACTGATGTACACGATCAACCTGCGCGATGTGGTGCGGGGGTTGTGGCGCGAGCTGCTCGGGTCGCTGGTGTTTTGCCTGTTCAGCGTCACGCTGATCTGGCTGGTGATGCGCCGGGTCAATCAACGCTTCATCATCCCGTCAATCAATGGCATCCAGGCGCTGATTGAAAGCGAAGCCTTCGGGCGCGATGTGATCCAGACCGCGCCGGTGGCCCTGTGTGTGCTGCGGCGCACCGACGGCCAGGTGGTACTGGAAAACACCCTGGCCCAGCAGTGGCTGGGCACCGGCCTGGAGCGTGAAACCCTCTGCGCCGGCTGGATCCGCCAGGCATTCGATGGTGAGCCCTCCGGGCACTGTGACTACTTCGAGACCCTCGACGGCCGCCACCTTTACCTCAGCAGTGCACCCACCCGCTATAGAGGCGAGGATGTGCTGTTTTGCGCATTCAGCGACATCAGCGCGCGCAAGCAGGTGGAAGCGGCCCTGGAAGAAGCCCGGCAATCGGCCGACGCTGCGAATGCCGCGAAAACCCTGTTCCTGGCGACCATGAGTCACGAAATCCGTACACCGCTGTACGGCGTGCTGGGCACCCTGGAACTGTTGGCCCGCACCCAGCTCGATGCCCAGCAAAAAGACTATCTGCATGCCATAGAGGGGTCTTCGGCCACCTTGCTGCAACTGATCTGCGATGTGCTGGATGTATCGAAGATCGAGGCCGGGCAATTGGCACTGGAACTGAGCGAGTTCTCGCCCCTGGACCTGGTCAATGAAATCATCCAGGGCTACGCGGCGGCCGCAATGGGCAAGGGGTTGCAGCTGTACGCCTGCTTTGACCCCAAGTTACCCGAGCGGCTGATGGGCGATGTTACCCGCCTGCGGCAGATCCTCAACAACCTGTTGAGCAACGCGGTGAAGTTCACCGACTACGGGCGCGTGGTGCTGCGCGTCAAGTTGCTTGACCGCGACGACGAGCGCTCCAGTGTGTTGTGGCAAGTGTCCGACACCGGCAAAGGCATTGCCCAGGAAGACCAGGCGATGATTTTCGAGCCGTTCTATCAAAGCGAAGGCAACACCAACGTCGTCGCCGGTACCGGGCTCGGCTTGCCGATTTGCCAGCGCCTGACGCAATTGATGAATGGGCATATCCGCATGGTCAGCGAACTGGGCCTGGGCAGCAGTTTCAGCCTCACCCTACCGCTCGAAGTGGCGCCCTGCGCGCCCATGAGCAGCTTGCTCGCCGAGACTGTCTACGTGGTTTCGCCCATTCCCGAACTCGCTCAATCGATCAGCGGTTGGCTGCGTCGCTGGGGCGCCCGGGCCCAGACCGGCCAGCCCACCCACCCCGACGGGCAACTGCTGCTGGAGCTGCATCCCGGCACTATCGAACAGCCCCTGGTGCCCGACTGGCCGGGGCCGGTGATCCTGGTCAGTGGCAACAGCAGCAATGGCCAGCATGCCGAGACCGGCGTGTGGCATGCCAACCTCAACCAGTTGAGCGCCATTCACCAGGCGGTCAGCCAGGCCCAGGGATTGTGGGTCGCCCGGGTCGACGAGCAGGTGCAAAAGCGTGAGTTGCGCAAGCTCGACCTGCATGTGCTGGTGGCTGAGGACAACGTTATCAATCAACTGATTTTGCGTGACCAGCTTGAGGAACTTGGGTGCACCGTGGAGTTGGCCTGCGATGGTCATGAAGCGCTGCAGTTGTGCAAGGCCTCACACTTCGATGTGGTACTGACGGATGTGAATATGCCCAGAGTCAACGGCTATGAATTAGCCAGGGAGTTGCGCAGCCAAGGTTGCGCGCTGCCCATCATCGGCGCAACCGCCAACGCCATGCGCGGCGAGGCAGACCTGTGCCTGGCCGCCGGAATGAACCATTGCCTGGTCAAACCCTTTGCGTTGCGGGCCCTCTTCAACTACCTGGAGCCCTACACACGGATCCCCCATGAAGCCCTATAGTATTTTGATCGTCGAGGACCATCCCCTGCAGCACCTGTACCTGCAGAACCTGCTCAATGAATTGGGCGACTTCATGCTGGAGTCCGCCCAGGATGGAAACGAAGCACTGGAGCGCTTGCGCCAGCGTGATTTCGACCTGGTGCTGACCGATCTGCTGATGCCGGGCATGGACGGTGTGCAATTTATCCAGAGCCTGGCGACCCTGCGTTGCAAGCCTGCCCTGGCCATCATGAGTGCCGCCTCCCGGCGTATGTTGATGGCGGCCAGTCTGGTGGCGAAAAATCTCGATGTGAAAGTCATCGGCCTGATTTCCAAGCCGGTCGCAGCCGACGCCTTGCGCAGCCTGGTCAGCCAGCTCAACCACAAGGACCGCAGCCCCTCACCCGCGCCTGCCACGCCGCCGGCGATTGACCGGCACACACTCCTCCAGGCCATGGGCAACGGGCAGATCCAGGCCTGGTTCCAACCGAAAAAATCCTTGGCCAACGGCCGGATTGTCGCCGCTGAAGCGCTGGTGCGGTGGATGAACCCCGAGCAAGGGGTGATGTTGCCCGCCGCGTTTCTGCCGGCGATCAAGACCTTCGACCTGGAAGAACGCCTGCTATGGCTGGTGCTCAAACAGGCGATCCTGGCCCAGGAACGCTGGCGCCAGCGCGGGTATGAGATTCCAGTGTCGATCAATTTGCCGACCCACCTGCTCAATAGCCATGACTTGGCAGACCGCCTGCTGGCGTTCGTCCTCGACCACCAAGGCATCCCGGGGATGATCTGCTTCGAGCTGATGGAATGCTCGGTGCCCCAGGACATCAGCAACTTCTACGCCGGCGCCTGCCGCCTGCGCATCAAGGGTTTCGGCCTGTCCCAGGACGATTTCGGCAAGGGCTACAGCTCTTACCTGAACCTGGTCTCGACCCCGTTTACCGAGCTCAAGATCGACCAGGCGCTGGTACAGGGCTGCCATGACAACGAAGGCATGACCTCGGCCCTGGCGAGTATCATCGCACTGGGCCGCAAGCTCGGGCTGACGGTGGTGGCCGAAGGTGTGGAGACGCCCCAGCAACTGGCGTTGCTACGCAAAATCGACTGCACCCAGGTGCAGGGTTTTCTGATCTCCCACGCGGTCTCCTCAGAACAATTTCAGCAACTGTTGAACAATGATGGCCCAGCGACATCTCATTAGCCCCCGGCTCGGATTTGTCTAACCTGTATAAGGAGTAAACTCCATCCAGCGCCGATTTCTCAGCCGCCTGCGAAAACCATCAATGAAGCACAACAACGCGATCCTGGAAGCATTCACCCGCAGCTCACTGCGCTTGAACAAAGGGCTGATGGGCGTGCTCGGCGTCGCGTTGTTGCTGGCAGGCACCAGTTACTGGGCGTTGCAGCGGATCATCGATGAGCAGCACGCTGCGGTGGGGTTTCATTTTGCCCGGCTGATGGAAAATATCCAGGAACAGGAAACCTTCCTCCGGACCCTGGCGCAGCCGGCGATCCAACGGGACTTGATCAGCGACAAGAACACCCAGGCCAGCCTCCAGAGCCATCGCCTGGACATGCACAACACCCGCTATGAAGGTCGTGAGTTCGCCTTTTCGGTGCCCTTCAGTGCACAGTTCGAGGCGCAACGGGTCACGCCTGGCGAGCAGCAGAAGATCTTTGCCCTGGGGGTGCATCTGGCCAGTTACTACAGCGCGTACTGGTCATCGTCGCCCTACGCATCGCCCCACGTCTTTATCCTCAACCGCCTGGTCAATTACCACATTGCGGTGCCTGCGGTCGGCTACCAGCGTGGCGGCAAAACCCCGTTCAACGGCCCCACGGCCGAACAGGCCGACGCGGTGCAGCAAAGGCTCGAGCAACTGCCCCGGGTAGACGACAGACTTTACTGGGAAACCTATACCCCAACCGGGAAGGCCTCCGGGGCTCCGCAGTTGTTGGCGTATATCGGCATCCCCCTGAACCCTCAGGTTTTGCGCGCGGGTCAAGGCACTAACCAGGTGATGGTTGCCACGCTGCTGGATATGGCACACGTCAACGATGTGGAACGCACCATGGAGTCGTCCATCTACGATCGATTCACCCTGATCTCCCCCGCCGGGCAGACGCTGACGGGGCCCCAGGTCCCCGCCTCTGCCTTGGGTGAAGGGCTGAATATTCGCGCCGATGGGCTGGAGTTCAAAATCACCCACGACGCCCAGTCGCAGTGGACTGCAATCTACGGGATCAGTTACAAGCATTTTTTCCGCTATGCCCTGTGGCCACTGACCAGCCTGGTGCTGTTTCTGTGTGCCGTACTGGCGATTGTCTGGGCCGGCAGCCGCTGGTACCGCAAGCAAGTGATCCGTCCGGCGCGCCAGGCCCATGAGCGGATTGCCGAAAGCGTGGCATTCAGTCGGGTGATTATCGACACCGCGCCTACCGGCCTGTGTGTGGTGGGCCGCGCGGACGGCCAGGTGCTGATCGAGAACCAGCGCGCCCAACAATGGCCGGGCACCGCCAGGTTGGTGGCGGCCCTCAGCCGCTTCCAGGACAGCGCCGACAGTGGCGAAACCCACCTGGAAATCGAAGGCCGGCACCTGCAGGTCGGTTTCGTGTCGACCCGTTATCAAGGCCAGGATGTGCGGCTTTATGCGTTCAACGACGTGACCCGGCATATTGAAGACGCCCTGGCCCTGGAAGATGCCCGGCGCGCCGCCGATGCGGCCAATGAAGCCAAGACGCTGTTCCTGGCAACCATGAGCCATGAAATCCGCACACCTTTGTACGGCGTGCTCGGCACCCTGGAATTGCTCGGGTTGACGACCCTGGACCCGCGCCAGAAAACCTACCTGCACACCATCCAACGCTCATCTGCCACGTTGTTCCAACTGATCAGTGATGTGCTCGACGTATCGAAAATCGAATCCGGGCAGATGGCAATCGAGTCCATCGAGTTTTGCCCCCTGGACATGCTCGAAGACACCTTGCACACCTACGCCGCCTTCGCCCAGCGCAAGGGCCTGCAACTGTATGGCTGCATTGATGCGCAGTTGCCCGACTGTGTGGTCGGCGACCCGATGCGGATCCGCCAGATCCTCAACAACCTGGTGAGCAATGCGCTCAAATTTACTGACATAGGACGCGTGGTGATTCGGGCCCGGGCGCTTCGCCGGGGGGCCGATAAGGTGGACCTGGAGTGGCAAGTGACCGACTCTGGCGTGGGCATCAGCCAGGCGCAGCAAGCCAAGCTGTTCGACTTGTTCTACCAGGCACCAGACACCGCTGGCCAAGGCGGTGCCGGGCTGGGCCTGCCGATATGCCGCTGGCTCGCCGAAATGATGGATGGCCAGATCAAGGTCGTCAGCGAGCCCGGCCTGGGTAGCAGTTTCACCTTGAAAATGAGCTTGCCGATAGGCCGTGGCGAGTTGCCCGGACTTCCCCTTCTTGAGCCGAGCGCGACGCCGGTCTATGTACAGGCGCCGGTGCGCGAGTTGGCCGAAGCGCTGTGCGACTGGCTCGGGCGCCTGGGTATCCAGGCCTCGGTGGCAACGCTGCCCCTGGCCTCACAGAATGCGCAGGCGGTACTGGTCGACATGTTGCCCGCCGGGCCGCGATTGTCCTGGGCCGGGCCGCGCGTCTTGTGTGTGCCGGGTGCACACAGCCCACCGCTGTATACGGCCCAGGGCTGGGAAGTGGATATGCATGATGTGCGTGCCATTGCGTCGGTGGTCTCGCTGGCGCAGCAGGGTAAGCAGGTGGCCGTACAGCACGCCGAACAACAGAGCGCCGGGCAGTTGCAACTGCGCATTCTGGTGGCCGAGGACAACCCGGTAAACCAGGCCATCATCCAGGAGCAACTGGAAGCGCTGGGCTGTACGGTTACCTTGGCAGACAATGGCGAGCAGGCCATGCACCTGTGGCAACCCCAGGCCTTCGACCTGGTGCTGACCGACGTCAACATGCCCTTGATGAATGGCTACGAACTGGCCCGCACCCTCAGGGAACATGACCCGCAATTACCGATCATCGGCGTCACCGCCAATGCCATGCGCGAAGAAGGCATGCGTTGCCTGGCAGTCGGGATGAATGCGTGGCTGGTCAAGCCCTTGAGCCTGCAAACCCTGCGCGCGCAACTGATCAAGCTGTGCCGGCCGACGGTACGCGTCTTGCCGGCGGTGATCGACACGGTGCAGATGTCAGAAAAAATGCGCCCACTGTTTGTCAGCAGCGTACAGCACGATCTGCAGCGCATCAGCGCCGCACTGGAGCAACGCGATTGCCGGCGCCTGGCCGAAACCTTGCACTCGGTGGCCGGGGCCTTGGGCGCGGTGCAGGCGCTGGACCTGGCCCAGGCGTGTGTCGAACTGGAAAGCCAGTTGGCCAGCGGCCGGCTCAATCCCGCGCTGGAAATGCGCATAAACCAGGTCAGCAGTAGGCTTTCAGCCTTGCTCAGCGTGCAGCCATGAGCCCTCCTCACTCACTGAACCAGCATTACGGGCAACCCTTATGAAAACCTTCACTGTGGTTATTGCGGATGATCACCCCATCGTGCTTTTGGGCGTGCGAGAACTCGTCGAGCGAGACGCGCGCTTTCAAGTAGTGGGCGAAGCGATCTGTTCGGCAGGCCTCATCGGGCTGCTTGAACAGCAGCCTATCGACATCGTGATTACCGATTACAACATGCCCGGCGATTCACCCTACGGCGATGGTTTGAAACTGGTGGAATACCTTAAGCGGCATTTCCCCCAGGTGCAGATTCTGATCCTGACCATGATCTCCAATCATCTGATCCTGACCCGTCTGCAAGAGATGGGCGTGGTGGGCGTCATCCAGAAAAGCCAGTTGCACACCGAAATCCAGGTAGCCCTCAAGTCTATTGTGCAGCAGGCGCTGTATCGCAGCCTGGAGCCCGCCAAGACTTCGGTGGTCGAGTCGATGACGGCTATCGATGCGCGTTTCTCGACCCTGTCGCCGAAGGAATTCGAGATACTGCGTTTGTTTATTTCAGGCAAAAGTGTCAGTGATATAGCGCGCAGCCAGAATAGAAGTTCAAAGACTATCAGTGCGCAAAAGATTTCGGCCATGCGCAAACTTGAAGTCAGTAGTGACCAAGACTTGTTGGCTTATTGCCTGGCGCAAAATATCTTCAACTAATCCGTGCCTTATCAACTAATCTTCTCCTTAACTAACTTGCCTTGCAGTGCTTTATAAGAATCGTCTTATTCTCTCTAAGGCCTAAAATCACTATTGTTCGTTGGCAGTTTCAACCCTCTCTACAACCAACACTAACGGACATCATCATGAAGAAGTTTTCCCTGGCCCTTATCGCTGTGTCAGTTATTGCCGCCAGCAGCAGTGCATTTGCCGAAGATCCCGTTGCGCCGACCCCGACCCTGGGTGGCAGCGGCAAAATCACTTTCACCGGTGTGATCAACAACGACGCGTGCTCGGTCGACGGCGCCAACTCCGATCGCGTGATCTCGGTGGACATGGGCTCGGTATCGATCAAAGACATGGGCACCGCTGAAAACCCGGCCTCGGGCCGTGTGACAGCCAAAGACTTCAACCTCAACGTGAACTGCAACCTGGGCACCAAAGTGGCCATGATCTTTGACGCCAACAGCGGCGGCTCGGGCCTGGTCACCGGCAAGAAAGTCCTCGCCCTGACCCCGGGCAACGGCAGCGCAAGCAACGTCGGCATCGCCCTGCTCGACAGCAAAGGCGCACTGATCGACCTCAGCTCCCCGGCCAGCGCCCGCATCGAAAGCAGCATGCACGGCCAAGGCACCGAAGGTGGCGATGCAACCTTGAGCTTTGCCGCAGCCTACGTCACCACCGGTGCAGCCGGCGCCTCCACCGCGGGTCGTGGTGACGCCACCCTGCCGTTCATCCTGCAATACGAATAACCCCCCAGGCTGTAAATGCCACGCGCGAGGCCCCAGGGCCTCGCCATTTATCCGACCCATAAACGGTAGACATCATGTTGCCTCGTTCCATTGCCGCAGGCCTGGGGTTGTTGACCCTGCTGATGGCGACCCAGGCTGGCGCCAGCATTTCATTGAGTGCCACGCGTATCGTCTTCGATGGCGAGCACAAAGAAGCCAATATCACCGTGCGCAACGGTAACCAGGATGTATTGATTCAATCCTGGGTCGATACCAGCGATGCGCAAGCCAGTGCTGCACCGTTCGCCGTGACCCCGCCACTGGCACGGATATTTGCCAAGGAGCAGCAATTGCTGCGCATTCTTTACCAGGGCAGCGGTATGCCGGCGGATCGTGAATCCGTGATCTGGCTCAATGTGCAAGAGATCCCGCAGGCCGCCGCCTCCGACAACACGTTGCAACTGGCGGTACGCCAGCGCATCAAGATATTTTTCCGGCCAGCCGGTTTGCCAGGTAGCGCCCTGTCGGCGCCGGCGCAACTGGAATGGCAACTGCAAAAGCGTGGCGCCGAGTCGTGGCTGAGCGTAAAAAACCCGACGCTGTATCACGTGTCCATGGCCGATATAAAACTTCAGGCCGGGCAACAAACGGAACTGGCTGCCGATTCGACAATGATTGCCCCGGGCGCCGAAAAACAGTTCAGCGTTAAACAACTCGGTGGTTACGAAACAGTGCAGTTGTCTTTTTCCAGCATTAACGACTATGGCGCACAAGATAAATACACCGCACAACTTTCCACGCGCCTGACGGCCAAGGCCACTGAGGCGCGCACCCGGCAATAAGCGTTTCCCTTAAACCCTCCAGGTTCGATTCGAGTGCGTACTCGCGTGCCTCGCCTGTCCGATAAACAGGGATGATATAGGTTCTTTGCATGTTTTTTATTTTAGGCAGCAGGCCCAATCATTACATATCAAGCGAGCGCACTTCACGCGTGTCTACAACGTGCACATCTCTGAAGTTGAGTACGCTGTCATTGGCCATTCTTGCCGGCTCGCCCGTTTGGGCCGTTGCCGATGAGCCGTCCCTGGAAGTGTTCAACACCACCTTTTTGCAGGGCGCTCAATCGTCGGTAGACCTGCAGCAACTGCTGTCGGCCAACAGCGTGCTGCCCGGTAACTACCGAGTCGACCTGTATAGCAATGAGGTCCTGGTGGGCCGTCGCGACATCGACTTCAAGCGCAACCCGCAGACCGGCCGGGTCGATCCGTGCCTGACCCTGGACTTGCTCAAGCAACTGGGGATCGACCTGACCCTCTTGCAAGCCCAAGGCAAGCTCGACGCCAGCCAACCCCAGGATTGCTACGACCTACCGACGCTGATCGACCAGGCCACCCTGCGCTATGACGCCAGTCGCCTACGCCTGGCGGCGAGCATTCCACAGGTTGCGATGCAACGGGGCATGCGCGGTTATGTCGACCCCCAGTTATGGGACGATGGCGTGCCCGCAGCGTTTATCAACTATCAACTCAATAGCAGCCGCACCGCTGGCGACTATGAAACCCGCATCAACAACAACTTGGGGCTGCGCAACGGCATCAACCTGGGCGCATGGCGTTTGCGTAACGAATCGAACCTGAGCAACGGCACGGGGCGGCCGAGCAACTTCACCAGCAACCGCAGCTATGTGCAGCATGACGTGACGACGCTCAAGGGCCAGTTCAGTGCCGGGGAGATTTTTTCCGATACCGACCTGTTCGACAGCGTGCGTTACCGCGGCGTGAAACTGGCGTCCGACGAAGGCATGCGCGCCGACAGCGAGCGCGGTTATGCACCGGTGATTCGTGGCGTGGCACAGACCAACGCCACGGTAGAAATCCGCCAGAACGACTACATCCTCTACACCGCCAACGTCGCGCCCGGGCCTTTCGAGATCAACGATATCTACCCCAGCGGCTCGAACGGCGACCTGGAAATCACCATCATCGAGGCCGACGGCCGTCGGCGCGTGACCACCCAGGCGTTCTCCAGCCTGCCGATCATGGTGCGTGAAGGCCAGGTCAAATACAGCGTTTCAGCCGGTAAATTCAGCAGCAATGCTGACGGCTTGGCGAGCCCGCAATTTGTCAGCAGCACCCTTGCCTACGGTCTCACCAGTAACCTCAGCGCGATTGTCGGCCTGCAAGTGAGCGAAGACTACAAGGCACTCTCCCTGGGGGTTGGCAAAAACACGTCGCTGGGCGCGGTGTCGATGGACGTCACTCACTCCTCAAGCGCCGCCCAAGGGCAAACGACCCAGGGCAACAGCGTGCGTGCGTTGTATGCCAAGACCTTTGCCGGCACCGACACCAACTTCACCCTGGCCGCCTATCGTTACTCGACCGAGGGCTACCGCACCCTGACCGACCACGTCGAGGACACCAGTGAAGGTGCCGTCAAGCGTACGGGCAACTCGAAAACCCGCACCGACCTGACGATCAACCAAAGCATCGGGCGCAACCGCGAGTTCGGCAGCCTTTACTTGAACGCCACCGACCAGCGCTATTGGAACCGTGGCGGCTCCCAGAGCTTTTCGGCGGGGTACAACAACAACTGGGGCGACCTGAGCTACAACCTGGGGGTGACACGCACCAAACAGATTGCCAGTTGGGGCGCACCGGACTCCGACACGCAGCTCAACCTGTCCTTTTCGTTCCCCTTGGGCAGCCAGCCCCGGGCGCCGCGTGCATTCGTCACCACCAGCACCCAGCAAGGCGATACCAGCACCCAGGCGGGTATCAACGGTTATGTGGCCGATACCAGCGATGTGTTCTATTCGGTCCAGGCCGGGCATAGCCGAACGGGTGGCCAATCGGGATCGGCCAACATCAATAGCCGCACATCCATGGCCGATATCAGCCTGGGGTATAGCCAGGGCCGTGGGTACGACGCACAAAACCTTAACGTTGCCGGCTCAGTGGTGGCGCACGCCGGTGGCATCAACCTGGGGCAGACCGTCAGCGAAACCTTTGCCTTGGTTCAGGTGCCGGGTATCAGCGGGGCTAAAGTCAGCAGCTACAGCGGGGTTGAAACCGGGCGCAACGGCTATGCCGTGGTGCCCTCGGCACAGCCTTATCGGGTGAACTGGATCAGCCTCGACACCCGCGACCTGGGCGGCGATGTTGAAATCACCCAGGCCACGCAGCAGTTAGTACCGCGCCGCGGTGCGGTGGTATTGGCCCGCTACAGCGGCAAAACCGGGCGGCGCGTGCTGTTTGAGCTGTTTGATGCGCAGCACCAGCGCATGGCGTTCGGCGCCTCACTGGAAGACGCCAGCGGCAAGCAGCTGGCCATCGCCGATCCCAGCGGCAATGCCTTGGTACTGGTCGAAGAGGACCAAGGCAGCCTGACGATCAAGTGGGGTGACCAGCAATGTACTGCGCCGTATGCGCTGCGTGCACAAAACAAGGCGCTGAACTACGAGCGCCAGGCGTTGGTGTGTCACAGCGTTCAAGGTCTTTAAAAAGCAGCTTTTGGCTCATGGTTAAATGGGAACGCTGTGGCAGAACTGGGTGAAGCTATTGGGGCGGCTTCGCCACCCAGCGCGGGGCAAGCCCGCTCGCCACAAGGGGTGTCAAAGGTCAAACCGGTCAATCGCGCGCCGCCGCTCGTTGTCATCACGCACATCGTAGCTGGCGGTGGTCTGGATATTGGTGTGGTGCGCCAGTTTCTGTGCAATCGACAAGTCATGCTCCTCGATCACCCGAGTAATAAACGAGCGCCGGAAATCATGGGGCATGATTTTCACACCCACCTGTTCGCCGCGTTGGCGGGCGATGTAGTAAATGGCATGTTTGGTAATGCGCTCGCGGGTGATATGACTGCCCCGGCGGATACGGTTGAACAGGAAATTATCGTCCTGTTCCCCTTCCTTCAAGTGCTCGCGGCGAAACTCCAGCCAGGCCTGCAACTTGGCAAACGCCCAGGCCGGCGCGTACTTGATCAACTCTTTATTGCCCTTGCCCATCACCCGCAGGCTGCGCTCTGCAAAGTTCACCTGGGCCAGGTCGAGGTTGACCGATTCTGACTTGCGCATCCCCGAGCCATACAGGATCCCGATGACTGCCGCATCCCGCAGCCCTTGCGGCCTTGGGTCGGCGGCGCAGACGTCCATCAATTCGCGGATCAAGGTGCGACGCAGGTTACGCCCCTGGCTCAAGCGCGTGCCGGCGGTGGCTTTGACCGAGCGCATCTTCAGCAAGTGTTCCTGGCTGATCAGGCTGATGCGCCAGGCTTCGTTCATCACCCCGCGCACCGCGTTGACATACAGCGACGATGTGTTGGGCGCATACCCGTCTTCACGCAGCACGGCGACCAAAGCCATCACGTGCTCCGGTTGCAGCAGGTGCCAGTCGATATCTTCGAGGTTGATCTCTTCGAAACCCAGGCGGTCGGCCGCATCTTGCAGCACATAGCGCATGGTCAGTTGGCTAGAGGGCGCCAGGCGCGCGAGATACAGGGTCAGGGGATTGCGGGAAATCTCGGTCAAAATAGATCAGCCTTGAGATTAAATATCGAGACTAAGCCTATGTTTCATCTCGGTATTTAGTGGTTTGGCGAGCGCCGAGTCTAACGCAGGTCGGCGCCGCATACCAAACTAGGGCTCATCCTCTGCGGGTGCCGGGCTTTGCTGCTGGCCCCAGTCCACGTCCTGTTTTTGCATCAGCGCAAACCACTGCTGGCGCATGAAAGCCAACAGCGTGGCGGGCGCCTTGGCGAAGTCATGCTCGTCGTTGTAGCAGCCTGGCAATGGCAGGTCGGTGCCCTGCTCCTTGTACTGACTGACCAACGCCTGCTGCCCGGCGACGCTGCAATCGGTGGGCAGCGGCATACCGCGCAGCGCACCGGCTTCTTCGTCCCACCAACTGGCTCCGTAGCGGTCGACACCACGCAGCCCGTACTTTTGCGACTTGCCGATGCGCATGATCAGCTTGAACTCCCGGGGGCTGACATCGCTGGTGCATGTACGCGAGTAGCCCACGGTCACTTGGCTCAGGCCGTCATCCAGCAGGTCGGTGACGCGGGTCGCGGCGTTATCGAAGTGCAGGCTGGCGTCGAATTCGCAGCGCTGCACATCGTCATGCAGCATCCACAGGCGCTTGGGGCGATCCCCCTCCAGCAGGTACTGGGCGGCATAGATTGACGCCGACTGCGTCCCGTCATCATCACGCTCGCCGGCTTCCTGCTCGGCCAACACCAGCAGGTTACGGCCCTGGCGATCATCCCAGCTATACGCGGCCACCTGCTTGCCCCGGACCTCGATCCCGAGCGGAACCTGGTTGAGCGGCGTCAGCTTCATTTCCTCGGCCGCCACAGCTGCATGGGCCGCCCCGAGCGCCATCACCATCAAGACCGGCCGTAACTGGCCGCGTAAAAACTGCACGCTATTCATCCGACTACCCAGGCAAGAGATCGCTTACTTTACCGGGACTTGCAGGGGGATGCAGAGAAGATTCGTCAGGCGGGACTGAGTGCAAACCCGGTTAATTCACCGTACATACGCACTAAAGCACTTACAGACTGGGACTACAGCGCAAACAGTTATCGTTTGTCTGGGTTCTTTATTGTCTAGCTGAACACTCGCTGTCTGCCCAACAAATAAACGAGTTTTTCATCCGCCTTTCATATTCGCTGGACACATTTGCGCTTAATCTTGGCCGCAGTACTTGGGGCAAACCGCGTTTTGCTGACTAACCCTTTGATAATGCTTTACCTTTGGTCGTTATGGGCTTTACTCAGGATGGCTATGCACACGGCTGTTTTTTATTCAGTTGCCCGCACTTTCATCCGCTGTTTGTTGTCATCTCTACGCTTGAAGTTGCTCTAAAACCGAGGTCATGAATCTTTGAAACCCTACCCTATTCATTGCGTGTCGATCGTTATCCCGGTCTACAACGAAGAACAGAGCCTGCCCGAACTGTTGCGCCGTACCCGTGCTGCGTGTGAGCAGTTGGCCTACGAATACGAAATCATCCTGGTGGACGACGGCAGCCGCGACACTTCCGCGCAATTGCTGGAAGACGCCGCAGGCGAACCAGGCAGCCATGTGGTGGCCGTGATCCTGAACCGCAACTACGGCCAGCATGCGGCAATCATGGCCGGTTTCGAGCAATGCAGGGGCGAGGTGGTGATTACCCTCGACGCCGACCTGCAAAACCCGCCCGAAGAGATCCCTCGCCTGGTCGAGCAAGCCGCGTTGGGCTACGACGTGGTTGCCACCGTGCGCAACAACCGCCAGGACTCGGCCTTCCGCCGCTGGCCTTCGCGCCTGATCAACCTGGCCGTGCAACGCTCCACCGGCGTGGCCATGAGCGATTACGGCTGCATGCTGCGCGCTTACCGGCGCACCATTGTCGACGCCATGCTCGCCTGCCGTGAGCGCAGCACCTTTATCCCGATCCTGGCCAACGGTTTTGCGCGCCACACCACCGAGATCCCGGTGCACCACGCCGAGCGCGAACACGGCGAATCCAAATACAGCGCCATGCGCCTGATCAGCCTGATGTTCGACTTGCTGACCTGCATGACCACCACGCCCCTGCGCCTGCTGTCCATCGTCGGCTTCAGCCTGGCGGCCCTGGGCATGCTGTTTGCGTTCGCCCTGATCGTCATGCGCCTGGCCTTTGGTGCCGATTGGGCCGGTGATGGCCTGTTCGTGCTGTTCGCCGTGCTGTTTGTGTTTACCGGCGGCCAGTTCATCGGCATGGGCCTGTTGGGCGAGTACCTGGGGCGCATGTACAGCGATGTGCGCGCGCGCCCACGCTTCTTTATTGAAAAGGTGCTGCGCAACGAGCCAGCAGCGCCCGCGCCGGTGGTCATCGTCGATGGCCTGCCCTCTTCCCAGCCTTCCACTTCACCTTCCAATCAGGTTCCGTCATGAGTTCAAAAGCTGTTGTCTTCGCTTACCACGACATTGGCTGTGCAGGCATTGAAGCCCTGCTCGCTGCGGGTTACGACATTGCTGCAGTGTTCACCCATGCCGACGACCCCAAGGAAAACACCTTCTACGGCTCGGTCGCCCAGTTGTGCGCACGCCACGGCATCCCGGTGCACGCGCCGGAAGACGCCAACCACCCCCTGTGGGTCGAGCGTGTCGCCAAGCTGAACCCGGATTTCATCTTCTCGTTCTACTACCGCAACCTGCTGGGCGAGGCACTGCTGGCCACCGCGCGCCAGGGCGCATTCAACCTGCACGGTTCCCTGCTGCCCAAGTACCGTGGCCGCGCGCCGGCCAATTGGGTGTTGGTCAACGGTGAAACCGAAACCGGCGTGACCCTGCACCGCATGGTCAAGCGTGCCGATGCCGGCGCGATCCTCGCCCAGCAAAAGGTCATGATCGAGCGCAGCGACACCGGCCTGACGCTCCACGCCAAGTTGCGCGAGGCCGCCACCCAACTGCTGCGCGATGCGCTGCCGCAACTGGCCAAGGGCACGTTGAGCGAAACTGCCCAGGACGAAAGCCAGGCTACCTGCTTCGGCCGCCGCACCGCGGCAGACGGCAAGCTGGTGTGGAGCAAGCCTGCTGAGGCGCTGTACAACCTGGTACGCGCCGTGACCCAGCCCTACCCCGGCGCCTTCTGTGCCGTGGGCGAGCACAAGCTGATCGTGTGGCAAGCCGAGGTGGTCAAGGGCAACGAAGGCCAGGCACCCGGCCGCGTGATCAGCGTCAACCCGCTGCGCATTGCCTGCGGTGAAGACTCCCTGGTGATCAACTTCGGCCAGCGCAACGACCACGGCCTGTACCTCACAGGCCCGGCCCTGGCCGATGAGCTGGGGCTGGTGGATGGCTCGGTGCTGCGTGGCGCCGAGTCGGGCCGCAAGCCACGGCGGACCCGTGTGCTGATCCTGGGTGTCAACGGTTTTATCGGCAACCACCTGTCCGAGCGGCTGTTGCGCGATGATCGCTACGAAGTCTACGGCCTGGATATTGGCTCTGACGCTATCGAACGCCTGCGCAGCCACCCCAACTTCCATTATGTGGAAGGCGATATCAGCATTCACTCCGAGTGGATCGAGTACCACATCAAGAAGTGCGACGTGGTCCTGCCGCTGGTGGCCATCGCCACGCCAATCGAATACACCCGCAACCCATTGCGCGTGTTCGAGCTGGATTTCGAAGAAAACCTCAAGCTGGTGCGCTACTGCGTCAAGTACAACAAGCGCGTGATCTTCCCATCGACCTCCGAAGTCTATGGCATGTGCCAGGACCAGAATTTTGACGAAGACACCTCCAACCTGGTGGTGGGGCCGATCAACAAGCAGCGCTGGATCTACTCGGTATCCAAGCAACTGCTGGACCGGGTGATCTGGGCCTATGGCGCCAAGGGCCTGAATTTCACCTTGTTCCGCCCGTTCAACTGGATGGGCCCACGCCTGGATCGCCTCGACTCGGCACGTATCGGCAGCTCCCGGGCGATCACCCAGTTGATCCTCAACCTGGTGGAAGGTACGCCAATCCGCCTGTTTGACGGTGGCGAGCAAAAACGCTGCTTCACCGATATCGCCGACGGCATCGAGGCCCTGGCGCGGATCATCGACAACGATAACGACGCGTGCAACGGCCAGATCATCAACATCGGCAACCCGGACAACGAAGCCAGCATCCGCCAGTTGGGCGAAGAGCTGCTGCGCCAGTTCGAGGCTCACCCATTGCGTGGCAACTTCCCACCGTTCGCGGGTTTTCGCGAAGTGGAAAGCAAGGCGTTCTACGGCGCCGGGTATCAGGACGTGGCGCACCGCAAGCCAAGCATCGCCAACGCCAAGCGCCTGCTGAACTGGGAGCCGAGCGTGGAGATGAGCGAAACCATCGGCAACACCCTGGATTTCTTCCTGCGTGAAGCGATGCTGGAAATCGCCCAGTCCAGCGAAGCAGGCAAATAATGAAGGCAGGTCTGCGCATTGACGTCGACACCTACCGAGGCACCCGCGATGGGGTGCCAAGGTTGCTGGAGTTGCTGGATGAGGCCGGCATCAAGGCGACGTTTTTCTTCAGTGTCGGCCCGGACAATATGGGCCGGCATCTGTGGCGCCTGATCCGCCCGCAGTTCCTGTGGAAGATGCTGCGCTCCAACGCGGCCGGGCTGTACGGCTGGGACATCCTGCTGGCCGGCACCGCCTGGCCGGGCAAGCCGATTGGCCGCGACCTGGGGCACTTGATGCGCCAGGCCAGGGCCGCCGGGCACGAAGTGGGCCTGCACGCCTGGGATCACCATGGCTGGCAGGCCAATGCCGGCCGTTGGAGCAACGCGCAACTGGTGGAACAGATGCGCCGTGGGCTCGACACCCTGAGCGACATTCTTGGTCAGCCCGTGGACTGTTCCGCCGCCGCCGGCTGGCGCGCCGACGAGCGTGTGGTGCAGGCCAAGCAAGGCTTTGGCCTGCGCTACAACAGCGATTGTCGCGGCACCAGCGTGTTTCGCCCGACGCTCGCCGACGGCAGTGCCGGCACCCCACAGATCCCGGTGGACTTGCCGACCTTCGACGAAGTGGTCGGTCCACAGGTTGCGGCCAAGGACTTCAACGGCTTCATTCTTGATCGATTCACCGAATCGACACTCAACGTCTATACGATCCACGCAGAAGTAGAAGGGATTCTGATGGCCAATGAATTTCGCCAGTTGCTTGCCCAGGCACGGCAGCGCGGCATTCAATTCCAGCCCTTGGGCAACTTGTTGCCGGCCGATCCGGCGAGCCTGCCCCAGGGGCATCTGACACGCGGCGTACTCGGCGGCCGCGAAGGCTGGCTGGGAGTGCAAAAGGCATGATCCGACGTTGGGCACTGCCCCTGCTCCTATTGGTCTTCGGCCTGTGTTACCTGTTGCCGATGGCCACCCATGGCCTGTGGATTCCGGATGAAAGCCGCTACGCGCAGATCAGCCAGGAAATGCTGCTGACGGGCAAATGGGCGTCCCCGCACTTTTTGGGCCTGCGTTACTTCGAAAAACCGGCGGCCGGTTACTGGATGATCGCCCTGGGCCAGGCCGTGTTCGGGCAGAACCTGTTCGGTGTGCGTGTGGCCTCGGCGCTGGCCACGGGCTTGAGCATCCTGTTGGTGTACTTCATGGCCCGGCGCCTGTGGAACGATCCACGCAAGAGCCTGGCCAGCGCAGTGCTGTACATGAGTTTTGTCAGCGTAGCGATGTCCGGTGGCTACGCCAACCTCGACCCGCAGTTCAGCTTCTGGGTCAACCTCAGCGGCGTGGCGCTGTGGCTGTGTATCGACAGCCACGGCCGGCGCGCCCGCCTGAGCGCCTGGGCATTGCTGGGACTGGCCTGCGCCATGGGCTTCATGACCAAGGGCTTTTTGGCGTGGCTGCTGCCGGTGCTGGTCGCCCTGCCCTACATGGTCTGGCAAAAACGCTTTCGTGAGTTGCTGACCTATGGCGTGGTCGCGGTGGTGGTGGCAATTGTGGTCAGCCTGCCCTGGGCGCTGATGGTGCATGCCCAGGAACCGGACTACTGGAACTTCTTTTTCTGGCACGAACACATCCAGCGTTTTGCCGGTGAAGATGCCCAGCACGAAGAGGCCTGGTGGTACTACTTGCCGTTGCTGGCCGCGTTCAGCCTACCGTGGCTGGCGCTGTTGCCCTCCACCCTGAAGCAGGCGTGGCAACAAAAGCGTACGCACAAGACCGGCTTCCTATTGTTGTGGCTGCTGATGCCCCTGGCGTTTTTCAGCCTGAGCAAGGGCAAGCTGCCGGCTTACATCCTGCCGTGCCTGCTGCCTTTGGCATTGCTGATGGGCAACACCCTGGCGGACAAACTGGCCCAGGCCCGTGGCCGAGTGTTGCAAATCAACGGCGGGCTCAACCTGATCCTTGGCGTACTGGGCCTGCTGGCCATCGTGTATTTCCAGTTGAAGAAGCCGATTTTTGCCCACCAGCAGGAACTGCTGAGCCTGGTGCTGGTGTTTATCGTGCTGTTGGGCTGGATCATCGCCAACCTGCTACAGGTGGCACGCCCGTTGCGCCTGTGGGCGGCGCCTGCCCTGGGCAGCTGGTTGCTGGTGGCCCTGGTGCCGGCGGCGTTGCCGCACTCGGTGGTTTATAACAAGACCCCGGACCAGTTCATCATTGACCACGTCGAAGAGCTGGCAGGCACCCAACGCTTGCTGAGCAACGACCTGGGCGCCGCCTCGTCCCTGGCGTGGCGGCTCAAGCGCCCGGACGTGACGCTGTACGACACCCTGGGCGAAGTCAAATATGGCCTTGCCTACGCCGATGCGGCCAATCGCCGGGTCGACACCACGCAAGTCCAGCAATGGATGACCGAGGCCCGCAAACAGGGCTCGGTGGGCGTGGTGATGCGCGTCAAGGGCGAGAGTGAAGTACGCGAGGTCGAGTTGCTGCCCAAAGATGGCAAGCGCTACGAGCAAGGCAACATGGTGATCCTGGTATTCCCACAGGTGGCGCCTTGATCACCCTGCTGCTGCTTCTGGCCGCGTGCCTGCTGACCTGCATGGGCCAGATCGCCCAAAAGTATGCCGTCGAAGGCTGGCGCAACCAGCCCGTGGGCTGGGCCTGGAAACTGCGCTCGCCCTGGCTGTGGCTGGCCCTGTTGTGTCTGGGCCTGGGCCTGCTGGTGTGGCTGCTGGTACTGCAACGCCTGGAGGTGGGGATTGCCTACCCGATGCTCAGCCTGAACTTTGTCTTGATTACCCTGGTGGCGCGCTTTGTGTTCCATGAGCCGGTGGATCGCCGCCACTGGTTTGGCGTGGCCCTGGTGATGGCGGGTGTGCTGTTGCTGGGGGGCCAGGTATGAGCCGGTTACGTGGTTTTACCTTGGCGTTATCCAGCGTCGCGCTGGTGAGCGCTGCCCAGTTGGGCATGCGCTGGAGCATGACGCGCCTGCCCTTGCCCGCCGACTGGCTCACTGCACTCGGTAACGCCACGGTGGATCCGCTGGCGTTGGGCGTAGTGATCATGGCGATTGTTGCCTATGCGCTGTCGATGCTCTGCTGGCTCGGCGCACTGCAGTACTTGCCCCTCGGGCGCGCCTATTCGTTGCTGAGTATCAGCTACGTGCTGGTGTACCTGTTGGCAGCCAGCCTGCCGGGCTTCAACGAACCCTTTTCCCTGTCGCGAACCTTGGGGGTGGCACTGGTCATCCTCGGCGTCTTGACAATCAACTCCCGTCGTATCGGCAACACAAGCCCCAGGAATGCCCCATGAAAATCAGCGTATTTGGTAGTGGTTACGTTGGCCTGGTACAGGCCACCGTATTGGCCGAGGTCGGTCACGATGTGATCTGCATGGACGTTGACGAGAACAAGGTGCGCCTGCTGCAACAGGGCCATGTGAGCATTTTCGAGCCGGGGCTTGCCAGCCTGGTGCGGGAAAACCTGGAAAACGGCCGGTTGACCTTTACCAGCCAGGAAAAACTCGCGGTCGAGCATGGCGAAGTGCTGTTTATCGCGGTCGGGACACCTTCGGACGAGGACGGTTCGGCCGATTTGAAGTACGTACTGTCGGTGGGCGATGCGGTGGCCCGTCATCGCGTCGAACCGGTGATCCTGGTGGAGAAGTCCACGGTCCCGGTGGGTACCGGCGACACCTTGCGCGCGCACATCGACAAGGCGTTGGCCGGGCGCAGCCTGGTGTTCGATATTGTCTCCAACCCGGAATTCCTCAAGGAAGGCTCTGCCGTGGCCGACTGCCGCCGCCCCGACCGGATCATCATCGGCTGCGAGCGCGAAGAGGTGCGCGAGGTAATGCGCGACTTGTACGCGCCGTTCAACCGCAATCATGACCGCATCATCTTCATGGATGTGCGTAGCGCCGAGCTGACCAAATACGCCGCCAACTGCATGCTGGCCACGAAAATCAGCTTTATCAACCAGATCGCCGAACTGGCCGAGCACCTGGGCGCCGATATCGAGTCGGTGCGCCTGGGCATCGGTGCCGATTCGCGGATCGGCTACCACTTTATCTACCCTGGCTGCGGCTACGGTGGCTCGTGCTTCCCCAAGGACATGCGCGCGCTGATCCACAGCGCCCGCCAAGCCAATTGCTCGAGTGATTTGCTCGAAGCGGTGGAAGCCATCAACCAGCGGCAGAAAAGCAAACTGTTCGAACGGATCCGCGCGTTCTACAAAGGCGACCTGCGCGGCAAGACCTTCGCCTTGTGGGGCCTGGCGTTCAAGCCCAACACCGACGACATGCGCGACGCACCGAGCCGGGTGCTGATGGAGTCGCTATGGGCCGCCGGCGCCAACGTGCGGGCCTTCGACCCCGAGGCCATGCAGGAAACCCAGAGGCTGTACGGCGATGACCCGCGCCTGATGCTGATGGGCACCCCGGAATCGACCCTGGGCGGGGCCGACGCCTTGATCATCTGCACCGAGTGGCAGCAATTCAAGGCGCCGGACTTCGACCTGCTGCACGCACGCCTCAAGGCGCCGGTGATCTTTGACGGGCGCAACCTGTATGACGCCGAGCGCCTGGCGCGCAAGGGCTTCCATTACTTCCCCATGGGCCGCGGGCAATCCTGCGACCTGCCGATCCCCCAGCAACAGTGGCTGCCACGGTTGCTGGAGGCCTGAGGCGTGGACAACATGCTCGGCGCAACCTTGCGCCGCCAGTCCTGGGGTATCGGGCTGCTGGCGCTGCTGCTGTTTGTCGCCGGCAACTGGGACCATGCAATTATCGGTTTCGACTCGCGCTTTGTGCTGTTCGCCCAGGAAATGCTGCGCCATGGGCCGGGATTTTTCCCCTCGACCTATGGCCAGCCGTATGCCGACTACCTGTCGACCTCAACCTTGTTGACCTGGCTGTTGTCGCTGCCCCTGGGGCGCGTCACCAGCCTCAGTGCCTGGCTGCCGACGGCCATTGCGTCGGCAGTGATCGTCGCCCTGGTCTACCGCCTGACCGCGCCCTACTCGCGGCGCTGGGCGTTGCTGAGTGTTGCGTTGCTGTTGCTGAGCAGTACGTTTATCAGCGAAACCCGCTCGGTGTCCCTGGACCAGATGTTGGCGGCGGTGACGCTGGCAGTGTTTTACCTGGGCTACGCCCACGATCACTTCGCCAGCCCCCGGCGCCTGCCGTGGCTATTGCTCCTGTTATTGCTCGGCTTTGCGATTCGCGGGCCCATCGGCCTGGTGATCCCTGCCGGCGTGTTGTGCAGCTTTTACCTGCTCAATCGCCAGTGGCGCCCGTTGTTCAGCTTCGGCCTGCTGGCCCTGGCGTTGCTGGTGGCCTGCGTAGGGTTGCTGTTGTTGCTGGCCAAGGTCAGTGGCGGCGAGGCCTTTATGCAGGATGTGATCCGCATGCAGTTCCTCGGGCGCATGGATGGCCGCGAAGGTTCAAGCAGCGTGTTGTATTACTTCACCAGCTCCCTGGGCAACTACGCCCTGGCATACCCGCTGGCCCTGCTGGCGCTGCTTGCGGTGCTGCTCAATGGCCGGCGTAAGGCTGACAGCGGTTGGCAATTGCTGCTGGGCTGTACGGCGGCGGGCTTGATCGTGATGCTCGGCCTGTCGATCCCCGAGGCGAAGAAAGCCCGCTATCTGTTGCCCATGATGCCCATGGTGGCGATCATTGCCGCGTACCCGTTCCATCGGGCAGATGGCCGTCTGTTCAAGGCGCTGCGAGGCTTGATGCTGGCGTTATGGGCAGTGAGCCCGGGGCTGTTGATGGGGGCGCTAGTGGTGGCGCGCCATCGCTTTGGTGCGCAGTTGGAGCATTTCCAGGGCGTGGTTGGCCTGCTGATTGGCTTGCAGGTCGTTGTCGCCGGGATGCTCCTCAAGTGGCACTGGCGCCCGGTCGGGCCGGCGTTTTGCGCGGTGCTGGCGGTGTGGAGCGTATATATCCTGGTGGTCGAACCCCTGGAACGGCGCCTGTATGACACCCGCACCTTTGCCCGCGAGGCTCATGCCCTGATCCGGCAGCACCCGGCGCCCCTGGTATTGCATGGCCTGGGTAAAGACGCCAAGGCCATCAAATTCATGGTCAATGTGGAATGTGACCGGGTGCCATTGTTCACCCAAGCCCCTGGCGACCTGGCAGCAGTGCCGGTGCCTGCATGGCTGGTGATGGACAAGGCGGATTTCATGCGTCTGGGCGAGCCACGCTGGCATGGCATGACGCCGGTTCTGACAGGGCAGTTCGATAAAAACACCTATGTGTTGCTGCACCTGGGTACGGATGACTGAGTGGTGGGTTTTTATCAAGAAAGCTCCTACGTTTGTATCCGTAAATGCCGGTAGCGGCGCCTCTACCGGCCCTATGACCCCAGCGTTACACTCGCTGCACATTGCGCTATTTAGTTACCGCCTGCGTTCAAAAACACCCCTAAGAGGACCGCTGCCGTGCCTGACGAGTCATTGCCTATCGAGCCGGTACACGTCGGCTATATCCCCCTGCCCACCCTGGCTCGGCTGATGGGGTTGCGCGACGCCCTTGTCGCCCTCAAGGGCCCCTTGGCCAGCGACCCACGGTTGCGGGAGAGCGTGCAGCAGTCGCTGAACAGCAGCGCCAACCACGACCGCGTACTGGGCAAGGTGAGCCCGGGGTATGAGCGGTTTTGATGCAAAATTACTGCACTTAAGCTGCATTAATATGCATTGGCGACAGTTTTGTTTGAACGGCACACTGCGCCGGTTCCTCCCCCAAATGTTGGAACTTTCGAAGGGCTTTGCGGCAAACCGCAAAGCCCTTTTTTTGCCCGATGTCACTCAGTCCTGCACAAACCTGCAGGTGTAGCTGAGCGGCATTGTTTTGTGATCGCCTTTCAAGATTGGACTGCCCCGCAATGCTCGCTCGCTGGTTACCCGCTGCCATCAACACCCGCCCCGCCGAATGGAGCCGTGCCGCCATCGGCATGGCCCTGGGCACTCTATTGACCGTATGGCTCTGCTCCCAGGTGTATGGCCTGGAAGTGGCCATGCACCTGTTGGGCCCGCTGGGCGCCTCCGCCGTGCTGTTATTCGCCGTGTCATCGGGTGCCCTCGCCCAGCCGTGGTCGATCATCGGCAGCTACCTGTGCGCCACCGTGGTGGCTTTGCTGGTGGCCCGCGTATTGGGGCGAACCCTGGGCAGCGCCTGCCTCGCGGCGGGCATGGCCTTGATCCTGATGTGCTGGCTACGCTGCCTGCACCCGCCTTCGGGGGGCCTGGCGATGACCCTGGTGCTGGCGGACCCGGCCACCATCGCCCTGGGCTGGCAGGAAGTCGCGCCGGTCATGTTGGGCGCCGCCACGTTGTTGCTCTCGGCCCTGGCCTATAACAACCTGACGCGCACTCGCTACCCCAAGGGCCCAGCCGAAGCGCCGGTCATGGTGCCGTCTGCGGCGCCGCAGGTAGATCCAAAAATCACCGCTGTGGACCTGGAGCAAGCGCTGGCGCAAATGGAGCAGTTTTTCGACGTCACCCCCACTGAGCTCGAAGAGCTGATCCATATCGCCGAAGACCACGCTCGCCGCCGCAGCATTGGCCAAGTACTGGCCAGTCGGGTCTAAGCACGCCTGCCCTGGTTTTTTATCGAACACCCCCCTGCATAAATGCAAAGATGACCTGCAGGATTCCGGGTTGTACTGGGCAAATTTGCACTGGTACGATCCGGTGATGGTTCGTCCGCGAACATTTTGATAAAGAACAATAAAAGCAGGGAGTTACAGATGACTGCTCAGGCTCAGTCCCAGGCGACATGCAGCACCGAGTCCCCCCAGGACAGCGTCCTGGCCGAGGTACGCAACCATATCGGCCACCTGACCCTCAACCGCCCCGCCGGCCTCAACGCCATCACCCTGGACATGGTCCGCAGCCTGTCGGCGCATTTGCACGCCTGGGCCGCTGATCCCCAGGTGCACGCGGTGGTTCTGCGCGGCGCCGGTGAAAAGGCCTTCTGCGCCGGGGGCGATATCCGCTCGCTGTACGACAGTTTCAAGAGCGGCGACACGCTGCATGAAGCCTTCTTCGTCGAAGAATACGCCCTCGACCTGGCCATTCATCACTACCGCAAACCGGTCCTAGCCCTGATGGACGGCTTTGTCCTGGGCGGTGGGATGGGCCTGGTCCAGGGGGCCGACCTGCGGGTGGTGACCGAGCGCAGTCGCCTGGCCATGCCGGAAGTGGCCATCGGTTATTTCCCGGATGTAGGCGGCAGCTATTTCCTGCCGCGCATTCCCGGTGAGCTGGGGATTTACCTGGGCGTGACCGGGGTGCAGATCCGCGCCGCCGACGCCCTGTATTGCGGGCTCGCCGACTGGTACCTGGACAGCGCCAGGTTGGCCGAACTGGATCAGAAACTCGACCACCTGCAGTGGCAAGACTCACCGCTCAAGGATCTGCAAGGCCTGCTGGCCAAGCTTGCGGTGCAACAATTGCCGGATGCGCCGCTGGCGGCCCTGCGCCCGGCCATCGATCACTTCTTTGCCCAGCCGGACGTGCCGAGCATTGTCGAGCAATTGCAGCAAGTGACCGTCGCCGACAGCCATGAATGGGCCGTGACTACCGCCCAGTTGATGCAGACTCGCTCGCCCTTGGCCATGGCCGTCACCCTGCAGATGCTGCGACGTGGCCGGCACCTGGCGCTGGAGGACTGCTTTGCTCTGGAACTGCACCTGGACCGCCAGTGGTTTGCCCGTGGCGACCTGATCGAAGGCGTGCGTGCGCTGTTGATCGACAAGGACAAATCCCCGCGCTGGAACCCGCCAACGTTAGCGGCACTGGACCAGAGCCACGTCGACAGCTACTTCCAAGACTTCGCAAAGAGCGGGAGATAAATCATGCAAGATATTGAATTTACAGAAGAACAGGTAATGATTCGCGACATGGCGCGCGACTTTGCCCGTGGTGAAATCGCCCCCCATGCCCAGGCCTGGGAGAAAGCCGGCTGGATCGATGACGCCCTGGTGGCCAAGATGGGTGAACTGGGCCTGCTGGGTATGGTGGTGCCGGAAGAATGGGGTGGCACCTACGTCGACTACGTGGCCTACGCCTTGGCCGTGGAGGAGATTTCTGCGGGTGACGGTGCGGTAGGCGCGCTGATGAGTATCCATAATTCAGTGGGTTGCGGCCCTATCCTCAACTACGGCACACCCGCACAGAAAGAGACCTGGCTGGCCGAACTCGCCAGTGGCCAGGCCATCGGTTGCTTCTGCCTGACCGAACCCCAGGCCGGTTCCGAAGCCCACAACTTGCGCACCCGCGCCGAACTGCGCGATGGCCAGTGGGTGATCAACGGCGCCAAACAGTTTGTCAGCAACGGCAAGCGCGCCAAGTTGGCAATCGTGTTTGCGGTCACCGACCCGGAGTTGGGCAAGAAAGGTATTTCGGCGTTCCTGGTGCCCACTGATACGCCCGGCTTTACCGTGGACCGCACGGAACACAAGATGGGCATCCGCGCCTCCGACACCTGCGCGGTGACCCTCAACCAGTGCAGCATCCCCGAAGCTAACCTGCTGGGTGAACGCGGCAAGGGCCTGGCCATTGCCCTCTCCAACCTGGAAGGTGGGCGCATCGGCATCGCCGCCCAGGCCTTGGGCATCGCTCGCGCGGCCTTTGAAGCCGCGTTGGCCTACGCCCGTGACCGGGTGCAGTTTGACAAGGCCATTATTGAACACCAGAGCGTGGCCAACCTGCTGGCCGACATGCAGACCCGCCTCAATGCCGCGCGCCTGCTGATCCTCCATGCCGCCCGTTTGCGCAGTGCCGGCAAGCCGTGCCTGTCCGAAGCGTCCCAGGCCAAGCTGTTCGCTTCGGAAATGGCCGAGAAGGTCTGTTCTTCGGCCATGCAGATCCATGGAGGCTATGGCTACCTGGAAGACTACCCGGTGGAACGCTACTACCGCGATGCGCGGATCACCCAGATCTATGAGGGAACCAGTGAGATCCAACGGCTGGTGATTGCCCGGGAATTGAAGAACTATCAGATCTGATAAAAAGTGATGATTGTTCTCTTGATCGGGAACATTCATCACTCAGTAGGCCTTTGATTAATTTCTGACATCGAAACTCACAAACGCTTCTAGAGTTTGTGTTCCACGCTCGGCGATAATTTGCAAGGCTCCGTGAGCACGTTTCCCATCTTCATCAAATGTGATAATGATCCCGCCATCTGTCACCTTCCATAAAAGTTCTCCACGCGGCGGGGAATAGCTCAGGCTGGTGATTTCACTCCCTCCAAATTTATAGGAGCCCGAAGGCGTTCCCGGCGTTAAATCTGCTGCGATAATTGTACTTTTCTCTGATTCCCCCTGTATGCCCATTACTTGGAGGGCTGAACGACTGTTGACGTAATTAACGCTATTCGACCGGAAGTAGTAGCTGCTCTTAGAATCAGAATCACTGATTGAAATGTCACCCTCCATCCTTCCAGTCGATTTAACGTCACCGTTCTTAATTTCTATGCGCGCGTCACTAGGCATTTTCTTCACCATTTCATGATTGCTAAGTTAATGGGAGGAGCCTGATCATTAGAGAGCGAAACTCAAAAAAAAGAACCTGTCAGATATAACAGTCTAAACGGGGCATTTTTAATTTCGGCTTACTCACACAGGCTTCAATCGGCGACACATCTTTGCGCGCACTGTCGCCAAGTACGACTATTCTGACAGCTCCTAATGCTCCGTCTCACCACACAGGAGGTGTGTCATGAACGCTGTCGAGCACCAGGCCCACGTCAGGCAGATTAGCCAGGAACGCTATATCCAAGCCCCCATCGAAGCCGTCTACGACTACGTCACCCAACCGGACCGCTGGCACGAATGGCACCCCACATCCCTGAGCGCCGACACCGGCACCAGCGGCTCGCTGCCTGCCGGCCAGCGGTTTACCGAGATGATCGACTTGCTCGGGGTGCGTGTGCCCATGAGCTACCGGGTGCAGATTGCCGAGCCGCCGCGGGAGTTCAAGACGGTTTTTACCTCGCTCGCGGTAGATGGCTGCATTCACTACTATCTACAACCTCGCGGCAGCGGCACCTTGTTCACTCGCGTGCTCAGCTACGAGACCGAACTGAAGCTCAACACCTTGGAAGCGCGCATGGTAGAGCTGTCGAATCAGGCCATGGACCAGCTCAAGCAGCGCCTGGAATCATCCTGAACTGACAAATTTGTCATCTTCCTCTCAGTTTGCTGAAAGCTGCGGACGATAAGCTTCGGGGTTGTGGCGTGCTCGTATAATTTCGAAACATAACCACCTCACCTGATGCGCAAAAGCGCGGACAATGCGCCCTCTTTGCGCACTCCGTAACCCATGGGACCTGTCTATGAAAACCACCCTGCGCCTGACTTTACTGTCCGCCCTGTTCATGACCACCCTGGCCCAGGCCGCCGAACTGATCCCGATTGACGTGCACCGTGATGCCAATTGCGGCTGCTGCAAAAAATGGATCAGCCACCTCGAAAGCAACGGCTTCAAGGTCAACGACCATGTTGAAGCCGACATGAGCTCGGTCAAACAGCGACTGGGCGTAGCACCCCGCCTGGCGTCTTGCCATACCGCCGTGATCGACGGCAAATTCGTCGAAGGCCACGTACCCGCCGATCAGGTACTGGCCCTGCGCAAACGTGATGACCTGCTGGGCATCGCCGCACCGGGCATGCCCATGGGCTCGCCAGGCATGGAAATGGATGGGATGAGCGACGCCTATCAAGTCATTGGCCTGACCCGTGCCGGCAAAGATGTGGTGGTAGCCGAATACCCGGCTCACTGAGCAATGCTTGCAGGCTATGCGGGGCTGTTTCTCAGCGCTTTTGGAGCGGCCACCCTGTTGCCGCTGCAATCGGAAGCGGTGCTGGTAGCGCTGCTGCTCAATGACCGCTATTGGGTAGGGTTACTGCTGGGGGTCGCGACCCTGGGTAACGTCCTGGGCTCGTGGGTCAACTGGTTGCTGGGGCGCTCGGTCGAACTGTTCAAGGATCGCCGCTGGTTTCCAGTGAGCGCCGCGCAGTTGGAAAAGTCCCGCCGCCACTATTCACGTTGGGGCCATTGGTCACTGCTGCTCAGTTGGCTGCCGATTATTGGCGATCCACTGACCCTGGTGGCCGGGGTGATGAAGGAGCCGCTGTGGCGTTTTTTGTTAATCGTCAGCCTGGCCAAGGCGGCTCGTTATGCCGTGGTGGCAATGCTGACGCTGCACTGGATGTAACCGGTTAATCCCCGCTTAATCCACCCACCACAGCATCCGGGAGCATCGCCCCTGGAGCTTTCCCATGCCATTGACACGCTCGTTTGTCCTTACCGGTCTGCTGGCCGCTTGCGCCCTGCCTGCCTTGGCAGCCACGCAAAGCCCAAGCTATGGCCCGCAGTTGCAAGGTTTCCAGTACCCCTATCCGGTCGAACATTTCGACTTCCAGTCCCAGGGCCAATCCGTGCAAATGGGTTATATGGACGTGCCCGCCAAAAGCCCTGCCAATGGCCGCAATGTGGTGTTGATGCACGGCAAGAACTTCTGCGGCGCGACCTGGGAGGCGTCGATCAAGGCCCTGAGCGAAGCCGGCTACCGGGTGATCGCGCCGGACCAGATCGGCTTCTGCACCTCCAGCAAGCCCGAGCACTATCAGTACAGCTTCCAGCAGTTGGCAATCAACACTCATCAGTTGCTGCAAAAGCTCGGCATCTCCACGGCCACTCTTGTCGGCCATTCCACCGGTGGCATGCTGGCTACCCGCTATGCCCTGCTCTACCCCACGCAAACCGAGCAACTGGCGCTGGTCAACCCGATCGGCCTGGAGGACTGGAAAGCCCTGGGCGTGCCCTATCGCAGCGTCGACCAATGGTATGAGCGCGAGTTGAAACTGAATGCCGACGGCGTGCGTGATTATGAGCGCAAGACCTACTACGACGGGCGCTGGAAGCCGGAATACGAGCGCTGGGTCGACATGCTCGTCGGCTTGAACCAGGGCCCTGGCCACAAACGGGTGGCGTGGAACTCGGCGTTGATTTACGACATGATCTTCACCCAGCCGGTGTACTACGAGTTCAAGGACCTGCAGATGCCCACCCTGCTGCTGATTGGTACGTCTGATATCACCGCCATCGGGAGTGATAACGCACCGCCCGAGGTCAAGGCCAGGATCGGCCGCTACAACGAACTGGGCAAGCAGGTGGCCAAGCTCATCCCCCATTCGACCCTGGTGGAGTTCCCTGGCCTGGGCCATGCCCCGCAGATGGAAGAACCCGCGCGCTTTCACCAGGCGCTGTTGCAAGGACTCAAGGCGCTCTAATTCCACTTAACCCGAGGCAGGTGTGTATGTCAGTACAGATCGCAGTCATTGACGATTGGCAAAATGTGGCACGTGACGTAGTGGATTGGTCCGCCCTGCAAGCGATCGGCAAGGTGCACTTCCTGCATGACTATCCCGCCGACACCGCGACCCTGATCGAGCGTTTGCAGGGTTTTGAGGTGATTTGCCTGATGCGTGAGCGCACAACCTTCGACAAGGCGCTGTTGCAGGGGCTGCCGGCCCTTAAATTGCTGGTTACCGGCGGCATGCGCAATGCCGCCATCGACCTTGTCGCCGCCAAGGCCCTGGGCATCCAGGTGTGCGGTACCGACAGCTACAAACACGCGGCGCCCGAGCTGACCTGGGCATTAATCATGGCATCCACCCGCAATCTGCTGGCCGAAGCGAACTCCCTGCGCGCCGGCCAGTGGCAGCAAGGGCTGGGCGTCGATCTGCATGGCAAGACCCTGGGCATCCTCGGGTTGGGCAGCATCGGCCAGCGGGTGGCGCAGTTTGGCCAGGTGTTTGGTATGTCTGTGATCGCGTGGAGTGAAAACCTCACCGCAGAGCGAGCCGCCGCAGTGGGTGTGACCCGGGTCAGCAAGCGCGAACTGTTCGAGCAGGCCGATGTACTGTCGATTCACTTGGTACTCAGCGAACGCAGCCGTGGCCTGGTGGACGCCCAGGCCCTGGGCTGGATGAAACCCGGTGCGCGACTGGTCAACACCGCACGGGGGCCGATCGTCGATGAGGCGGCGTTGGTCGATGCGCTGCGCCATGGGCGATTGGCGGGCGCGGCCCTGGATGTGTTCGGCCAGGAGCCGTTGCCGGTCGATCACCCGTTTCGCCATCTGCCCAATGTTCTGGCGACGCCCCATGTGGGTTATGTCAGCGAGCAGAACTACCGGCAGTTCTATGGGCAGATGATCGAAAACATCCAGGCGTGGGCCAGTGGGCAGACCTTGCGCAGCCTTATCTGATTATTTACTTCACATATTTCTTATAAAGCATTGATTTATATAGATATCAACTCTTAACAAATCACTTTAAGTAGCCGACTGCACTCCTATCGAGCAGCCCAGCCACGATGCCCCACGAAGAGGCACCCGCCCCGTAGGAGCCGGCTTGCCGGCGATGAAGCCCTGGGCAACGCGGCATTTCTCAAGGCCGCCATCGCCGCCAAGCCAGCTTCTACAAGGGGAGCGCCTGGCTGAAAAATATAATTGTCCTACAAAATTTTCCTACAACCCTTGCAGGCTCTGGGCTCTGTCCTAGACTCATGACCGATGGGTCACGATCAGAACAAAAGCCCCCGCAATAAATCGAAACTTTCCAACTCTGCCGTAGGTCAGGTTTAAGGTAGGACGCACGCTACCGGCGCCAGCCGGACGTCCGCCCATCCAATCTATTTATCAGTTCGGTGCAATTGGCATAAGCCTTGCCAGTCTGTGCAGTGCTAGTGCGCGTGACCGCAGGACGCGGTTGACTTTCGCTGAGGGCGCCAGGCCCTCAGCTGACCAACACATGGGAGAGAATAATTATGATCAGTGCCGCTTCGGGAATTCAGGGACAGCGTTTCAGTCAGCCGGTCGATGGGCCAACCGCCTTGGTTGACCTTCCCGGCGCAGTGCGGCCGGTCTCGTCTCAAAACCCCAATCGCAAGAAAGTCCTGTTTGTGACCTCGGAACTGGCCGACCTGGTGAAAACCGGTGGCCTGGGAGATGTGTCCGCCGCCTTGCCCCGTGCCATGGCGCACCTGCACGATGTACGGGTGTTGATTCCCGGCTACCGCCAGGTGCTCGACAGCGACAACCCGATCCATATCATCGGCGAACTGGGCGGCCATGCCGCGCTGCCGCCCTGCAAGATCGGGCGCATGGACCTCAAGGATGGCCTGGTCATCTATGTACTGATCTGCCCCGAACTGTACGAGCGTGAAGGCACGCCCTATGGCGCCAACAACGGTCGCGACTGGCCTGACAACCATATCCGCTTCGCCCGCCTGGGCCTGGCAGCCGCCGATATTGCCGCCAACCTCGCGCAAATCCACTGGTGCCCGGACCTGGTGCACGCCCATGACTGGCCGGCTGGCCTGGCGCCAGCCTATATGCACTGGCGTGGGTCACGCACCCCCACCCTGTTCACCATTCATAACCTGGCTTACCAGGGTGTGGTGAGCCTGGCCTCGTGCCCGGAGCTGGGGATTCCCGAACATGCCTTGCAACAGGAGGGCATGGAGTTCTACGGCAAGATGTCCTTCCTCAAGGCCGGCATGGCGTATTCCAGCCATATCACCACGGTCAGCGCCACCTACGCCCGGGAGATCACCACCCCCGAGTTCGGTTGCGGCCTGGATGGCTTCCTTGCCAGCAAGACCCAGCAAGGCCTGCTCAGTGGTATTCCCAACGGCATCGATGAAAGCTGGGAGTCGTCCACCGACCCGCACCTGGATCACCCGTTCAATATCGGCGATTGGCAAGGCAAGGCGGTCAACGCCAGCCACGTGCGCAAGTTGTTCGGCCTGGACGAGTCCACCGGCCCGTTGTTCGCCGTAGTGTCGCGCCTGGTGTACCAGAAAGGCCTGGACCTGACGGAAGCGGTCGCCGGCTTTATCGTGGAAAACGGCGGGCAGATCGCGATTATCGGCCGTGGCGAGCCGGAAGAAGAACAGGCCATGCGCGCCCTGGCCCTGCGGTTCCCCGGGCGCATCGGGGTGCGGATCGGCTTCAACGAAACCGATGCCCGCCGCATGTTTGCCGGCAGCGACTTTTTGTTGATGCCCTCACGCTACGAGCCCTGCGGCCTGAGCCAGATGTACGCCCAGCGCTTCGGCTCGTTGCCGGTGGCGCGTAATACCGGCGGCCTGGCAGACACCATCGAAGACGGCGTGACCGGCTTTTTGTTCGACGAATCCACCGTGCAGAGCTACGAAGCCGCCCTCGCGCGCGCCTTCAAGGTGTTTGCCTTCCCCGGCCTGCTCAACGCCATGCGCTGCAGGGCCATGGCCGCGCCGTTCAACTGGTGCCAGGCGGTGGAACCCTACGCCGAACTTTACGAACAACTGGTAGCGAAAGCGCTGGGAAAATCAGGGAAAGCATAAAGAGGTTGGGATAGATGCCGTTACGGACTCTGGAAACATGGCCCCACGGCGCGATCATGCAGGATGCGCAACATACCCGCTTCGCCCTGTGGGCGCCTGACGCGTCTGATGTCAGCGTCGAGCTGCACAATGGTCAGTCAGTGCCCATGCTGCCCCAGGCAGAGGGCTGGTTTGTCGCCCATGTACGCTGTGGAGCCGGCACCCGCTACCACTACACCATTGATGGTGAGCAGAAGGTGCCGGACCCTGCCTCACGCCTGCAACATGCCGACGTGCATGGCGACAGCGTGGTGGTCGATCCCCTGGCCTACCCTTGGCGCCACGCCACCTGGCAAGGCCGGCCCTGGCATGAAGCGGTGATCTACGAGCTGCATGTGGGGATACTGGGTGGTTACGCCGCAGTCGAGCAGCACCTGCCACGCCTGGCAGAGTTGGGCGTTACCGCCATCGAGCTGATGCCCTTGGCCCAGTGCCCCGGCGAACGCAACTGGGGTTACGACGGGGTCTTGCCCTACGCACCGCAGGCATCCCTGGGCACCCCCGAGCAGTTGCAACACCTGATCGACACGGCCCACGAGCATGGCCTGGCGGTGATTCTCGATGTGGTCTACAACCACTTTGGCCCCGATGGCAATTATCTAGGCCAGTATGCCAAAGGCTTTTTCCGCGAAGACAGCCACACCCCCTGGGGCGCCGGGATCGACTTTCGCCGCCGCGAAGTGCGCGACTTCTTTATCGATAACGCCCTGATGTGGCTCAACGAATACCGCTTCGACGGCCTGCGCCTGGACGCGGTGCATGCCATCAACGAGCCGGCGTTCCTCAAGGAGCTGGCGCAACGGGTGCGTGAGCAGGTAGAGCCCGGGCGCCACGTGTGGCTGGTACTGGAAAACGAATTTAATCAGGCCGACCTGTTACAGCAGGGCTTTGATGCGCAATGGAACGATGACGGGCATAACGCCCTGCATGTGCTGTTGACCGGCGAGACCGACGCCTACTACGCCGATTTTGCCGATGATCCCACCGCCAAACTCGCCCGCTGCCTGGGCGAAGGCTTTGTGTATCAGGGCGAGACCACCCGCCACGGTACTCGGCGCGGCGAGCCCAGCGCTCATTTGCCGCCCAGCGCCTTTGTGCTGTTTTTGCAGAATCACGACCAGATCGGCAACCGCGCCCTCGGTGAGCGCCTGCACCAACTGTGTTCGCCCCAGGCGTTGCAGGCGGCGACCACGCTGTTATTGATGTCGCCGATGATCCCCCTGCTATTCATGGGTGATGAAGTCAACGCCGAACAGCCGTTTCTGTTCTTCACCGACCATCACGGCGAACTGGCCGAAGCCGTGCGCGAAGGCCGGCGCAATGAATTTGCTGACTTCGCCGCCTTCAGTGACCCCGCACGTCGCGCGCAGATTCCCGACCCCAACGCGCTGCAGACCTTTGAGCGCTCTATTCCGCAATTTACCCAGGCGCCGGCCGCGCTGTACCGCCAACTGCTGGGCCTGCGCCAACAGCACATCGTGCCCCACCTGCCCGGCAGCACTGCCCTCGGCGCGCAAATCCTGGGCCAGGGCGCGGTGTCTGCACGCTGGCGCCTGGGCAACGGCAGCCTATTGCAGATCGATCTCAACCTGAGCCCGGCCACCCTGCATCACCCGGCCGGCCTCCGCGAACTGTTCAGCACCAGCAGCGACCTTAAGTCACTTACGCCCTTCTCTGCCCGCGTCAGCCTGACGCCGGGTGACACCTCATCATCTGTTGGAGAGCACTCTTGAGCGAAGCGCAATTGGAAATACTCGCCAGCCGTGCGGGCCTGGCGGTGGACTGGATCGACGCCAACGGCCGCCCGCAGCATGTCAGCGCCGACGCGTTGCGCGCCGTGCTCCAAGGCCTCGGCCACCCCGCCGACACCGACGCGGCCATCGCCGCCAGCCTGCAAGAACTGGAGCGCGTGCAGCAGGACAGGCACCTGGCGCCGCTGTTGACCGTGGACGTGGGCACCGGCCTTGACCTGGCCGCCTACTTTGCCCCTGGTACGGCATGCCAGGTTCACCTGGAGGACGGCAGCACCCAAGGCCTGGCGCTGGATGCCGACGCCAGCCTGCCCGGCGTCCTGCCCGTGGGCTACCACCGAGTGCAGATCGCCGACCAGTCCTTCACCCTGGCCGTTGCCCCCCATCAGTGTTTCAGCGTTGCCGAGGCAGTGGATAGCCAGCCCGCCCGCGCCTGGGGCCTGAGTGCCCAGCTATATGCCTTGCGCCGCGCAGGCGATGGTGGGTTCGGTGATACCCAGGCCCTGGAACAACTGGCTCGCGCTGCCGCGGAACGGGGCGTCGACGCCCTGGCGATCAGCCCGATGCACGCAATGTTCAGTGCCGATACCGAGCATTTCAGCCCTTATTCACCGTCCAGCCGCCTGTTCCTCAATAGCTTGTATGCCTCGCCCGGTTGCATCCTCGGCGAGCGCGCACTGCGCAGCGCCATCGAGTCCACCGGGCTGGCCGATGAACTGCAAGAGCTGGAACAACAAAGCCTGATCGACTGGCCCGCCGCCGCCAAGGCCAAGCAACGCTTGCTGCGGGCACTGTACGAGGATTTCCGCCAGGGTGAACACCCGCAGCAGGCTGACTTCATGAGTTTCCGTCAGGCCGGTGGCGAGGCCCTGGAAAACCACTGCCGCTTTGAAGCCGTGCAAGCCGCGCGCGCCGCCAACGGTGAAAGCCTCGACTGGCGCCAGTGGCCCGAGGACTGGCGCGACCCGGGCAGCGCCGCGCTGGCACAATTTGCCGCCGAACAGGCCGAAGCCATTGGTTTTTATGCCTTCAACCAATGGTTGATCGCCCGCTGCCTCGAGCGCGCACAACAAGCCGCACGCGGCAGTGGCATGGGCATCGGCCTGATTGCCGACCTGGCCGTGGGCGCCGATGGCGGCGGCAGCCAGGCCTGGAGCCGTCAGGACGAACTGCTGGCCGACCTGACCGTCGGCGCGCCACCGGATATCCTCAACCGTGCTGGCCAAGGCTGGGGCATCTCCGCGTTCTCCCCCGAAGGCCTCAAACGCAATGGTTTCCGGGCGTTCATCGAAATGCTGCGGGCCAACTTCGCCCATGCCGGCGGTTTGCGTATCGACCATGTGATGGGCCTGCAACGGCTGTGGGTCATCCCCAAGGACGCCTCGCCCAAACAAGGCGCGTACCTGTATTACCCGGTGGATGACCTGCTGCGCCTGCTGGCCCTGGAATCCAGCCGGCACCAGGCGATTGTGCTGGGCGAAGACCTGGGCACGGTGCCCGATGGCCTGCGGGAAAAACTCAGCGCCCGCGCCATGCTTGGCATGCGCGTGCTGTTGTTTGAACAGGACCATGGCGGGTGCTTCACGCCGATCCTCGACTGGCCGGACAACGCCCTGGCCACCACCAGCACCCATGACCTGCCGACACTCAACGGCTGGTGGCACAGCCGCGATATCGACTGGAATGTGCAACTGGGGCTGATCGATGCGCCCACCGTTGAGCAGTGGAGCGAGCACCGCCAGGGTGAGCGCGAGGCTCTGCGCCGGGCCCTGGCGCAAGACCCGCAGAATTTTCGCGATGAGTGGCGCAACGAAACCGACCATATACTCGATGCCAGCGTGCGTTACCTCGGCCACACCCGCGCACCGCTGGTCATACTGCCCCTGGAAGACGCCCTGGGCGTCGAAGAACAAGCCAACCTGCCCGGCACCATCGACACCCATCCCAATTGGCGCCGGCGCCTGCCGGGGGACGCTGCGCAATTGCTCGACAATGAGAACGCCGCCCGCCGCCTGGAGTTGCTGGCGGTGGCGCGCAATCAGGCCTTCGAGCGTGATCGATGAACGCCGTCTTGCTACGGGCCACCCAACGCCTGCAATTCCATAAGGGCTTTACCCTCGATGATGCGGTGCCGCTGGTGCCCTATTTCGCCAGCCTGGGCATCAGCCACCTGTACGCCTCGCCCCTGCTCAAGGCCCGCGCCGGCTCGATGCATGGCTACGATGTCGTCGACCCAACCACGGTCAACCCCGAGCTGGGCGGCGAACCGGCGCTACGTCGCCTGGTGGCGGCCTTGCGCGCGCACGACATGGGCCTGATTCTGGATATCGTGTCCAACCACATGGCCGTCGGCGGCAGCGACAACCCCTGGTGGCTGGACCTGCTGGAATGGGGGCGCCTGAGCCCCTACAGCGAATTCTTCGATATCCAGTGGCACTCGCCGGACCCGCTGCTCAAGGGCCAACTGTTAATGCCTTTCCTCGGTAGCGACTACGGCGAAGCCTTGCAAAGCGGTACGCTGCCCCTGCGTTTTGACCCGGCCCAGGGCAGTTTTTTTGTCGAACACTACGAACACCGCTTCCCGATCTGCCCCAGTGACTACGGCGATATCCTGCGCGCCCATCCTCCCCTCAAAGACCTGGCCGACCGCTTCAGCGCCCTGGCGTATCAGGCCGATGCCTGGCCTCAAGCCGCCAGCCTGAAACAGGCACTGGCGCAGCGCGCGCAGGCCCCACTGACCCTGGCGGCCATCGAACACGCCCTGGAAATGTTTGATGCGCGCCAACCTCAAGGTTTTGCCCGCCTGCATCAGTTGCTCGAACAGCAAGCCTATCGCTTGGCCAGTTGGCGCACGGCAGCGGATGACATCAACTGGCGGCGCTTTTTCGACGTCAACGAGCTCGGCGGCCTGCGGGTGGAGCGCACCACGGTGTTCGAGGCCACCCATAGCAAGATCTTCCAACTGATCAGCGAGGGCCTGGTGGACGGCCTGCGCATTGACCATATCGACGGCCTGGCCGATCCACGGGGTTACTGCCGCAAGTTGCGGCGGCGCGTGGATGGACTGTCGCCAAACCGCCACTTGCCGATCTTTGTCGAGAAGATCCTCGGCGCCGGCGAAACCCTGCGTGAAGACTGGCGGGTAGATGGCACCACCGGCTACGAATTCATGAACCAGGTGTCGCTGGTGCAGCACGACCCCCAGGGGTTCGAAGCCTTGGCCCGGCTCTGGCGCGAGGCCACTGAACGGCCTTCGGCGTTTATCGAGGAAGCCTGGCTGGCCCGGCAACAGATCCTCAACGGCTCCCTGGCCGGGGATTTTGAAAGCGTGGCCCAGGCCCTGCTGCAAGTAGCCCGCGCCGACGTGATGAGCCGCGACTTGACCCTGGGCGCGATCCGCCGTGCATTGCAGGAGCTGGTCGTGCACTTCCCGGTGTATCGCACCTATATCAGCGCCCGTGGCCGCAGCGCCGCTGACGAGAGCGTGTTCCAACAGGCCCTGGCCGGCGCCCGAGGGACCTTGAGCGAAGCCGACTGGCCAGTGCTCGACTACCTGCAACAGTGGCTCGGTGGCCAAACCTGGCGCGAGCGTCCCGTGGGGCAACCGCGCAAGATCCTCAAGCACGCCTGCGTGCGTTTCCAGCAACTGACCTCGCCCGCAGCCGCCAAGGCCGTGGAAGACACCGCCTTCTACCGCTCGGCGGTATTGCTCTCGCGCAATGACGTAGGCTTTTGCACCGAACAGTTCAGCGCGCCCCTGGCTGACTTTCATGCCGCCAACCAGCAACGCCTGCAGACTTTCCCCGATAACCTGCTGGCCACCGCCACCCATGACCACAAGCGCGGCGAAGACAGCCGCGCGCGCCTGGCGGTACTCAGTGAATGTGCGCCGTGGTATGTCGAGCAGGTGCAGCACTGGCGCCGGCTGGCCATGCCGTTGCGCGATGAGCCGGGCATTCCCTCGGCCGGCGATGAGCTGATCCTCTACCAGGTGCTGCTGGGCAGTTGGCCCCTGGACCTGCACGACATCGACGACTACCAGCAACGCCTCTGGCAATGGCAACAAAAAGCCCTGCGCGAAGCCAAATTGCACAGCAGTTGGAGTGCGCCCAACGACCTCTACGAGCAGGGTGTCGAAGCGTTCCTCACACGCCTGCTGCTCGACCCGGTCGGCCTGCCCTTGCGCACGGCGATCCACGCTGCCGCCGAGGCCATCGCCCCCGCCGGGGCCCTGAACGGGCTGGCGCAATCCTTGCTGCGCAACACCGTGCCCGGCGTGCCGGACCTGTACCAGGGCGACGAATTCTGGGACTTGAGCCTGGTGGATCCGGACAACCGGCGGGCGGTGGATTTCAGCGCCCGGCAACGGGCACTGGCGGCAGCACCGGGCGCCTTGCTTGAGCGCTGGCGTGACGGGCACCTGAAGCAGGCGTTGATTGCCCAGGTGTTGAACCTGCGCAAGGCCCACCCGTTGCTGTTTGCCAGGGGCCGCTATGAACCGCTGCAAGTGCTGGGCAAGCATGCCCAGCGGGTGGTGGCTTTCAGTCGCGAGTATCAAGGCCAATGGCTGTTGGTGGTGGTACCGCGCTGGACCCACGCCCTGCTTGAAAACAGCGCCCAACCCCGGGTAGATGCGCAAGTTTGGGGCGATACCCGGATCAAATTACCGTTCGACGCCACGATGCAAAATTGGAAGGGACTTTTGCAAACAGGCGCAGTCACACCCAACAAGGAGCTACTGATCAGCGCTGCCCTGGGGGATGTCCCGGTGAATGTCTTTATCCATTCTGACGATCAAGAAAGCTGAAATTTTCTGTGAGGAGCATTGCGATGAGCACCGAAGACAAGCGCGTCCGTGAATTCGCGTATCAGATCTGGGAGTCCGAAGGTAAGCCCGAAGGCCAGGAAGCCCGCCATTGGGAAATGGCCCGCAAACTGGCCGAAGCCGAGGCCCTGACACCCAGCAAACCCAAGGCCAAACCGGCGGCCAAGGCAAAACCGCCTGCGGAAAAACCCGCCGCCGCCAAAAAGCCCCGAGCCCCACGCAAGCCCGTCGGCTGACCCCACCTTCCTGTAGGAGCCGGCTCGCCGGCTCCTACAAAACAGCTCAACGATTGATCTGACCTGATGTCAGCACGGCCCCGTTCGGCCCGGAAAAACTTTGCAGGAGCAACACTATGAGCAAGACACCCGATACCGAGCCATCGCGGATTCGTGAAGGCTTGCCCTTCCCCCTCGGCGCGACCTGGGACGGTCTGGGGGTCAATTTCGCGCTGTTCTCGGCCAATGCCACCAAGGTCGAGCTGTGCCTGTTCGACGATACCGGCGAAGTAGAACTGGAGCGCATCGAACTGCCGGAATACACCGACGAGACGTTCCACGGCTACTTGCCCGACGCCCACCCCGGGCTGATCTATGGCTACCGCGTCTACGGCGCCTACGATCCTGCCAATGGCCATCGTTTCAACCATCACAAATTGTTGATCGACCCCTATGCCAAGCAACTGGTGGGCGAGCTCAAGTGGTCCGAAGCCCTGTTTGGCTACACCATCGGCCACCCGGATGCCGACCTGAGCTTTGATGAGCGCGACAGCGCGCCCTTCGTGCCCAAATGCAAAGTCATCGACCCGGCCCACACCTGGGGCAACGACCAGCCGGTGCGCACGCCCTGGGATCGCACGATCATCTACGAGACCCACTTGCGCGGCATCAGCATGCGCCATCCTTCGGTCCCTGAGGCGGTGCGCGGCACCTGCGCCGGGCTGATGGTCGATGACGTGCTCAAGCACATTCGCCAACTGGGCGTGTCATCCGTAGAGCTGCTGCCAATCCATGCCTTCGTCAATGACCAGCACCTGCTGCAAAAAGGCATGACCAACTATTGGGGCTACAACAGCATCGCCTTCTTTGCCCCCGACCCGCGCTACCTGGCCAGTGGCAAGATCGCCGAATTCAAGGAAATGGTCGCGCACCTGCACGAAGCCAAGCTGGAGGTGATCCTCGATGTGGTCTACAACCACACCGCCGAAGGCAACGAGCAGGGCCCGACGCTGTCCATGCGCGGCATCGACAATGCCTCCTACTACCGCCTGATGCCCGACGACAAGCGCTTCTACATCAACGATTCCGGGACCGGCAACACCCTGGACCTGAGCCACCCCTGCGTGCTGCAAATGGTCACCGATTCCCTGCGCTACTGGGCCACGGAAATGCATGTGGATGGTTTCCGCTTCGACCTGGCGACCATTCTCGGGCGCTACCACGACGGTTTCGACGAACGCCACAGCTTCCTGGTCGCCTGCCGGCAGGACCCGGTGCTGCGCCAGGTGAAAATGATCGCCGAACCCTGGGATGTGGGCCCCGGTGGTTATCAGGTGGGCAACTTCCCGCCAGGTTGGGTGGAATGGAATGACCGTTTCCGCGACACCGTGCGCGCGTTCTGGAAAGGCGATGATGGGCAACTGGCCGACTTTGCCGGGCGCATGACCGCTTCCGGCGAAATGTTCAACCAGCGCGGGCGCCGCCCCTACAGTTCGGTGAACTTCATCACCGCCCACGATGGCTTCACCCTCCACGACCTGGTGTCCTACAACGACAAGCACAACGAAGCCAACGACGAGAACAATCAGGACGGCAGCAATAACAACCTGTCGTGGAACCACGGCGTCGAAGGCCCCACCGAAGACCCCGAGATCAACGCGCTGCGCCTGCGCCAGATGCGTAACTTCTTCGCCACCCTATTGCTGGCCCAGGGCACGCCGATGCTGGTGGCCGGGGACGAGTTCGCACGTACCCAGCACGGCAACAACAACGCCTATTGCCAGGACAGTGAAATCGGCTGGGTCAACTGGGAGCTGGATGAAGATGGCAAGTCCTTGCTCAAGTTCGTCAAGCGCCTGATCAAGCTGCGCCTGGCCTACCCCATCCTGCGTCGCGGGCGCTTCCTGGTGGGCGACTACAACGAAGACATCGGGGTCAAGGACGTGACCTGGCTGGCCCCCGATGGCAACGAAATGTCCATCGAACAATGGGAAGACAGCCAGGGCCGTTGCCTGGGGATGTTGATGGACGGACGCGCCCAGGAAACCGGGATTCGCCGGCCAGGGGCCGATGCTACGCTGCTGCTGGTGGTGAACGCGCACCATGACCTGGTGAATTTCCGTTTGCCCCAGGTGCCGGATGGCGGCTTCTGGACCTGCATGGTCGACACCAACCAGCCGGCCGTACGCGGTCAGGAGCGTTTTGACTTTGACCACGAATATGCCGTGACCGGGCGCTCGCTGCTACTGTTCGAACTGCAGCATGAGGAAGAGGTGTGAAATGGCATTGCACGATTTTCTACAACTCAACCGCCACCCACTGGCTGAAATCGAGGGCCTTGGCCTGACCCTCAAGGCCCTGGTGGACGCGGGCCTGGACCAGTTGCCGCGCCCCGGTGGCGGGCAGACACTGGTGCGTTTCAGCCAGTTGGCCCAGGTGGCCGGCCACGATTTGAGCCTGTGCAAGTTGTACGAAGGGCACACTGACGCGCTGGCAATCATGGCCGAACTCGGCAGCCAGGCCCCGCCTGCGGGCAGCACTTGGGGCATGTGGGCCGCCGAACCGCCGGCGGCCCGGGTGCAGGTCAGACGCGCCGGCAGCCAGCTGCTGCTGGAGGGCCGCAAGGCCTGGTGCTCCGGCGCTGCGGTGGTCAGTCATGGATTACTGACTGCCTGGGATGAGCAGCAACGCCAACAGCTGGTCGCGGTGGCGATGGCTCAGCCGGGTGTCGAAGTGACCGGCGACGGCTGGCGAGCCGTGGGCATGCAAGCCTGTGCAAGTGTCGAGGTGGTTTTCGACACCGCCGTTGCAGTAGCGGTCGGCGGGCCAGGGGATTACCTGCAACGCCCGGGTTTCTGGCAAGGCGGGGTTGGTATCGCCGCCTGTTGGTACGGCGCGGCGCAACGTTTGGCCGAGGCCCTGCGCGAACACTGTGGCCGCCGCGAAGAACCCCATGCCCTGGCCCACCTGGGCGCGGTGGACATGGCGTTGCATGCTGGCGCCATGGTGTTGCGCAGCGCTGCACGGCAGATCGATGAGCAACCTCAGGCCAATGCCCAACTGCTCGCCCGCCGAGCGCGAGCAGTCATTGAGGCGACGGCCAACGAGGTCATCCATCACGTTGGCCGGGCCATGGGCGCCGGGCCGTATTGCCAGGATCCGCACTTTGCCCGGCTGATCGCCGACTTGCCGGTGTACTTGCGCCAAAGCCACGCCGAGCGTGACCTGGCGGCCCTCGGCCAGCAGCTGTCGCAGCAATCACCAGGGACGTGGCAGCTGTGAACGCCAACCCGATTGTCGGCCAAGGCACCTCGCTGCGCGCCTGGCAAGGCTCCACTCGGGTCGCCGGCCTGCCCCTGATCAGCATCGCGCAACTGGTGCCTGCTGGCTGTCGCGCGGTGATTATCGCGCCCCACCCAGACGATGAAGTACTGGGCTGTGGCGGCCTGTTGCAAGGCTTGGCGGCACTGGACCGCGAGTTGCTGCTGGTCTCGGTGACCGATGGTTGCGCCAGCCACCCCGGCTCGGCCCGCTGGCCGCGCCAGCGTTTACGCGAGGTGCGCCCCCAGGAGTCGGCCGAGGCGCTGCACCGCCTGGGCTGGTCGCCGCAACGGCTGAGCTGGCTGCGTGGTGGTTTTTCCGACAGCCAGGTACAGGCGCGGGAACCGGCACTGGTTGAATTTATCCAGCAACACTTGCACCCCCACGACGTGGTGTTCACCACCTGGCGCGAAGACGGCCATTGCGACCACGAAGCCGTAGGCCGAGCCAGTGCCCAGGCGGCCCGGGCCGTAGGCGCGCAGTTGATCGAGTTGCCGGTATGGACCTGGCACTGGGCAACCCCAGAGGACCCGCGGGTGCCCTGGCACCGTGCGCACAAGATCGCCCTGACGCCCGCTGCCGTAGCGCGCAAGCGCCACGCCCTGCACGCGTTCACCAGCCAGTTGGAGGGTGATCCGCAGATCGACTTGCCGCCCGTATTGCCGCCCCATGTGCTGGAGCGGCTACTGCAACCTTTTGAAGTGGTGTTTGTATGAGTGTTGCCACCGCCTATTTCGATCAACTGTTTGTCGACAATGACGACCCTTGGGCCTTTCGCCAGCGCTGGTACGAGCAGCGCAAACGGGCCTTGACCCTGGGGTTGCTGAGCAAACCGCGCTACACCTCGATTTTCGAGCCCGGCTGCGCCAATGGCGAATTAAGCGCCGAACTGGCGCCGCGCTGTGACCAGCTGGTGTGTTGCGACACCGCGGCCAAGGCGGTGGCCTTGGCCCAGGCGCGCCTGCAGGGTTTTGCCCACGCCCAGGTGTGCCAGAGCCGCTTGCCGGCACAGTGGCCGCAGGGCCGGTTCGAACTGATCGTGCTCAGCGAGTGGTGCTATTACCTCGACCATGATGACCTGTGCGAGTTGATCGAGCGGGCCCTGGCCGCGTTGACCCACGACGGTCAGGTGCTGGCCTGCCACTGGCGCCCGCCTATCAAGGGCTGCCCGCAGACGGCGGAACAGGTCCACCAGTTATTGCACGAGCGCCTGGGCATGCCGCGCGTGGCGCAAGTGGCTGACAGTGATTTCCTACTCGACCTGTGGTCTCGCGAAAGCGCCTCGGTCGCCCACCTTGAGGGGCTGCGATGATCGGCATTCTGATCCCGGTGCACAACGAAGAGGCGCTGCTGCCCGAGTGCTTGAAGGCTGCGATCATCGCCGCCAGCCATCCGGGCTTGCTCGGTGAAGAGGTGCAGATCCTGGTGGTCCTCGACAGCTGCACCGACCGCAGCAGCGAGATTGCCCAGGCATTCGGGGTGTACTGCCTGAACGTAGAGGCCCGCAACGTCGGCCAGGTGCGTGGAATAGGCGCACGGCACCTGTTGAACCAGGGCGCGCGCTGGATTTCCTGCACCGACGCCGACAGCCGCGTGGCGAGTGATTGGCTGGTGGCGCAACTGGCCCTGGGCGTGGACGCGGTATGCGGCACGGTCACGGTGGATGCCTGGAGCGAAGGTTTCGATGAGGCCGCGCAGATCCGCTACAACCAGGCCTATCGGGCTTGTGACGGGCATCGGCACATCCATGGGGCCAACCTGGGCGTCAGCGCCGGTGCCTATGTACGTGCCGGCGGCTTCGAACCCCTGGCCTGTCATGAAGATGTGCAACTGGTGCGCCAACTGGAGCGATGCGGCGCAACCATTGCCTGGAGCCATGCGCCCCAGGTCATCACCAGTGCGCGGCTGGACTGCCGCGCACAGGGCGGTTTTGGCGATTATTTGAAGGGCCTGATGCAGCCTTCCTGAAAAAGTTGCAACTTTGCCCGGCGAAATCCGGGTGATGAACAATACTCAAGCTTGGCAATCCAGGATTCGGATTGCCCGTGTGCCGCACAGGCCTTGGCGCCTGCGCGATAAAAAAGGAGAGTCGACCCGTCCACGGGGCACGACCTGCATCATCAGAACAAGGATGTGACATTGATCAAACCCGCCACTCTCAACGACGGTCGCCATACGCCGGCGCAAATCTGGAACAGCGCACCGCAACTGGCACAAATCCCCACCATCAGCCCTTCCCTCCTGGTGCCTGCCGGCTCGCGGGTGGTGATAGTTGCCCCGCACCCGGGTGACGAAGTGCTGGCCTGCGGTGGTTTGTTGCAACTGCTCAGCGCCCTTGACCACCCCTTGAAGCTGATCTCGATCACCGACGGTAGCGCCAGTCATCCGGGTTCCAACCAATGGTCGGCGCAGCGCCTGAGCGTGTTTCGCCCCCAGGAAAGTGTCGAGGCCCTGCGCCGCCTCGGCTTGCCCCTGCATAGCCTGAAGTGGATTCGCGGCGGTTTTTGCGACAACGACCTGGCCGCTCGCGAACAGCTATTGAGCCCCTTTATCGCCCGCTACCTGCAACCCGGTGATGTGGTGTTCACCACCTGGCGCAATGATGGCAATGCCGACCACGACGCCGTCGGCCGCGCCACGGCCATTGCCTGTGCGCTGACTGGCGCGCGCCTTCTTGAATTGCCGATCTGGGCCTGGCATCGCCCCGCCCGTGAAGCCGGGCGCATGCCCTGGCAGTGCGCGCGCAAGGTGCGCCTCGACACCTGGAGTGTGGCGCGCAAACGCCACGCCGCCCACGCCTACGCCAGTCAACTGCTTGGCGACCCGCTGATCGGCCTGGCGCCGATGCTGCCACCGGTACTGCTGGAACGGATGCGCGAACCCTACGAGATTGTGTTCTTGTAACTGGTCTGTACCTGTTAATTCTGACAGTGGCGGCCCTTTGCGGCTGTTGCTAACGTGGAACAAGCACTGCACCGGTTCAGGTGCAGTCGAGAAAGCCATGCCAACCCCTTGCATTGGCGATGTTTTACGAAACGGAACCAGCCGTCCCTTATCGTTATCGTGCTTCTCGTTGCCATGGTGGGTACCGCGCCTGCCCATGCAGGCGACGGGATGTCAGTTGCCATCGAGTGAGGATGGATCATGAGCACACGGCGATATTCTCTGCTGCACCTGAGCGCCTGGACGGCCGGCGCGACCCTGATGACCACCCTCTCGCTACCGGCCTACGCGGCTTGTACACCGGTGGTCACGGCCGGCGACGACACCACCACCTGCGACAGCGGCACCACGCCCGGCTTTACCGACCTCAACGGCAATAACACCCTCAACCTGCCTACCGGTGGCAATGGCGCAATCACCAGCGCCGTGACATTTGGCGACGGCCACGATCTGGTGCAAGCGCAATCGGGCAGCATGGGCGCGCTGAACATGGGCAATGGGGCGAATATTTTCCGTGTGGAGCTGGATGCTGTCGTGGGGGCGGTGACCCAGGGCGACGGCGCCGATAGCATCCAAATCAGCGGCGGCAGCGTTGGCGCGATTAACCAGGGTGATGGCATCGATGCCTACGCGCAAAGCGGCGGTCGTGTCGCCAGTTTGGCCCAGGGCGATGGGCGGGATACGTTCAACATGAGTGGCGGCGAGATCGTCGGGGCGTTCGAGGATGGCGATGTTGCCACCCAATCGGCGGGCACGATCGGGCGGGTCGACATGAAGCTCGACAACAACTTCTACACCCTGCTGGGCGGGAGGATCAACGGCAACCTGGTGACCGGGTTTGGCTTGGACACCATCAGCATTTCCGGGGGGTATATCGGCGGTAACGTCAGTGTCAGCGGCGGCAATGATTTGTTTACCCTGACCGGCGGCGTGGTCAACGGCCAGGTGCTCATGAGCTTTGGCAACGATCAGTTCAACTGGATCGGCGCCGGCACGATCAACTCTGCGGTCAATATGGGCCCGGATAACGACACCGCACTCCTGCAGAACCTGACGCAAGCCACCCTCGCCGCCACCCCCTTGATCGATGGCGGCCTGGGCAACGATACCCTGACGCTTGACAACACCCAGGCGACCAACGCCGAGCGCTACGCCAACTGGGAAACGCTCAACCTGGACAATGGCTCGCGTTTTAGCCTGGCTGGGGATTTCAAACTCGGCGATACAGGCACCGGCACTGGCACCTTGAATGTCGACGGCAGCAGCGTGCTGTTGGTCAGCCAGGGCAGCATCAGCCCCCTCACTGCCGGCCAGTTGGCCACCCTCCATAACAGCGGCCTGATTGATATGACCAGTGCCAGCAGCAGCGCCACCGACAGCCTGACGGTCAATGGCAACTACACCGGCAACAATGGCCAGATGGCGCTGCAAAGTGTATTGGGCGGTGATGGCTCGGCCAGTGACAGACTGGTGGTGAACCAGGGCACGCTTCAGGGCAGCACGACCCTCAACGTCAGCAACCTTGGGGGGGCTGGCGCCGAAACCCTGAGCGATGGCATTCAGGTGGTCCAAGCGCTCAACGGCGCGACCGGCAGTGACCAGGCCTTCAGCCTGGCGGGGGGCTCGGTGTCGGCCGGGGCGTTCGAGTACTTCCTGTTCAAGGGCGGTGTCAGCGCAGACTCCCAGCAGCAGTGGTACCTGCGCTCGGCCGTGGTGGCGCCGCCGCTGCCCGCCCCGGAGGGCCCCGTGGAACCGCTGCCGGTGCCGATTCCCGCCGAAGGCACACCGGTGGACTTGCCTGCGCCGGTGGCCGGGGAAGCGCCGATCCCGATCTATCGCCCCGAAGTACCCGTGTATTCGGCGCTGTTCCCCGCGGCGCAGCAGACGGTGCGGGCCATGCTCGGCACCTACCATGAGCGCATGGGCGACCAGGCACGCCAGGCCAACAGCGGCTCATTCCCGGCGGGCTGGGGCCGGGTGTACGGCAACAGCAGCCGCCAGGCCTATGCCGGCACGGTCAGCCCGCGGTTGGACAGTTCGGTCACCGGTTTCCAGGTGGGCAGCGACGTGCATGCCTGGACCACCGCCAACGGGCAGACCCAACGTGTGGGCTTCTTCGTCGGTCATAGCCGCCTGCGGGGCAATGTCGACGGCTTCAATCGCGGCTGGCAGCATCTGGATGCCGGCAACACCACCTTGCGTGGCGACAGCCTGGGCCTGTACTGGACCTTGATCGACCCGTATGGCTGGTACGTCGATGCCGTGCTGATGGGCACCCGCCTCAATGGCAGCAGCGAGTCTGATCGCGGGCTCAAGCTCAAGACCAAAGGCCACGATGTGCTGGGCTCGGTGGAAGTCGGCGTACCGCTGCCCGTCGCGCCAAACTGGGTGCTGGAGCCGCAATTGCAGTTGATCGTCAATAAAACCCGGCTCGATCGCCAGAATGACGGGGTTTCCGACGTTTCGTTTTCCGCCGATACCGCCATCACCACGCGGCTCGGCGCCAGGCTGCGGGGCAGCTATACCGTGGCGTCGATGCCGGTCCAGCCGTATCTGCGTGCCAATGTCTGGCATGCCTCGGCCGGCACCAATCGGGTGCGTTTCAACGGGGTCACGGATATCGACACCGAGCAAAAATCCACCACCCTGGACCTGAGTGCCGGTGCAACCCTGCAGATGTCCAGCAGCGTAAGCCTGTATGGCGATCTGGGTTATGAACGCAACCTCGATAGCAATGCGCTGGATGGGCGCAAAGGCACTGTGGGCGTCAGGGTGGAGTTCTGAAAACCCTAGGGGCGTGGGTGTTTTCTGTCGCGGGTGATGCGCCCGGGACTATTGGAACACCTGAGCCTCGCCATCGACGGTCGCCGCTATCCAGCGTGGTTCCATGGGGTCACTCCACACTGAACGGGGTGGCGTCGCCCCATCGCTGATCAGGATGCGCCGGCCCGACTGGCTCCACTCTTGCATTCGCGCCTTGAACAACGCGGGGTAATCCGCAGCTCGGCAGGTGATACCGGCCCAGGGATCAACGACCCAGGCGTCATCCCACTCCGGCCCCACAAACCCTTTGCTGCGAGGCTGCCCTGGCGGGCCGCCGATGATAGCGAAAGTATGCCCCTTGACTTGCGCGATACGCGCATGGCCGCCACTGGTATTGATGGTATCAACGGCCACCTTGGCCATCTGGTCGCAATTGCCGGCACCGGTTTTCAGGACTATTTCGCTATAGTTGGGGGCGCCTGTTCGTGTGTAAAGCCAGCCCACCATTTCCGTGGCGGTGTTGCTACGTGCGACCTCACCGGCAAGACCTGGAACCTGTTGATTGGCTGACCGGATGCCAGTGGCCTGGAATTGCTCGTCGACGGCTTTTCTCGCCCCTTCTGCATACAAGCGGTTCTGCTGCTCTGCCGGCAGTTGGACAAAGTCAGCCGGCTTCTTGATCGGCGCCAGTCGCACCGGCTTTGCCGCGACCACCACATGGCCGGGGTTGCTCCCCGCGGCGTACACCCCCATCAATACTTCACGCTGTTTTTCGGGGGGCAGTCCTTGCAACACGCCGGCAAGATGGTTGATTTCCTTAGGCGTCATGGGTTCGTCAGCGACGATCTTCTTGACCAGGCTATCCATAGTCGGCAGCACCACCAACGGGTTGTCCGGCAGGCCCTGGGCGGCAAAGCCATAGATATCCTTATGCTGGTCGTACAGTTTGATAAATTCAACGTCCAGTGGATCCTTGCGGGTCATGCGGTGAAATTCCAGTGGGCCATTGCCGTTCAGCTCAGCGTAGTAGTGCACACCGGTATCGGCCTCGACCACCACGTACTGCCGGCCGTCATGATTGACCTTCAGGCCCCTGACGACACGCTGGTCATTACTCAGATCGCTGATCGCATCCATCTTGACTACAACCGTTTGCTGGTTGACCGCCCGAGGCACACCAAAGTCGTCATAACCAAAGTCCGGTTCATTGACTACGGTCCCCGTGGTACGGCCCTTGTACGTCACAGGCTGTGAACTGGCCATTGGTAGTAGTTCATGGTTTCCCGCTTCATTGACGCGGTAACGACGATGCTCGTGAATGACCGTGCGCGGACCTTTCGCCTGCCCTACCCCCGGAATCAGGCGGCGATGCTCCAGGGCCTGGGCGTCCTGGAACACTGGGGTGCCGCCAGGTTCGATCTGTTTGGTGTAACACAGGTCGTCGAGATCCCGTTTGTGACGGCGCCCTCCGGCGCCACAGGTCATCACAAACCCTTCAAGCGGCCCTATATCCTCAGGCCCGCCTAGTTTGACCAGGCTTTCGGGTTTGCCCGGGTTATAGCGATAGACGTCATCGCCGACCATCACATCGCTGTATTTATTGCGTTTCACCACCCGTGCCTGCTCACTGGAAATACCTTCGGCCACCCGCAAGGTCTGTCCTTGGGCAACGGGCCTGGGGGTCAGGTCAATTGTTGGAGAGAGGTCGTAACGCCCTCGGCCGGGCAGTTTAAGCACGGCAGATTTTTTGAACTGTGCAATACCAGCTTGAACATTTTGCAGGTGCGCGCCGCCGAACTTCAGCAGCCTGTTGCCACTGCTACTCAGTGCAGGCATCACAGGGTCAAGGGGGTTGAGATTGCGCACCACAGAAACCGCAAACTTCTTTACCAACGAGCCAAACTTAGGCAGTAGCGCGCGCACTCCGATCTTGCCTGCACGCGAAACCAAACGCACCGAGCCCGCGGCAAACTTGCCCATAGGGCCCGCTAACGCTGACAGCCCATCGTTAACCAGATCCAACACACCCTGTTTGGTGTCACCCTTGACGAGACTTTCAATGCCGCTCCAGAGCGGAACCACCATCTGCGCGGTACCTTTGACGCGCTCCCAGAACGCCTCATCTTTTTTCTGTGCGGCACTTTCTCGCTCAGGATCGGACTCGGCCCACTCCTTCAGCCTGTCTGTATCGACGTAGAACAGATCATCAGTAGCAGTCTTTGCGATAGCCTCAGACCGTTCGGAAGTGAGGGTTTGTGGCACGGCTCGTGTAGAGGGGGCGGCAGATGATGGAAAGTGGGCGAGTTGTTGAGGGACAACGATAGAAAAACTAGCAGGTTTGGGGCCTTTGCCTGACTTATAGCTCGCCCACTTTTTCTGGAACTCAGCCCTGCCACCTGCACGAGCGTCGCGCACAACCAATTCTTCAGAAGGCACACCGTCAGCGGAGTGTTCGATCGAGATAAAGTCTTTGCCATAGCTTTTATCGGCCGGGTTGTAGGACTCCAGAATCGGTTTCAAGTCGTCACGACGCCGAGCGATACCTTTGACAGGATTGATCTCGTAGTAGGTTGTCTGCCCCTCATGTACCGCCTTGAGAATAAATGCCGGGCGTGTGATTGCTGCCTTTTTATCGTCATCAGTTTCCTTGGCTGAGTCGGGTTTAGTCCTAAGTGCGTAAACCGTGACATCTCCCTGTTCAATGGCCCTGCGGTCTTTTAGCGGGAGTTGGGACAACTGGTCGGTGATCAGTTTTGCATAGGCTGACTTTGTATCCTTAAGGTACTTGTCGAACGCCGTTTTGAACGTGGCTTGATCATAGACAGGGTATTTATAGCTGACCTCGGCCGGCGTGATTTTCTCGCCATTGAGATGCCTGTACAGAAGAAACAAAGGGCTGAACAGGCTCAGCACTTCGGTGCGTGAAGTACCCCGCGCCATACGCTCGAAATAATCCTTGCGCATCGGCACATCCGCTGACAATTGCTGGGCTGCCGACACCACCTTATCGACGTGGGCATCCAATGCGGCGACTGCTGTATTGATCTCCTCCTGGGAGTAGTCCTGTTTTTGTGGGAGCAGCCCTTGTGCCACGGCCCAATCCAACGTCGCCGGGATACGGGTCGACGCGATAGCCGCCCACTGCTCGTCCGTCGTCGCTTGCTCGCTGAACTTGGCTGGCAGGTCAACCAGCTCCTGAAAACTCATGTGCCGCGAAGAGCCCGGTTTTATCGCTTCGGCCAGGCTGACGCCGTGCTTGAAGTTCACCCACGCCGCCGATCCCTGGTAAGGCAGTTCTGCCGGTGTATCACGTACGGCAAAGTCGGCCGGGAATTGGGGTTTCAGGATATAGGCCGCCAGATAGGCCTGGTCGCTGGATAACTGCCTTGTGCTGACCAAGTGTTGCCTGAACTCGGACTTGATGGCTGGGTAGCTTTGGTTCCAACGCTCACTCGACGCTAGGTCAAAGCCGGCGATATGCCCCGGCTTTTGGCCTTGCACCGGGTCCAGGCTCAAGGTCAGGGCCTTGAGCAACAATTTGATCTTGACCTCACGGGTAATGACGCCATCCAGTGGAAATTCAGCCCCGCCCAGGGTCTTGAGCAACTGTTGAATCAGCTCATTGGCTTTGGGTGACTTAAGTATCAGTTCCAGTACCGCTGCAGGTGTGTCCTTGGCTTTTTCAAGGGCCTGTGGCGAGATCCCCTCAGTCAACAGACTGAGCAAAGGCCGCTTGTGCTTGGCCTCCTGCTCGGTGACCCATGCAGAGATAGCCGGCTCGTTAGTCTTGTGCAACAAACCATCGGCATTACTGGAAGTATTATCCAGACCCAGGGCGATTTCGCTGCGGGCATCTGCCACGGCATAAATGGCTGCTTGCAGTTGCTCCGGTGTCTTTGGATCAGATGGCACGATGCCATAAAACTTGAGCATGTTCTCCAGCCGGTTGGTACCCGGCTCGGTGGAACCGTTCGGCGGTATCAACGGTGAGTCTTTGTTCAGGAACACGCTTTTGTTCACGGGGGTATCGGCGTTTTTCGAGGCTGCAAGCTCCCTCAAAGTCTTCAGCATTTCGTCCAGATCCCCCAGTTTTCCTCGCACCTCGGCCTGTTGCGAACTGGCAGGTGGCTCCGCTGTTGGCACCGCGGCCAGGCTGGATTTGCCCTGGGCCACAGGTGGGGCATCAACCGGCGGAGCCGCCTGAGGCGAAAGAGTGGCGGGTCGGGTATTCAAGCTTGCTGGGGTCATGGCGTTTGCGTCTCTGGCAGTGATACACAGGGACAGCGACGAAACGAGGTGAACGGAGATCCTACGCCTGATCGCTGACAGCCTTGTGTGGATCACACGTAAGAAATTGTTCCAGAGGAATTGGTAACGGCGCTCGTCAGGGCAACGGCGCGGGTTGTTTTCAGGCGACGGCTTGGCGGCGATGGCGGCCGATAAACGCTGCGGGGTGTCTGGTACCCAACATCAGCGTTATCGTCCATCGCCGGCAGGCCGGCTCCTACGGTTATTACTCCTGGCGCAGAATCAGCACGGCCAAGGGCGGCAAATTCAACGACAGTGATACGGCCTGCCCATGGAGCGGCTCGTCCTGGGTAAAGGCTTCGCCGCCATTACCGTAGTTGGAGCCGGAATAGGTATCGGCATCGCTGTTGATCAGCTCTTTCCAGCGGCCGGCCAAGGGCACGCCGACCTTGTACGCCTCTCGGGGCACCGGGGTGAAGTTGGCAACGACCAACACCGGCTTGCCGCTTTTACCCCAGCGCAGCCACGCATACACGCTGTTGATGGCATCGTCACCAATCAACCACTGGAAGCCCTGCGGCGCATCGTCCTGCTCATGCAGCGCCGGCTCTTCGCGGTACAGGCAATTGAGGTCGCCCACCAGTTTCTGCACGCCGCGGTGTTCCGGGTACTGCAGCAGGTACCAGTCCAGTTGCTGGTCATGATTCCATTCGCGCCATTGGCCGAACTCACAGCCCATGAACAGCAGTTTTTTGCCCGGATGCATCCACATAAAGCTCAGGTAGGCGCGCAGGTTGGCGAATTTCTGCCAGCGATCGCCGGGCATTTTGTCGATCAGCGAGTGTTTGCCATGCACCACTTCATCATGGGAAATCGGCAGCACAAAGCGCTCGGACCAGGCATACACCAGGCCGAAACTCAGTTCGTTGTGATGGTGGGCGCGGTACACCGGGTCTTGCTGGATGTAATGCAGCGAATCGTGCATCCAGCCCATGTTCCACTTGTAGTTGAAGCCCAGGCCGCCCTGCTGGGTCGGCTGGCTGACGCCCGGCCAGGCCGTGGACTCCTCGGCGATCACCAGGGCGCCGGGGGCTTCCAGCGCCACCACGTCGTTCAGATGGCGCAGGAAGTCGATGGCTTCCAGGTTCTCGCGCCCGCCGTGGCGATTGGGCACCCACTCGCCGGCCTTGCGCGAATAATCGCGATACAGCATCGACGCCACCGCATCCACCCGCAGCCCATCGATATGGAAGTGCTTGAGCCAGTGCAACGCCGAGGCCAGCATGAAGCCGTGGACCTCGGTGCGCCCCAGGTTGTAGATCAGGGTGTCCCAGTCCTGGTGGAAGCCTTCGAGCGGGTTGCCATATTCGTACAGCGCGGTGCCGTCGAACTGCGCCAGGCCGTGGGTATCGGTGGGGAAATGCGCGGGCACCCAGTCGAGGATAATGCCGATATCCGCCTGATGGCAGGCGTTGACGAACGCGCCAAAGTCATCGGGCGAACCGAAACGCGCGCTGGGCGCAAATTGCGACAGCGGCTGATAGCCCCAGGAGCCGCCGAAAGGGTGCTCCATGATCGGCATCAACTCGATATGGGTAAAACCCAGTTGCTGCACATAGGGAATCAGCCGCTCACCCAGCTCGCGCCAACCGTATTGGCGCGCCACTTCGCCCAACTCGTCGAGTTCGCATTGCCAGGAGCCGACGTGCAGTTCGTAGATCGACAGCGGCGCGCTGGCCGCCTGGCGTTCGCCCCGGGCTTGCATCCACGCCTCATCTGCCCACTCCACCTGCAACGGTGCGGCGACTTTCGACGCGGTGTCGGGCGGCAGTTGCGTAGCCAGGGCCATGGGATCGGCCTTGAGCGGCAGGATCCCGGTGGCGCCGAGGATTTCGTATTTATAGGCCGCCCCCGGTTGCAGGCGAGGGATAAAGATCTCCCAGACCCCAGCCGGATGACGCAGGCGCATCGGGTGGCGGCGCCCGTCCCAGATATTGAAATCACCCACCACCGAGACTCGCCGCGCATTCGGCGCCCACACCGCAAAGCGCACGCCCTGGATGCCGTCAACACTCATCACCTGGGCGCCGAGGCAACTGCTCAGGTCGCGGTGATTGCCTTCGGCAAACAGGTACAGGTCCATTTCCCCGAGCAACTGCCCGAAGCTATAGGGGTCTTCGGTGATCTGCTCGCCGCCCGCCCACTGGATCTTCAGCAGGTAGCCCTGGCGTGTGGCGAAATGCCCAATGAATAAGCCTGGGACCGGCGTGGCGTCGAGGCTGCCGAGTACCTCGTGACTGCCACGGGCCAGGACCTCGACGCTCAGGGCCTCGGGCAAAAACGCGCGGATGACCTGGCCGCCTGCCTCGTCCTCATGGGGCCCGAGGATCGCGAACGGATCCGGGTGCTCGGCTCGCACCAGGGCTTCGATATCCTTGGGGGGTGGCATGATCTTGAACGTCGATTGCAGCGGTTCTTTGTGTGTAAAACTCATGATTTCTCCCACTGCTTGTGGTTTTGAATAAGGTCAGACACAGCAAACCCCCTAAATGTGGCCGGCCAACAAGCCATGCAACCCACGCAATGGCACCGCCAGCCAGGTCGGGCGGTTCTGCGCTTCGTAGGCCACTTCGTACGCAGCCTTCTCCAGGCTGAACAACGCCAGTGCCGCCTGCGCGCCTTTGGCATCCTGCCAGTCATGCGCCAGTGTAGACGTAGCCTGTTGATACGCCTGGATAAATGCCTGTCGCGCTTCACTCAGGTAACGATCGGCGACCCGCTGGCGTGCCGCATCAGCATCAGCCGAGTGATCCAGGCCTTGTGCTTGCACATTCAGGGCCATTGCGGCGGCATAGTCGAACGAACGCAACACGCCGCTGACGTCCTTGTACGGGCTGTGCTTGCCCCGGCGCTCGTGCAGCGGCCGTGCGGGCTCGCCTTCGAAGTCGATCAGGTAGGCATCGCCCTTGACCACCAGCACCTGGCCCAAGTGCAAATCCCCATGCACACGGATGCGCAAACCGCCCAGGGTGGCTTTTGCCAACTCCTGCACGTGGCTGGCGATGGGCTTTTTCTGCGCCAGCAGTTGAGTGACCAGCGCCTGATCGTCAGGGTTCAATTCACTTTGATGCTGTTTGAGCAGCTGCAGGGCGCGCTCGACCTGGGCCCCCACTTGCTTGGCCCACCCCTGGCAGTCCTTGGCCGAGGTGACTTCAGGCTGGAAGTCCGGATTGCTCGTAGGCGCGGCCAGGACGTTGTGCATCTCCCCGAGCCGCTGCCCAAGCAGCCCGGCGAAATCGGCCAGTTCACCGAGGGCGTTGTAGTGTTGTTCCTGTTCGGAAATGGCTTGGGCCAGTTCGTCGCGGATCGCCCGCTCCAGGTTGTTCTGGGTCCAGCTCCAGGCATCGCCCTGGTTGCTGAGATAGCCCTGGGCGATCATCAACAGATTGTCCTGGCCCTCGGCATCGCGACGGATCACCGAACCTAGCAAGGGCGAGATATGCGCGTAGCCGGCGGCGGTCAGGTAGGCGCCCATTTCCAGTTCCGGGTGGACCCCGGCGCTGACTTTGCGAATCAACTTCAGCACCAGGCTTTCGCCCACCACCACGGAACTGTTGGATTGTTCTGCCGCCAGGTAGCGCACTTGCAACTCGTCCCCCACCGGCAGGTTGGCCAATTGCGGGGTCGGCTCGAAACGGATCTCGCCGTCGCTGCTGCTGAGCACGGTCTGCGCACGCAGGCCCTCGATGACCGCGCGGATATAGCTGTCGAGGCTGAAGGCATCGGTGATCAAGCCCACCTGGCGTACTCGGCGGACCCGCGCCAGGGCCAGTTGTTGCGGCAAGGCGCTGGTGAACTGGTCTTCGCCTAGCAGGCCGAAGGGCAATTGGTAACGGCTGGTCTGCCCGCCGCTGGTCACTTCTATCTCGCTGAGCAGCACCGGGTGCTGCGCATCGCCAAACCGTACGCCATAGGCAATGTGCACACTGTCGATGGCCGCGTCCTTATTGGCAAACCAGCGCCGCTTGGGCAGCCAGGTGGGTAAGGAGGTTTGCTCCAGGGTGGTGCGCGATGGCGCTTCGAGCAACTCTTCGAGGCGTTTTTTCAGGACCAGGGTGGTGAAGTCCGGCATGCTTTGGGCCGGTTCCACATGCCAGCTGGGCATTTGGTTTTCGGTGGCCAGTACGAACCAGTAGAAGCCATAGGGCGCCAGGGTCAGCAGGAAATTCAGCTGGCCAATGGGCGGGAATGCATTGCCACCGAGCATTTCCACCGGAACCATGCCGGCGAAGGCCGACAGGTCCAGCTCCGCCGCCTGGGCGGTGCGCGACACGTTGGCCACGCACAGGATGATTTCGTGCTTGCCGTCGCCGCCGGTGTATTCGCGGGTGTAGGCCAGGATCCGGCGATTGCTGGGCGAAAGCATTTTCAGGCTGCCACGGCCAAATGCCTTGGACTGCTTGCGGATCGCCAGCATGCGCCGGGTCCAGTTCAGCAGTGAGTGTGGGTCCTGGGCCTGGGTTTCGACGTTGACCGACTGGTAACCGTAGAGCGGGTCCATGATCGGCGGCAGCACCAGGCTGGCCGGATCGGCGCGGGAAAACCCGCCATTGCGGTCGATGGACCACTGCATCGGCGTACGCACGCCGTCGCGGTCACCCAGGTAGATGTTGTCGCCCATGCCGATTTCATCCCCGTAGTACAGGGTCGGCGTGCCGGGCATGGACAACAGCAGGCTGTTGAGCAGCTCGATGCGCCGGCGGTCGCGTTCCATCAGTGGCGCCAGGCGCCGGCGAATACCCAGGTTGATACGCGCGCGGCGGTCGGCGGCGTAGTAGTTCCACAGGTAATCGCGCTCCTTGTCGGTGACCATTTCCAGGGTCAGCTCATCATGGTTGCGCAGGAAAATCGCCCATTGGCAGTTGGCGGGGATTTCCGGGGTCTGGCGCAGGATGTCGGTGATCGGGAAGCGATCTTCCTGGGCCAGGGCCATATACATGCGCGGCATCAACGGAAAATGGAAGGCCATGTGGCACTCATCGCCGTCATCGCCTTTCTGGTCGCCAAAGTACAGCTGGGTATCCTCCGGCCACTGGTTGGCTTCGGCCAGCAGCATGCGGTCGGGGTAATTGGCATCGATCTCGGCGCGGATCTGCTTGAGCACATCGTGGGTTTCGGGGAGGTTTTCGTTGTTGGTGCCGTCGCGCTCGATCAGGTAAGGAATCGCGTCCAGGCGCAGGCCGTCGATGCCCATGTCCAGCCAGTAGCGCATCACCGACAGCACGGCTTTCATGACTTGCGGGTTATCGAAGTTGAGGTCCGGCTGGTGGGAATAGAAACGGTGCCAGAAGTACTGGCCGGCCACCGGGTCCCAGGTCCAGTTGGACTTTTCGGTGTCGAGGAAGATGATGCGGGTGCCATCGTATTTCTGGTCATCATCGGACCACACGTAGAAGTCCCGCGCACTGGAACCGGGCTTGGCCTTGCGTGCCCGCTGGAACCAGGGGTGCTGGTCGGACGTGTGGTTGATCACCAGCTCCGTGATCACCCGCAGGCCACGCTTGTGCGCCTCGGCGATAAAGCGCTTGGCGTCGGCCATGGTCCCGTAGTCGCTGTGTACACCCCGGTATTCGGCGATGTCATAGCCGTCATCACGCCGTGGCGAGGGATAGAACGGCAGCAGCCAGATGGTATTCACGCCCAGGTCGGCGATGTAGTCGAGTTTGGCGATCAGCCCGGGGAAGTCACCGATGCCGTCGTTGTTGGAGTCGAAATAGGATTTGACGTGAACCTGGTAAATCACCGCGTCCTTGTACCAGAGCGGGTCTTTGATAAAGGTGGCAGCCTTGGGTTTCTTCGCCATTGGAAACTCCTGAATAAATACTGTGGTTAATGTGGGAGCTGGCTTGCCTGCGATAGCGATGGATCAGCAAAGATGCTTTTCACTGACCCACCGCTATCGCAGGCAAGCCAGCTCCCACATTGGATCCTCAGGGTTCTGAAGACCGTGTTCGACTTAAGAATGGGTTATGCGCCAGATGCCAAACGGCATGTGAGGCTCGATGCGCATCCATTGGGTCTTGCCGTACCAGGTCCAGCGATGGCCATTCATCAGGTCTTCGCCCTGGACCTGGGCGTCGTCCGACAAGCCCATCTCCCACAGCGGCAACTCGAAATGGGCCTCCTGGGCGTTGAACGGGTCGAGGCTGACGGCGATCAGGATGAAGTTGCTGCCATCTTCGCTGCGTTTGCCGAAGTACAGGATGTTGTCGTTGAAGGCGTTGTAGAGCGTCAGGCCCAGGTGTGTCTGCAGCGCCGGGTTCTGCCGGCGGATGCGGTTGAGCTGGGCGATCTCGGCAATGATGTTGCCGGGGGCGCTGAAGTCCCGGGGGCGGATCTCGTACTTTTCCGAGTCCAGGTACTCTTCCTTGCCCGGCACTGGCGCGCTTTCACACAGTTCAAAGCCCGAGTACATGCCCCACAGGCCCGAGCCCATGGTGGCCAGCGCGGCGCGGATCAAAAAGCCCGGGCGGCCGGACTCATGCAAGAAGCCTGGGTTGATGTCCGGGGTATTGACGAAAAAGTTCGGCCGGTAGCATTCACGCCAGGGCGACTGGTTCAGTTGGGTGAAGTACTCGCTGAGTTCGGCCTTGGTGTTGCGCCAAGTGAAATAAGTGTAGCTCTGGGAATAACCGACCTTGCCCAGGCGCGCCATCATCGCCGGGGTGGTGAAGGCTTCGGCGAGGAAGATCACCTCCGGGTGCTGGGCCCGTACGTCACTGATCAGCCATTGCCAAAATGGCAGCGGCTTGGTGTGCGGGTTGTCGACGCGGAAGGTCTTGACCCCCTCCTCGACCCAGCCCAGCACAATGTCGCGCAGCTCCAGCCACAGGCTGGGGATCGCATCGGCGGCATAGAAGTCGACGTTGACGATGTCCTGGTATTTTTTCGGCGGGTTTTCCGCGTATTTGATCGTGCCGTCCGGACGCCAGTTGAACCAGCCGGGGTGTTGCTTGAGCCACGGGTGGTCCTGGGAGCACTGGATGGCAAAGTCCAGGGCGATTTCCAGGCCATGCTCGGCGGCGGCCGCTACCAGGCGCCGGAAATCCTCGCGGGTGCCCAGTTGCGAATGGATTGCATCGTGGCCGCCCTCCTCGCTGCCGATCGCATAGGGGCTGCCGGGATCATCGGGGCCAGCGCTCAGTGAGTTGTTCTTGCCCTTGCGATGGCTACGGCCAATGGGGTGAATCGGTGGGAAATACAGGACGTCAAAGCCCATGTCGTGGATCATCGCCAGGCGCGAATGCACGTCATTGAAGGTGCCGTGGCGCGCCGGATCGTCGGTGATCGAGCGCGGGAACAGCTCGTACCAACTGGCAAACAGCGCCTGTGGGCGCTCCACATCCAGTGGGTACAGCGGGCTGATACTCAGGTAGGGGCGCAAATCAGCCTGGGCCATCAGCTGTGCACTGTCTTCGTGCAGAAACAGCGCGACCTGCTCGGTTTCCAGCAGCCCGGACAATTGCTGGTGCAACTGCTGCAAGCGCTCCTGCAATTCGCCTTCGCTGCGTTCGGCAGCTTGCAGCACCTGGTTGCGACCTTCCTGCAGCTCCAGGCTGACAGGAACCCCGGCCGTGTGTTTCTTGCCCAATTCGTAGCAGAAGCTGGCGAAATGATCGATCCACGCTTCGACGCAATACTGGTGGGGGCCTTGCTCGGTCACGCTGAACGCGCCCTGCCAGGCATTGTTGCCCTGGTCACTCATGGGCACGCTGTGCCAGCTGTCTTCACCCAAGGCCTGCCAACGGATCAAGACGGCCAACTGGTCATGGCCATCGGCAAAGACATTGCTCGCCACCTGGATGCGCTGGCCTTGCACGGCCTTGACGGCAAAGGCCCCGGCGTCGATCACAGGTGTGGTGTCTTCAATGGCGATCCTGGGCAGCAACAGTGCCTGGGACAGTGGTAGTGCGGGTCTTTCAGCAGTCATCGAGCATCTCCCCTTACGCCCCATGGACGCTCTTGTGCTTGATTGTCAGTGCTGCAAGCGGGCTCTCCCTGAGCCGGCCACATAAGGTCCGAGCCCGGGCGCGTTGGAAAAGTTCAGGTGGATGTACCGCCACCGGGCGGGAATCAAACGGCCATGACGGTTGTCCACCGGTTGAGCAAAGCACAAACGAGGCCACCGCGATGAACATCCCCATTCCTGCTGAAACCCCAGACCCGAATATCGACAAACCCACCCTGCCGCCGACCGAACCGGAGCCGATTCCCGAGCAGGAACCTCCGGAAAGCGTGCCACCGGCACAGGAAGAACCGCCGACGACGATGCCGCCGGTTATCGTGTAGGAGCCGCTGCTAAGGCTTGTCCAACAGCTTCACAATCCTTGGCATCACGCTGAACACGGCAAGGGCGAGCACGGTGCTCAGCACCGCAGTGGACTCCTTGCCCAGCCCCGCCGCCACCCCGATGGCGGCGGTCATCCACAGGCCGGCCGCAGTGGTCAGCCCCTTGACGTGCTGCCCGGCCTCCTCCTCCTTGCCCTTGAGGATGGTGCCCGCGCCCAAAAAACCGATCCCGGCGATCACCCCCTGTATCACCCGGCTCATGGCATCGGCCTGTGAACCGCCTATCTGCGGGACCAGCACGAACAACGCTGCGCCCATCGCCACCAGCATATGGGTGCGCACACCCGCGGCCTTGCCCTTTTGTTCACGTTCAAAGCCGAGGATGCCACCGAGGATCGCTGCAATCAGCAGGCGTACGGTGATTTGCGTCATTTGCCGCGCATCGCCGATATCGGCGAATTCGCTTTGCAGGGTTTGCCAGACTTCTTGCCACCAGGCGTCCATGGTCCTGTCCTTTTCATGGGGGGGATAGAAGATGGACAGCAACGACCGCCAGTCAGTTGCGCCGAACCATTGGCAAGGGCGCGACACCTAACCAACGGGACTGTGCAACCAGGAGAACACCATGCCCGTACGTATCGAAAACCAGAGCTGCTATTTCAAGATTGACGACAGCGGCGAAGAGCAGCGTTGCAGCGTGTTGGAGGTAACGGTGATTACCGACAGCGATAAAGCCATGTCGGCGGTGGAGATCGATGGCCAGCGGATTTACATCACTGAGGCGCAAGCCGACGCCTTGACCGTGGCCGGCGCCATCGATGGGCGTAAGCACCTCAAGGCCACTGACGGTGATTCGGTGATTTGATTGATCTGGATCAGCATGCCGTGGGCACTGTTGATCCAGGCACCGGCCCCACGGCTTGCGGGGTGCTGCACATTGTCGCAGGGCGGGCGCCAAAACCCATCTGATCCGCTTTTTATCGATTTACCTGAGTCTGTTATGCAAACAGATCGCGGCCCATAGTTCATCCGCCTGATGGAGGCTGATGAGCGAAAGACCATGAGCGATAGAATCCCCGTCCGATTAGTAGAAAATTTCGAGCCTGCACATCCAAAGAAGATGAAGGCCAAATCCAGCGACAACCTGATCCATACCCGCAGTTTCACCGGCCTGTTCCGCACCTTGCGCATCAGTGGCGCAGGCTTTTTGTTCCTGGCGTTTTTTGGCACCGTGTGGCTGAACTGGGACTCACGCCAGGCAGTGTTGTGGGACCTGGCGGAAAGCAAGTTTCATATCTTTGGCGCGACCTTCTGGCCCCAGGACTTCATCCTGTTGTCGGCGTTGTTGATCATCTGTGCCTTCGGGCTGTTTGCGATCACCGTCTTTGCCGGCCGCATCTGGTGTGGCTACACCTGCCCGCAAAGCTCGTTTACCTGGTTGTTCATGTGGTGCGAGAAAGTCACCGAAGGCGAGCGCAACCAGCGGATCAAGCTGCAGGCTGCGCCCTGGGGCGTGAACAAGCTGGCGCGCCGTGCGGCCAAGCACACGCTGTGGCTGGCGATCAGCGTGCTGACCGGTTTGACCTTTGTCGGCTACTTCACCCCGATCCGGCCGCTGGCCGAAGAACTGCTGACCTGGCAGATGGGCGGCGTCAGCCTGTTCTGGGTGCTGTTCTTTACCGGCGCCACCTACATCAATGCCGGCTGGCTGCGTGAAGCGGTGTGCATGCATATGTGCCCGTATGCGCGGTTCCAGAGCGTGATGTTCGACAAGGACACCCTGACCATTTCCTACGACGCCGCCCGTGGCGAAAGCCGTGGCCCGCGCAAACGTGATGTGAACCCGGCCGACGTCGGCCTGGGCGACTGCATCGACTGCCACTTGTGCGTACAGGTTTGCCCCACCGGCATCGATATCCGCGACGGCCTGCAGATGGAATGCATCGGCTGCGCAGCCTGCATCGACGCCTGTGATTCGATCATGGACAAGATGGGCTATGCGCGGGGCTTGGTGAGCTACACCTCCGAGCATCAGATGCAGGGCGGCAAGACCCACCTGCTGCGACCGCGATTGATCGGCTACAGTGCGGTGCTGCTGGTGATGATCGCTGCGTTGGTGATGGCGCTGGTGCAGCGGCCAATGGTGTCGCTGGACGTGACCAAGGACCGTGGGATGTTCCGGGAAAACAGCCAGGGGCTGATCGAGAACATCTACAGCCTGAAGATCATCAACAAGACCCAACAGCGCCAGGATTACCGCGTGGAGCTGCTGGATGGCGAGGGCTTCGAGCTGCAGGGCAAGACCGAGGTCAGCCTGGCGCCGGGGGAAATCACCGACTTGCCGGTTTCTGTAGCGTTGACCCGTGACAAACCGACCAGTAGCTCGCAAACCATCCGCTTCAAGGTAACGGATAAGGATGAGCCAAGTGTTTATAGTGTCGCCGACAGCCGTTTTGTGGCGCCGCTGAACCGCTGACACACGCAACCTCCCTTGTAGGAGCGGGCTTGCCCGCGATAGCGGTGCGTCAGTCGAAATATCTGCTACTGACACACCGTAATCGCGGGCAAGCCCGCTCCCACACTTTGCCCTGTGTAGACCTAGGATCACGATGAAACGCTACGAGAAATTTGCCGACGACATCGCTGAACTGATCCGCTCCGGCGTCCTCGGCCCCGGCCAGCGTGTGCCGTCGGTGCGCTATGCCAGCCAAACGTATGGCGTCAGCCCATCCACGGTGTTCCAGGCCTATTACCTGCTGGAGCGCCGTGGCCTGATCCGTGCGCGCCCGCGCTCCGGGTATTTCGTCAATACCCATGCCCCCAGCCCGTTTTCCGAGCCTGCGGTCAGCGCCCATGTGCACGAGTCCACTGAGGTGGACGTCAGCGAGCTGGTGTTCTCGGTACTCGATTCGATCAAGGACCCGCAGACCGTACCGTTTGGCTCGGCCTTCCCCAGCCCGATGCTGTTCCCCCTGCAACGCCTGGCCCGCTCCCTGGCCAGCGCCAGCCGCGAGATGGATCCGCGCATGGTGGTCACCGACATGTCGCCGGGCAACCCGCAACTGCGCCGGCAAATTGCCCTGCGCTACATGGTCGGCGGCTTGATGCTGCCCATGGAGGAGTTGCTGATCACCAACGGCGCCCTCGAAGCGCTGAACCTGTGCCTGCAGGCGGTGACCGAGCCGGGAGACCTGGTGGCCATCGAGGCCCCGGCGTTTTATGCCTGCCTGCAAGTGCTCGAGCGCTTGAAACTCAAGGCCGTGGAAATCCCCGTGCACCCGCGCGATGGCATTGACCTCCAAGTGCTGGCCCAGACCCTGGAGCGCTACCCGATCAAGGCCTGCTGGTGCATGACCAGTTTCCAGAACCCCATGGGGGCAACCATGCCCGAGGCCAAGAAGCAGGCGTTGGTTGAGTTGTTGCGCGGGCATCAGGTGCCGCTGATCGAGGACGACGTGTACGCCGAGTTGTATTACGGCCAGCAGGCGCCCAAGCCCGCCAAGGCCTTCGACACCGAAGGCCTGGTGATGCACTGCGGTTCCTTCGCCAAGAGCCTGGCCCCTGGCTATCGCGTAGGCTGGGTGGCCGCCGGCCGTTATGCGCAAAAGATCGAACGCCTGAAGCTGATGACCTCGCTTTGTGCCTCGATGCCCGCCCAGGCGGCGATTGCCGATTACCTGCAACACGGCGGCTACGACCGGCACCTGCGTAAATTGCGCTATGCCCTGGAAGAGCAGCAAAGTGCCATGCTCGCCGCCATCGGCCGTTACTTTCCGGCGCAAACCCGGGTCAGCCAACCGGCCGGCGGCTATTTCCTGTGGCTGGAACTGCCAGAACAGACCGACTCGTTGAAACTGTTCCAGATGGCCCTGGCCCAAGGTATCAGCATCGCGCCGGGGCCGATTTTTTCGCCGACCCAGCGTTTTCGCAACTGCATTCGCTTGAACTACGGCAGCCCCTGGGATGAGGCGGCGGAAAAGGCCATGGAAACGTTGGGGCGCATTGTGCGTTCGTTTTAAGGGGCTGCGCTTGAAAGGGAACCAAACACTGAAACGTGCCACGTAGGAGGGTCCATTTTCTCCATTGCTCAGGAAACGTTTGATGCGAGGTGTACTGCCGCCCTTCTTCCATCTTCCGCTGCCGCTCCCACCCAACTACATGCGGGTGGCCGAACAGCGCGAAGTTCGCCAGTTGAACGGGCCAACCGGGCGCCCGACAGGTGACCATCGTTCGGCAGAAAGGATTATCGAACAGAGCCCGGTGCTCAGGGACTTCCTTGCAGGCAATGATCGCTTTCAGCTCCAGCCGGACCTCAAGCGCCACGTGGGGGACTGGACGCCGGCCAACAACGCCCCCCAGGCCCGCGCCACTGCGATCTACAACCTGGATAAAGTGCTGCGCTTCATTGATAACCTGGACGAAGACAAGCTCAAGGGCAGCGTGGAACGTAACGGCAAGATCGACGGGTTTTACGACTTGGGCGTCACCATCCTGCATGACTCGGAGGCAGACCGCCTGGACCAGTTTGCGCGTCGGGGGTATCAGGCTTTAGGCACTTTCTGACACGGGTTCGTGCAGAACGTGGTGAGGCGATTGAGGCGGCTTCGCCACCCAGCGCGGGCGATGCGGCGTTCCGACAAGCCCGCTCGCCACGAAAAGCCAGGAAGCCCCGCCCCTTTGTGAGGGGGCTCTCAGCACCCAGGCAGAATCAACGCCCGCCGCCAAGATCCAGAAATGTCCCGGTGGTGTAAGAGGCCTTGTCCGATAACAACCAGACAATCGCTTCCGCCACTTCATCAGGGCGCCCGCCACGGGCCATGGGAATGCCCGGCTCAAGCTTGCTGACCCGGTCCGGGTCGCCGCTCAAGGCGTGGAATTCAGTGAAGATATAACCCGGGCGCACCGCGTTGACCCGGATCCCCTCGCCCGCCACTTCCTTGGACAAGCCAATGGTAAAGGTGTCCAGCGCGCCCTTGGACGCTGCGTAGTCTACGTACTCACCGGGCGAGCCCAGGCGTGCAGCCACCGAGGACACATTGACGATGCTACCGCCCTGCCCGCCGTGCTTGGGCGACATGCGCAGCAATGCATGCTTGGCGCACAGAATCGGGCCCAGCACGTTGGTCTTGAGGATTTTCAGGATGCGGAACTCGGACATTTCGTCGACCCGCGACTTGTGGCCGACGGTGCCGGCGTTGTTGACCAGCGCGGTGACGCGACCCAATTCGGTGTCGACACGGTTGAACAGGCTGATCACTTCGTCTTCGATGCTCACGTCGGCGCGCACCGCGATGGCCTGGGCGCCGAGTGCGCGGACCTGCTCCAGCACACGCAGGGCGGCTTCTTCGTCAGACTGGAAATTGATGCAGATGCGATAGCCCTGCCGGGCCGCCAGCAAGGCCGTGGCGGCCCCGATCCCACGACTGCCACCGGTAATGATGACGACTTTGTCCATGTGTACTGACTCCCCATTCAACCAGGCTGTTGGATCCAAGAATACCTGTGCCTGCCAGGTTTTGCATGGACCGGGGTCAATTGATCTCAGGGTTGGGTAAACGGCGGCCGGGTCAGTTGTTCCTTGGCCACGATGGCGCTCATAAATGTATCCGGCGGCAGCGGGTGGCCCAGGTGATAGCCTTGCAACGAGTCGCAGCCCAGACGCGTGAGGAAATCCTGCTGCATGTCGGTCTCCACCCCTTCGGCGACGATGCGCAGGCCGAGGGCCTGGCCCAGGGCGACAATCGCCGAGACAATGGCGGCATCGTCGCTGTCATGCTCCAGGTCCCGTACAAAACCGCGGTCGATCTTCAGTTCGTTGGCCGGCAGGCGCTTGAGGTACATCAGGCTGGAATAACCGGTGCCAAAGTCGTCGATTGACAGGTCAACGCCCATTTCCGAGAGTTCCTGCAACACCGTCATGCTGGCATCGGCATCGCTCATGGCGGTGGTTTCGGTGATTTCCAGGGTCAGGCTGTTGGCCGGCAACTGGTGACGCTGCAGGGCGTTGGCCACACTGGTGACCAGCCCGGCATGGCAGAACTGCAGGGCCGACAGGTTGACCGCGATGCGCCAGTCCCGATACCCCTGGGCAAACCACACCTGCATTTGCCGGCACGCTTCGTTGAGCACCCAGTCGCCGATGGCAATGATCACCCCGGTCTTTTCCGCCAGCTCGATAAACTTGTCCGGCAGCAACAAGCCATGTTGTGGATGCTCCCAGCGCAATAGCGCCTCGGCGCCGACAGCGCGGCCGCTGAGGGCGTCGAACTTGGGTTGGTAGTACAGGCGCAACTGCTGTTGGTCCACCGCATTGCGCAAATCCTGCAACAGTTGCAGTTGCCGGCGCGCGTTGGTGTTCATCGATACATCAAAAAAGCTGTAGCCGTTCTTGCCCATGCTCTTGGCGTGATACATCGCCGCATCGGCATTCATCAACAGTTCCTGGGGCGTTGCTCCGTTGCCGGGGAACAGGGCGATACCGACGCTGGCGGAGATGTTCAAGTCATGCTCGGCGACCCGGAACGACTGGTTGATCAGGCCGACTTGGCGCTCGGCCAGGCGCAGGGCATCGTCGGGCTGGCTCAATTGCACCAGCAACACGAACTCATCGCCACCGATCCGGGCCAGGGTGTCCTGGCTGCGCAGATCTTCACGCAGGCGCAGGCCCACTTCGCGTAGCAATTGGTCACCCATATGATGGCCAAAGGCATCGTTGACCGGTTTGAAGCCGTCCAGGTCGATAAACATCAGGGCAAAACAGCCGCCCTGCTCCGCCACCAACTGCATAGCCTGCTGAATGCGATCGGCCAACAGCGTACGGTTTGGCAAGCCGGTGAGTGTGTCGTGCAAGGCCAAGTGGGTGAGTTCCTGGTTGGCCAGGGACAGGGAATCGGCCAGCACGGCGGTGCGGGCTTCCAGGCGCGCGTCAAGCAACGAGGTCAACAGCGCAATGGCCAGCACCGCCAGGGTGGTCACCAGCACCAGGTTATCCAGGCCGCTGCCGCTCAGGCCATTCACCGACGCCCCGCAAAAGCTGCCATCGGCAAAACGGGCGGCGGCCATGCCGGTGTAATGCATGCCGACGATGGCCACGCCCATCACCACCGCTGCCCCACCCCGCGCCAGGCGTACATAGGGGGTATTGCGCCGCAGGTTGAAGGCAATCCACAGGGCGGCGGCCGAAGCGCCGACGGCGATCAGCAGTGAGGCAGCGAACAAGATGGGGTCGTAGTCGATCCCCGGGGTCATGCGCATGGCGGCCATGCCGGTGTAGTGCATGCTACTGATACCGGCCCCCATGACCAGGGCACCAAAACCCAGTTGCCAAATAGGCAGGCGCGGTTGGTTGACCAGCCACAGGGCGAACCCGCAGGAGAAAATCGCGATCACCAGCGACAACGTGGTAATGCCGATGTCGTAGCCCAGCGCGATTGGCAAGCGGAAGGCCAACATGCCGATAAAATGCATCGACCACACGCCAATCCCCATGGCCAGCGCCCCGCCGGCCATCCACAGGTACACCGCCCGCCCCCTCGCCGTGGCAATGCGGCCGGTCAAGTCAAGGGCGGTATAGGAAGCAAGGATCGCCACAAACAGGGAGATCAGGACCAGTGCGGGGGAATAGCTGCCGGTAAGCATGGGGCGTCTCTAAGGCTGACAGTGCGAGCGGCATCCATGCCAGGAAAGGCCGGGGATTGTAGCGAGAATAATTCTTGAATAGGTGAAATATTGTCACAAGGCCATCACCTGAAGTCGCCCTTTGACGAACAGCCTTCCCTGTGGCGAGCGGGCTTGTCGGAACGCCGCATCGCCCGCGCTGGGTGGCGAAGCCGCCCCAATGGCCTCACCAACTGCTGTCAGAGATACCGATTACTCTTCGCGTGGCTGCATCTGACCGTCCCATCCGCCGCCCAATGCGGCGATCAGTTGCACACTGGCGACCAGCCGGGTTTGCAGCAAGGTCAACACCGTGCGTTCGTTGCTCAATGCCGTGGCCTGCACGTTAACCACGTCCAGGTAGGCGATCAGGCCCGCCTTGTACTGATTCTGGGTCAGGCGCAGGGATTCGCGGGCAGATGCCAGGGCTTCGTTGCTCACACCCGCCTCGTCTTCCAGGACCTTGAGCTGGACCATGTAGTTTTCCACCTCGCGGAAACCGTCGAGCACGGTCTGGCGGTACTTGGCCACGGTTTCGTCGTAGGAGGCTTCGGCGCGGTCAACTTCCGCCGAGCGTTGCCCGCCGTCGAACAGGGTCATCGCCAGTTTCGGCCCCACCGACCAGAAACGGTTGGGCAGGCTGATCCAGTCGGCGTAGGTGCTGCTGGAATAACCACCGGCCAGGCTCAGGGTCAGGTCGGGGTAGTAGGCGGTTTTCGCCACGCCAATATTGGCATTGGCCGCGATCACCGCCCGTTCGGCCGAGGCGATGTCTGGGCGGCGCTCCAGCAATTGTGATGGCAGGTTGGCAGGGATCTGCGGCAAGGCCGGAATATCCTTGCTCACCGCCAGGTTGAAGGTGGCCGGGGCTTCGCCGATCAGTACGGCGATGGCGTTTTCCAGCTGCGCACGCTGCCAGATCAGGTCGATCATGCTGGCCTGGGTGCTTTTGAGCTGGGTCTGCGCCTGGGCCACGGCGTCTTTGCCGGAGACACCGGCGCGATACTGGTTTTCGGTCATTTGCAGCGAGCGCTGGTAGGTCTCGACGGTGCTTTGCAGCAAGCGGGTCTGTTCGTCCATGACCCGCAGTTGCAGGTAGTTCTGCACCAACTCCGACTGCTGGCTCAAGCGCATGGCGGCCAGGTCTGCGGCGCTGGCTTGCTCGCTGGCGTTGCTGGCTTCCAGGCCACGGCGCAACTTGCCCCAGATATCCGCTTCCCAACTGACACCCAACTGGGTGTTGAGGGTGTCGCGGATACCGCTGCTGGAGCTGCTCAGGCTTGCATTGCTGCTACCGGTGCCCTGGCTGGCGCGGGTTTTACCGGCGCTCAGGTCAACCGTGGGGAAAAAGGCGCCACGGGAACTGCGCGCAGTGGCCTGGGCCTGACGGTAGCGGGCTTCGGCCTGGGCCACGGTCTGGTTGGCGTTGTTGAGCTTGTCCACCAGGTTGTTGAGTTGCTGGTCGCCATACAACTCCCACCAGGCGCCACGGGCCAAGGCATCGCTGGGCGCCGCCTGGCGCCAGCCCTGGGCTTCTTTGTATTGCGCCGGCTCAGCCACTTGCGGGCGCTGGTAATCCGGGCCGATGGCGCAAGCGCTGAGCAATACGGTGCAAAACACGGTAGGCGCGAGCTTGCTCGCGAAAAACCTGAGGCCCCGGCGGTGAGTCAGGTGCCCCGCGTCATGGTTGGCGTTTTTCGCTGGCAAGCCAGCGCCTACAGGGAGGTGCGTTGCGGTCATAACGGAGTGTCCAGGGCAGCGTCGGTACGCACCCCGCGCCAACCGTTGAAACGGTGGCGCAGGCGGTCGAGATAGAGGTAAACCACCGGGGTGGTGTAAAGGGTCAGGATCTGGCTGAACACCAGCCCGCCGATAATCGTCAGGCCCAGGGGCTGGCGCATTTCCGCGCCTTCGGCGGTGCTCAGCAGCAAAGGCAAGGCACCGAGGATTGCCGCCAGGGTGGTCATCAGGATCGGTCGCAAGCGCAGCAGGCAGGCGCTGCGAATCGATTCCAGGGGCTGCATGCCTTCCTTGCGCTCCAGTTGCAGTGCCAGGTCGATCATCAGGATCGCGTTTTTCTTCACCACGCCGATCAGCAGGAACAGGCCCAGCAACGAGATCAGGCTGAACTCGCCGCCCAGCACGTAGATCGACAACAGCGCACCAACCCCGGCCGACGGCAAGGTCGAAAGGATGGTCAGCGGGTGGATGTAGCTCTCATACAAAATCCCCAGCACCAGATACACCGCCACCAACGCGCCGAGAATCATGAACGGCTGGCTTTTCTGAGTGGCGGCAAAGGCATCGGCGGTGCCCGCCATCTTGGCGATGACGTCTTCGGGCAAGCCGACCTTGGCAATCGCCCGCTCGATAGCGGCCGTGCCCTGCTCCACCGTGACCCCGGGGGCCATGTCGAAGGCGATGTCTTCGGAAGCGAACTGCCCTTCGTGGCTGACACGGTCGTCGGCCAGGCTGTTTTCGTAGTGGGCGATGGTCGACAGCGGGATTCGCGCGCCATCGGCGGTAATCACTTGCACCTGATTGAGGGTGATCGGGTCCTGGGCGTATTTTGGATTGACCTCCATCACCACCCGGTACTGGTTGAGGCTGTCATAGATGGTGGAAATCTGCCGCTGGCTGTAGGCGTTGTTCAGCACCGAGGTGACCATGTTCATGTCGACGCCCAGGCGCTTGGCCTGATCGCGGTCGACAATCAACGTCACCTGTTGCGCACCACGGCCTTCGCGGGCGTCGATCGCGGTCAGTTCCGGCAGCTCGCGCAGCGCGGCGACCACTTTCGGGTACCACAGGCGCAAGGCGGCCAGGTCGCCACTTTGCAGGATGTAGGAGTACTGCGAGGACGTCTGGTCGCGGCCGCCGCCAAATTGCAGGTCCTGGTCGGCCATCAGCATCAAGCGACCACCCGGTACCAGCGGCACTTCTTTACGCAGGCGCTCGATCACTGCCTGGGCCGACAGCTTGCGTTCCTTGATCGGCTTGAGCCGCACCAGCATCACCGCGTTGTTGGTGCCGTTGCTGCCACCGATAAAGCCGGCCACGCTCTCCACTGCCGGGTCTTGCAACACAGCCTTGCGGAAAATCTCCATCTTCGGCTGCATGACGCTAAATGACAGGCCGTCATCGCCGCGCACAAAACCGATCAATTGCCCGGTGTCCTGTTGCGGCATAAAGGTTTTGGGGACCACCACATACAGCGCGATATTCACGCCAATGGTCACCAGCAGGCTGAGCAGGGTCAGGCGTTTGTGCCGCAGCACCCAGTCCAGGCTGCGGGCATAACCCGCCACCATATGGTCGTTGACCTTCTGGCTCCAGCGCTGCAAGCCGGTCTGCTGCCCTTTGACATGGGGCTTGAGCCAGCGCGCGCAGAGCATCGGCGTCAGGGTCAGGGAGACCACCAGCGAAACGATGATCGCCGCCGCCAGGGTGATGGAGAATTCACGGAACAGGCTGGTGACAATCCCGCCCATAAACAGGATCGACAGGAACACCGCCACCAGCGACACGTTCATCGACAGCAGGGTAAAACCGACCTCCTTGGCCCCAAGATACGCCGCCTTCATCGGCGCGATACCGTCGTCGATATGCCGCGAGATGTTCTCCAGCACCACGATGGCATCGTCCACCACCAGGCCAGTGGCCAGGATCAGGGCCATCAGCGACAGGTTGTTCAGGGAAAACCCGTACAGGTACATGATCGCAAAGGTGCCCACCAGCGACACCGGCACCGCCAGGGTCGGGATCAGCGAGGCGCGGAAGTTGCCGAGGAACAGGTACACCACCAGGATCACCAGGGCCACCGCAATCAGCAGGGTCATTTCCGCCTCATGCAGGGTGGCGGTGATCACCGGCGAGCGGTCCATGGCCAGGTTGAGCTTGACGCTGGACGGCAGCACCGCCTGCAGCGCCGGCAACTGCGCCTTGATCTGCTTGACGGTCTCGATGATGTTGGCGCCCGACTGGCGGTTGATCACCAGCAACACCGCCGAATCATTGTTGAAGAAACCACTGTTGTAGCGGTCCTCGACGCCATCGCTGATCTTCGCCACATCGCTCAGGCGCAACGCCGCGCCGTCCTGGTAGCGGATCAGCAGCGGCTCATAGTCCTTGGCCTTTTCCAACTGGTCGTTGGCCTGGATCTGCCAGTTACGCTCGCCGTCTTCCACCGAGCCCTTGGGCCGGCGCACGTTGGCATTGGCAATGGTGTCGCGCACTTCATCCAGGGACACGCCGTACTGGTCGAGAGCCTTGGGTTCGAGCTCGATGCGCACCGCCGGCAGGGAACTGCCGCCGATCTGCACTTCACCCACACCCGGTACCTGGGACAGGCTTTGGGAGAGGATGGTCGAGGCCAGGTCATACAACTGGCCCTTGGGCAACACGTCCGAGGTCAGCGACAACACCATGATCGGCGCCTGGGACGGGTTGATCTTGCGGTAGGTGGGCATGCTGCGCATGCCGCTGGGCAACAGGTTGCGCGAGGCGTTGATCGCCGCCTGCACTTCCCGCGCCGCGCCGTTGATATCGCGGTCGGAGTCAAAGGCCAGGATCACCCGGGTCGAGCCCTGGCTCGACGAACTGCTCAAGGTGGTGACCCCGGCAATCGCGCCGAAGGAGCGCTCCAGGGGCGTAGCCACGGTAGACGCCATCACTTCCGGGCTGGCGCCAGGCAGGCTGGCGGAGACCACAATCACCGGGAAGTCGATCTGGGGCAGCGGCGACACCGGTAACAGGCTGAAACTGACACCGCCCAGCAACATGATCGCCAGGCTCAGCAGCATGGTGGCTACCGGCCGGCGAATAAAAGGTCCGGACAGGTTCATGGCTCAACCGGCTCCAGCGCTTCGGGGGTCTTGCGCCAGCGACGGCCCAGGCGGTCGAAGTACAGGTAGATCACCGGGGTAGTGAACAGCGTAAGGACCTGGCTCAACAGCAAGCCGCCGACCATCACCAGGCCCAGGGGCTGACGCAGTTCGGCGCCGGAGCCGGTGGCCAGCATCAGGGGCACCGCACCGAACAGCGCCGCCAGGGTGGTCATCAGGATTGGCCGGAAGCGCAACAGCGCCGCCTGGTAGATCGCGGTCTGCGGGTCCAGGCCCTGGTTGCGTTCGGCGTCGAGGGCGAAGTCGATCATCATGATCGCGTTCTTCTTCACGATGCCGATCAGCAAGATGATGCCGATGATCGCGATCATCCCCAGGTCGTTGCCCGTGAGCAGCAGCGCCAACAGGGCCCCCACCGCTGCCGATGGCAGGGTCGAGAGAATGGTGATCGGGTGGATGTAGCTCTCGTACAACACGCCGAGCACGATGTACATGGTGACCACCGCCGCCAGGATCAGCAGCAAGGTGCTCGACAGCGACGCCTCGAACGCCTGGGCGGCGCCCTGGAACTGGGTCTGCACGCCGACCGGCATGCCAATGTCCTTCTGCACCTGGTTGATCAGCTCCACACCTTTGCCCAGGGCCACGCCGGGTGCCAGGTTGAACGACATCATCACCGCCGGGAACTGGCCGATATGGGTAATCGCCAACTGCGCCTGGCGCTGCTCGATGCGGGCCAGGCTCGACAGGCGAACCTGGCCGCCGTCGGTGGTTTTCACATGGATCTGGTTCAGCGCATCCGGCCCCAGGGTTTCGCCGGACTGGGCCTGCAGCACCACGCGGTACTGGCTGGCCTGGGTGTAGATCGTGGAAATCTGCCGTTGGCCAAAGGCGTCATACAGGGCGTCGGTGATATTGGCCACCGACACGCCCAGGCGCGAGGCGGCATCGCGGTCGATCACCATGTACACCTGCAAGCCCTTGTCCTGCAGGTCGCTGGCGACATCGGTGAGTTCCGGATACTGGCTCAGGGCCTGTACCAGCTTGCCGCTCCACAGTGCCAACAGGTCGGCGTCCGGGGAGGACATGCTGAACTGGTACTGGGTACGACTGACGCGGTCTTCGATGGTCAGGTCCTGCACCGGCTGCATGAACAGGCGGATGCCCACCAGCTTGTCCAGCGTCGGCTGCAGGCGCGCAATCACCTCGACGGCGCTCAAGTCCCGCTCTTTATGGGGCTTGAGGTTGATCAGCAGGCGGCCACTGTTGAGGGTGGCGTTATCGCCATCTACCCCAATGTAGGACGACAGGCTTTCCACCGCCGGATCTTCGAGGATGATCTTCGCCAGTTCTTGCTGGCGCTGGCTCATGGCAGCGAAGGAAATCGACTGCGGCGCCTCGGAAATGCCCTGGATCACCCCGGTGTCCTGCACCGGGAAGAAGCCCTTGGGCACCACCAGGTACAGCACCACCGTCAGGCCCAGGGTGGCGATGGCCACCAGCAGGGTCAGCGGTTGGTGCTTGAGCACCCATTGCAGCTTGCGCCCGTAGGCAGCCACCAGCCAGTCGATCCAGGCGCCGCTGGCCTTGTAGAAGCGGCCCTGTTCTTCTTCCTTGGGTTCGCGCTTGAGCAGGCGCGCGCACATCATCGGCGTCAGGGTCAAGGACACCACCAGGGAAATCAGGATCGCCACCGCCAGGGTGATGGCAAATTCGCGGAACAGCCGCCCGACCACATCGGCCATGAACAGCAGCGGGATCAATACCGCAATCAGCGACAGGGTCAGGGAAACCAGGGTGAAGCCGATCTGCTTGGCGCCCTTGAGCGCCGCGGCCATCGGTGTCTCGCCTTCCTCGATGTAGCGGGAAATGTTCTCCAGCATTACGATGGCATCGTCCACCACGAACCCGGTGGCGATGGTCAGGGCCATCAGGGTCAGGTTGTTGATGGAGAAACCGGCCAGGTACATCACGCCAAAGGTGCCGATCAGGGACAACGGCACGGCAATCGACGGGATGATGGTGGCGCTGAAGCGACGCAGGAACAGGAACGTCACCATTACCACCAGGGCAATGGCGATCAGCAATTCATGCTGCACATCGGTGACCGAGGCGCGAATGGTCTGGGTGCGGTCGGTGAGCACCGTCACGTCGAGGCCCGCGGGCAGGTTGTCGGTGATGCTGGGCAGCAGCGCCTTGATCCGGTCCACCACCTCGATCACGTTGGCGCCCGGCTGGCGCTGGATATTGAGCAGCACCGCCTGGTTTTCATTGGCCCAGGCGGCAAGGCGTTCGTTCTCGGCGCCATCGACGATCTGCGCGACGTCCTTGAGGCGCAGCGGCGCACCGTTGCTATAGGCCAGGATCAGTTCGGCGTACTGCTCGGGCGATACCAACTGGTCGTTGGCGTCGAGCATCGACACCCGGGTCGGGCCGTCGAAGTTACCCTTGGGCTGGTTGACGTTGGAGGCCGCGATCAGGCTGCGCACGTCCGCCAGGTTCAAGCCGTTGGCGGCCAGGGCCTCGGGGTTGACCTTGATCCGCACGGCCTGGCGCTGGCCGCCGGCGATGCTGACCATGCCCACACCGCTGATCTGCGCGATTTTTTGCGCCATGCGCGTATCGACCAGGTCATTGAGCTTGGGCAACAACATGGTCTTGGAAGTAATGGCCAGGGTCAGCACCGGGGTATCGGCCGGGTTGACCTTGTTGTACACCGGGGGCGCCGGCAGGTCCGAAGGCAGCAGGTTGCTGGCCGCGTTGATCGCCGCCTGCACCTGTTGCTCGGCGACGTCCATGTTGACGTCGAGGTTGAAGCGCAGGGTCAGCACCGAGGCCCCACCGGAACTGGTCGAGGCCATCTGCGTCAGGCCGGGCATTTGCCCGAACTGGCGCTCCAGGGGCGCAGTGACCGCGCTGGTCATCACATCCGGGCTGGCGCCGGGGTACAGGGTCATGACGCGGATGGTCGGGTAATCCACCTGGGGCAAGGCTGACACCGGCATCAAGCGATAGGCGATCAGGCCAGCCAGGACAATGGCCAGCATGCTCAGGGTGGTGGCGACGGGCCTGAGGATGAACAGCCGTGACAGGTTCATGCGCCGGCCTTTTGCGCCTTGCCGGCATCCGCCGCCGGGCTGCTTTCGCCTTGTGCCGCGGGCTTGCCCTGCAAATGTTCAGTGGGGGTGGTTGGCACCTGGTTGCTGTCGTTGACCACTTCGACGTCGGTGCCGTCCTTCAAGCGATCGGTGCCTTCGAGTACCACGCGATCGCCGGCAGCCAGGCCTTCCTTGACCACGGTGTTCTGGCCATCGGTATCACCAATGACCAGGGTGCGGATCTTGACCTTCTTGTCAGCGTCCAGGGCATAGACGAAGGTGCCGTTGGTGCCGAACTGGATCGCCGCCGATGGCACCAACACCACGTTTTTCAGGGTGTCGGCCAACAGGCGCACGTTGACGAACTGATTGGGGAACAGCACCTGGTCCTGGTTATCGAAACGGGCCTTGAATTTCAGGGTGCCGGTGGCGACATCGATCTGGTTGTCCAGGCTCTGCAACACGCCGGTGGCCTGTAGCTGCAGATCGCCACGGTCCCAGGCCTGCACCGGCAGCTTGTTGCCGGTACGGTAGCGGGCCAGCACGGTTTGCAGGCTGTTCTCCGGCAAGGTGAAGGCCACGCTGATCGGTTGGGTCTGGGTGATGATTGCCAGGGCGGTGGTGTCGTTGGCCGCCACCAGGTTGCCGACGTCCAGTTGGCGCAGGCCGACACGGCCGGAGATCGGCGCGCGGATCTGGGTGAATTCAAGGTTGAGCTTGGCGTCATCCACCGCACCCTGGTTGGTCTTGACCGTACCCTGGTATTGCAGGACCAGCGCGGCGGCGGTGTCCAGGGTCTGCTTGGCGATACTGTCTTGTTCATACAGGCCGCGATAACGCTCAAGGTCAACCTGGGCGTTTTTCAGTTGGGCCTGGTTTTGCAGAAGCGTGCCCTGGGCCTGGAGCAAGGCGTTCTGGTAGCTGCGCGGGTCGATTTGCGCCAGCAGGTCGCCGGCCTTGACCATCTGCCCTTCTTCAAAGGCGATCTTCACCAGCTCTCCCCCAACCCGGCTGCGCACGTTGATGGTGTTCAGCGCCGTCACAGTGCCAAGCGCCTTGTAGTACACCGGGAAGTCCCCGGTGACCGCAGGTGCAACACGTACGGGCACTGCAGCGCCGGAGCCGCCGAAGCCGGGACGCATCATCCCCGTCTTGCTGGTCCTGGCTGCCGGGGCGTCTTTCTGGGCGGAGCCTGCCGGCCAGAACTTCCAGCACAGGCCGGCAATCACCAACAGGACAAGCAAGCCAAACAGCCAGCGGCGGGAACTACGGGGAGACGATTGCATGGATTGATCAACCATTGGATGCGAGGGCTTCTTCTTTGGGAGGCTGAAAGATAAGCACTGGGGCGCGTTTAGAAAAGCGCCTTTACCGGCTATTTACCTTCGGGCTTACAAACATTTACTTTTCGAGGTGAAACATCAGCAATTTGGGCTAAACCGCTGAAGCACAAATGAAAACGGCCTGGACTAGGCCAGGCCGCAAGCATGCATCATACGTGTTACTGCAAAGCGACAGTAACGGGCTGGAACAATTACTTCAGTACAGCCAGGGCCGCTTCGTAGTTTGGTTCTTCGGCGATCTCGCCAACCAATTCGCTGTGCAGCACTTTGTCGTTTTCATCCAGAACCACCACGGCGCGGGCGGTCAGGCCCTTGAGGGCGCCATCGGCAATGGATACACCGTAGTCAACGGCAAAGTCGGCGCTGCGGAAGTCCGACAGGTTCTTCACGTTTTCCAGGCCTTCGGCACCGCAGAAGCGAGCCTGGGCGAATGGCAGGTCGGTGGAGATGCACAGTACAACGGTGTTGTTCAGGTCGTTGGCCTGGGCGTTGAACTTGCGCACCGAAGTCGCGCAGGTCGGGGTGTCAACGCTTGGGAAGATGTTCAGTACTTTGCGCTTGCCGGCGAAAGTCGCCAGGGTGACGTCCGACAGATCGCCTGCGGTCAGGGAAAAGTCGAGGGCCTGGGTGCCAACTTGCGGCAACTCGCCTTCAACCTGGACCGGGTTGCCTTTGAGGGTGACTTGAGCCATGAACGGAATCCTTATGCTGGGTTAGATGAAACGAATTCGAGAGGCAGAAGTTAACCACAAAGTGCGATTGACACCTATGGCCGAACACAAAATGTCATGACTGCGCCCGGGCCGGGCGGCTGTGGTTTAATTGCGCCGCTTTTGCCCTGCTCTTGAAGGAATTGATCGTTGAACAATCAGCCTGCCACCCGCGTCCTGGTCATTGGTTATGTCTGGCCGGAGCCCCGTTCCTCTGCTGCGGGCGGGCATATGATGCAGATTCTCGAGAGTTTTCTTGCTCAAGGCTGGGAAATAACCTTCAGCAGCCCGGCGGCCATCGGCGAGCACAAGGCCGACCTTGCCGCCCTGGGCATCCACGAATGCGCCATCGAGCTCAATAACAGCAGTTTCGACGAATTTATTCGGGAACTCGCCCCGGATATCGTGCTGTTCGACCGGTTCATGATGGAGGAACAGTTCGGCTGGCGGGTCGAGAAGCACTGCCCGGACGCCTTGCGCGTGCTGGAAACCTCGGATTTGCAGAGCCTGCGCGATGCCCGCCATCAGCGCCTCAAGGACCATCTCAAGAGCCAGCCTGACGCAGATGATTTCAGCCCGCTGTTCGCTCCCGCCCTGGATGAGGAATTCCAGTTGATGGCGCCAACCGACCTGGCCAAGCGCGAAATCGCAGCGATCTACCGCTGTGATATCAGCCTGATGATTTCCGACGTCGAGATCCAACTGCTCACCGAGCATTTCAAGGTGCCCCGCGCCCTGCTCCACTGGTGCCCGTTGATGATCGAGCAGCCCAGCGAAGCATTTGTGCCGTTTGAAGACCGTGCGCACTTCCTGAGTATCGGTAACTTCCGCCACGCCCCCAACTGGGATGCCGTGCTGTGGATGAAGAACAGCCTCTGGCCCCTGATCCGCCAGCAACTGCCGGGTGCCCAGTTGCATATCTACGGCGCCTACACTCCGCCCAAGGCCACCGCGCTGCATAACCCGGCCCAGGGCTTTCATGTGATGAACTGGGCCGAAGACGCACTGCAAGTCATGTCAGCCGCACGCATCTGCCTGGCCCCCTTGCGCTTCGGCGCCGGGATCAAGGGCAAGCTGGCGGACGGCATGCTCTGCGGTACACCCAGCATCACCACCCCCATCGGTGCCGAAGGCATGGCCGACGGGCAGCCTTGGCCCGGAGCGATCGCCCACAGCGCCAGCGCCCTGGCCGCCGCTGCCGTGGCACTGTACTCAGACCCGCAAGCCTGGACCGCGGCCCAAGCCGCTGGCCGCGAACTGCTGGCCCGACGCTATGCCCCGCAACTGCATGGCCCGGCGCTGGTCGAGCGCCTGCAACTTTGCCGTGGCGAACTGGCGCAACATCGACGCAACAACTTCACCGGCAGCATGTTGCGCCACCATCTGCATAAAAGTACCCAGTACATGGCGCAGTGGATCGAGGCAAAAAACCGCACGCTCTAAATGCTGGCGAGGTGCTGCGCAACGGGGCATTATCGGTTGCGCAACCACAATAAAAGCGACGCCAGCATGACTCGAGCCGCGCGAATCACCGACCCCTCCTATGAATTGATGGACGACCACAATGGCCTGTCCATCATCTATCGCCAGCATGGTTTCCCCTGCCCGCTGGTGCGCTGGCATTTCCATAAGGAATACGAGCTGCACCTGATTATTGCCAGCTCCGGCAAAGTGTTTATCGGCGACTACATCGGCAATTTCTATCCCGAAAGCCTGTTCCTCACCGGCCCCAACCTGCCCCATAACTGGATCAGCCAGGTGGCCGAGGATGAGGTGGTGCCCAAGCGCGACATGCTGGTGAATTTTACCGACGAGTTGTTTGATAGCGCCGTCCCGGTCTTCAGTGAGCTCAAGGCCCTGGCGCCGTTGCTGGAACGGGCCAAGTACGGCATCGAGTTTCGCTGCAAGCGCACCATCGCCCAGGCCATGACGCTGATGCAGCAGATCGAAGAGGCACGCGGCGTGGCGCGGCTCGGGCACTTTTTGATCCTGATGGAGGTGTTGAGTGCCTGCGAGGATTACCAGTTACTGTCCGGGGTGACCACCCCGCAACTGGCCGATGAGCACAGCATCGACCGCACCAACCGCGCGGTGGACTATATCTTTGCCAACTACGGCCGAGAGTTGCCCCTGGAAGAAGTAGCCGACCATCTGGGGATGAAGCCGACGTACTTTTCCAGGGTGTTCAAGCAGGCGACCGGGCGCACCTTCATCGAGTTCGTCAATCGGCTGCGCATCAGTAAATCCTGCGAACTGTTGGCCGATGGTGACAAGGCCGTCACCGATGTGTGCTTTGAATCGGGGTTCAACAATATCTCCAACTTCAACCGGCGCTTTCAGCAGCTCAAGGGCATGACACCTTCCCATTATCGGCGCCTGGCGGTCCAGCGGCTCACAGAGCAGAACCTGGCCAAAATACACGCCCCAAAAGATTTCTTACAGATCACGCAGGCATTTCATTCTCCGATACAGGAACGTTCAGCGAAACCTTGACCACGTATCTAAGTACCTCGCTCGCCTAACCGACGGGGTATTTATGAAATAACCTGGTAGGAGGCAGCCTCATGATCAGCATTAATCCGTCATATATTTCCCACCTTCTCCCCACGAACAAACTAAACCCACCGCCCGGCAATACCGATTCAATGACGCCCCAAACTATCCAAGTCTTTTATAAGGGGCACACGGATGTCCAGGCTTCTCCTGCGTCCTCTAACTGAGTAATAAACCAACGTTGGATAGTGCCGAGAGAGGGACTAATGCAGGCGCAAGTACGGATATGACTAGAGAGAAACTCGACTTCACTGACTGATCAAAACGCCTGCTTCAAACTTTGATTGATTCACCCTTATCATTATTTCCCTTCAATGGTAGTTACTACTCATGAAAGTCGAATCATTGCGTATGCCCGCAACTTCCCCTACTGCAAATACCACCGACTCTGCGTTTGAAAATACCGCTCCTGGGTTAATACGTGTCAAACGTACGAATCAGGCAATAACCCAAGAGAACAAAAAACTTGCCACCGAACTCATCAGGTCTGGCGACGCGACGCTCGCTTACCAATACAATGCTGCATTAATGGAACAAATCCTCGCTAGCCCCACTGACGGGGAGGCAAAGCCAGCTGGCAAATTTGTGTCGAATATTCCACCCTTATCCACATTCGGTATGGCCTGGGGTCAGCTTACCCAAGCCATTCAAAGCGAGCCATTTGCGACTTTCGCCAGGGTACACAAGATCGAGCCAGGCACCCTGCGACTGAACACTCGTGATGGATGGACGCTTGATTGTATTGCAGACGGAAAACCTGCCTCTTTTTCGAAATACACGCCTGGCTGGTGGAAGGCTACCGCAGCAGTGATAGCGGCCGCTCGGGCGCTTACCCCGACACTCAAGCTGGACGTTGAATACACCGGCGCAACGAGTGCGCCCGCAGAGGTGATAGGCGATTTCTATGCCGCACGCACCAACGGTACGCAAGCCGATAAGCTTTATCTAATCGCCCTGCAGAACCAGCATGGCTCGTTCGACGCTCTGCGCGAACCGGACTCCACAGCGCCTGCGTTCAACCGTCCCGCACATTTGCCGGTCCGCCAGCAGCAAGAAAAGGCAATAGAGGCGTTATCTGCAAAAATTGCAGCCGATCCACAACGGTTTTCACTCGCCGAACCCAATCCAAAGTCGTCAGTTGAGGACGCCGACTTGGCGTTAGCACGGTTGTACGGGAGAGCCGTACTCAGCCTCAGGCCGGAAATGGGGCGCCTGGTTAATGCACCCCGCGCGACTTTGTCGGTGTCTGAAATACCTGAACACTCAACACTTGGGCAAACCCTGCGCAACTCAACGCAGCCGCGTGGTAAAAACACCCAACTGACACTCGACTGGATCGGTAGGTTCTATGGCGAACCGGCCAGCGATGGCACATTGGAAGGCGCGCTCAAACATACCTCATCACTCACGCACCACGGCTTTCACGCGTTGAGCAAAGCCGATCCGCCAACTGATAAACGCTCCGTTGCGGTTCGACGACGGCAAGATGCCGCTATCCAGCGGCTCGCCAACCCCGTCTTACCCACTGACAAACCAGCCCCGGCCATCAATACTATGGCCGATCTCGCACGCAGCCAGTTTAGCAGTGAGCCTACGTTGCATTCGGTGACCTCCCGATTGGTCAGCGACAGGATAAAAGCGATCGCTCCTGGACTGGATGTCGACGCCAACCAGATCGCCATTGCCACACCCGACCCGCAACATCCAGGGCAGTTCAAGAAAACGCAACTGATGACACTGGTAATGGACTACCTGGCTGGCGGCACTCCACCCGACTTCACCAATGGCCATCGAGCGTTTGATACCCGCCCGAACGTGCTGGAGCATACAGGCAACGATGCTGGCATCCCGCTGAGCCTGGATTTACCGGCACTCAGCGCGGCACTACGCGCACTGCCAACCCAACTCAACGAGGCGTTAAACGTCGATTCACAAGCCTATTGGAATAAACCGGCCTTCAGTACCCCAACTGCTACCGGCACCGCCTTTCCCGGCAGCCACCGTGACTTGGTTAGCAGCATATTGCGTAGCAACCTGCAGCAAGCTGGCCTGAAGCAACCTGGCCTGGATGATGAACAACGTAAAACCGTGGCCATGGTCACGATGCGTCCGAACGGTTCGACGCGCGCCCTCCCCCTTGACCCCACAACCTCTGACGCCGACGTCTATGCCGCCCCTGGCCCCATACCGAACATACTGATTCATCGCTACTTGTCGCAACCCCACCGCGAGATACTCCTGCTCGTGGAACCCAGCGGAAAAATCACCGCTTATAACGCCTGGGACGACCTACCGTACGCAAGACGAAACCTGACAATTCAAAACGGCAATACCTTCGATGCGCAGGCCGATGTTCTTATCAAACAGCATCAAGGGAACAGCTTGTCCGCCGCCCCACCGCTATATGACGACAATTCTAAAACCAAGCTGCCCGATTGGATGAGTAAAGCCGGCGACGCGCAACGTTTTGTGTTCCATGAACTCAGCCTTGAGTTGGCTAACTTCCTGCTGTTGAACAAGGGACAAATGTACAACAGCGATATCAAGGACATCCGCACCTTCGCAGAGGAGAAGTTCGACAGGTTGCCTAAAAAGAACAAGTTAACCCGGTATGCCGCCAATCAACTGGAGGTGGTCTTCAAAGTGCCTTATGGCGCACCGATGACCGCAGGCATTATCGATCGCCAGTCAATGAGCCTGACCGACATGATGCTGAAGAACTTGTCGGGGCTGCCGAATGGCCAGATAGAAGTATTTGCCAAGACAGGGCTCAAGGAAAATGGAGTCGACATAAAAGTCAGGGTTCCCCAGCTGGAAAAAGAGGGGGTGCTCAAACAAATGATCAACGATCTTGATATCGGCAAAACCTATCCTGCTTTGCTGAAACAAAAGTTGCTCGGCGAGCCCGGCAAAACCGCAGAGCGTCAAGCGCTTTTCGCCCAGCAGGTGCCGATCGAACTGCAGATGAAGGCACTGGAGTTGAGCATAAAGGGAACAGCCGGGGTTACCACTACAGGTTTTCGTTTCATCCAGGAAATACTCAAGCCGGGGCCCGCCCCAAGGATGGTTGACGGCAAGGAAATCGTGATCCGTCCGCTGGCTTTTGATAACACAGCCAATGGGAAAATCGATGTAGTCGAGGGTGCCTACCTGATCGAACCCAAGGACAGTGCCACCGGCCCCCATATCTTATATCGGCCGTTGATTGCCGATGCACCACTTATGCAGTTCCCTTCTCGCCAGGCGTTGCTGGAAGCCATACAAAAGAGAGGCAAACTGCAAACCGACACCCTAGCGTGGCTACCTGACGAAAGCACGCGACAGCTTTACCGCGGCAACGGTTTCACACACCCCAACGTAGTGCTGTTCGGTTACAACCTTGGATCTACGAGCCTGAATGAAACCATTCCCCTCGCGGTGGATGATCGTCTGCAGCAAGCGCTGCACGATGGTAAATTGATTGAATACCTGTACACGGCTAACGCTCAGAACTTGATAACACTGGCTAAACAACAATCGACATCCGATGCAGAAAGCCGCTGGGCTTCCCTGAAAGAGGGCGGGTTTCTATTGCTCAATGCTCTACTGCCAGCGATGCGTGGTCCCGGTGCCACACTGGGTGTGCTGCTACAAGCTGACGGTATCCTCAACGACGTACACGTCCTGAGCGCTGATGACGTGAAAAACAAAGAGGCGGCCCTGACTGATCTGCTGGTCAACCTTGCGTCTTTATTGATTCACTTCAAAGTGCGCTCATCGAGTGAGCGTGCCGTCGGCGGTTCGACTCGAGCGCCACATAGCACAAGCTTGTTAATCGATGAAGTGGCAAGTACCGCAGCACCGGCAAAAAACCGCATTGTCTTGGGAGGGCCGGCGGATATCAAACCGCTGTCTGGTGATATTCAAATCTTCGTGGATACTTACAAAGGCGAGCAGCGTCTTAACATCATGGGCCACGCCGAGGCACCCAGTGGGGACGGGGCATCGCGCATTTTAGGAGAAGATAACAAAAGTTACGGAGCTGAAGATATCAACCAGGAATTGCTGGCCCGCGGCATAGACATTCGAAACTACAGCGAGGTACGGCTGTTATCCTGCTATTCCAGCAGTGGCGGTGATCAATCACTTGCCGCGCAGCTTCAGACGCTCACGGGCGTGCGCGTCAAAGGCTTCCGCAGGGAAATTATCGTAGATTACAAAGGTGTTGACGGTGAAGACCCGTTCTTGATCTACGAAGATGCATCGACACGCTATCGCCAACAATATCCAGCCCTCAGTGACAGTGATATTCATCTCTTGGCCGAAAAAGAACTGAACCGCAAGCTTGCGGGGCGTGACCTCGACTTCAACATCAACAAAGATAACGGCACGGAAATTGAAATTAATATAGGCAGCGATGAAAAGCCTGTGTTTTATAGAACCCGGGTCGATTATCAGCCTCGTACCTTTGGAAGTCCGAAAACCAAAACGGCACCGCAGAAACCGATAGAAGTGCTGATGGGCTACTCTCACACCGTTGAAAACTCAACCTCGGTACTATCGACCCGCAGTCTGACAGACTGCTCCGCCCTTGCCGTGCTGACAGATCTAAAAGATGGGGTTTATCAAAAACGCACATTAATGCACCTGACCGGCAGCAACCTGGAGTTTGGCCTGTTCGACGCAAACGCCGCCCAGACAGTGGATGAGTTGGAGAAGTCATTAGCCAAAGGCGGCAAGGTCATCTTCGTAGGCGGTGTGGACTCTCAATCACCCGTCGGCATGGGGGTCGTATTGGGGCAGGAGGTCCAAGGTAGAAAACCGCTGTTAGATATACTTAAGAAGCCGGGCGTGGAGACCATCATCGCCAGCTCACTGGGTGTGGATATCAATCCCGATGGTACTTACAAGCTGATCGAGGGGACCGGTAAGGGCACTTTCACTCAACCCATGATCAAAAACGTGTTCGACTTCGCCGAGTAATTCGCCTAACACCGCAGCTGCAGCAGGCAACTGTAACGGCTGCTTCATTTCCAAGTCCCCATCAAGTATCTCTATCGCTGCGCGATAGAGTGCAAAAAAGTATCAGTCCAAGTGCGCTCAAGGATTTGTCACCGCGCCTTTAGAAGGCTGTAATCAACGCACACTCTTCCTGCAGCCATGGAAGACACAACAACAATAACTGTCCTTCTGCAGCCCCTGGGCGCAGAAACGGAGTGCGCGATGAACTTCCCTGCAAAAGCACTGCTTGCCTGTACCTGCATGACCCTCAGCGCCGTCAGCCTGGGCGCACAGACCCTGACCATTGCCACCGTCAACAACAGCGACATGATCCGCATGCAAAAGCTGTCGAAAACCTTCGAGGCCGAGCATCCGCAGATCAAGTTGAACTGGGTGGTACTGGAAGAAAACGTCCTGCGTCAACGCCTGACCACCGATATCGCCACCCAGGGCGGGCAGTTCGATGTGCTGACCATCGGCATGTACGAAGCCGCACTCTGGGGCGCCAAGGGCTGGCTGGAACCGATGAAGGATCTGCCGGCGTCCTACGACCTGGACGATGTGTTCCCTTCAGTGCGCGACGGCCTTTCCGTCAAGGGCACGCTGTACGCCCTGCCCTTCTATGCAGAAAGCTCCATCACTTACTACCGCACCGACCTGTTCAAGCAGGCCGGGTTGACCATGCCTGAGCATCCAACCTGGGTACAGATTGGCGAGTTTGCCGAAAAACTCACCGACAAGAGCAAGGAACAATACGGCCTGTGCCTGCGCGGCAAGGCCGGCTGGGGCGAGAACATGGCGCTGATCGGCACCCTGGCCAACGGTTATGGCGCACGCTGGTTCGATGAAAAGTGGCAACCGCAATTCAACGGGCCCGAATGGAAGGATGCACTGAACTTCTACGTCGACAACATGAAGAAATCCGGCCCACCGGGTGCGTCCAGCAATGGTTTCAATGAAAACCTCGCGCTGTTCAACAGCGGCAAGTGCGCGATCTGGGTGGATGCCAGCGTCGCCGGCTCGTTTGTTACCGACAAGACCCAGAGCAAGGTCGCCGATCACGTCGGCTTCACCTTTGCCCCTCAGCAGGTCACCGACAAGGGCACCTCGTGGCTGTATTCCTGGTCCCTGGCGATCCCGACCAGCTCCAAGGCCAAGGACGCAGCCAAGGTCTTCAGTGCCTGGGCCACCTCCAAGGAGTACGGCGCGCTGGTGGCCAAGACCGATGGTATCGCCAACGTGCCGCCAGGTACCCGCGCCTCGACCTACAGCGAGGAATATATGCAGGCCGCGCCTTTTGCCAAGGTGACGCTGGAGTCGTTGAAGGTTGCGGACCCTACCAAACCGACTCTCAAGCCGGTGCCGTATATCGGTATCCAGTTGGTGACCATTCCTGAGTTCCAGGCGATTGGCACCCAGGTGGGCAAGTTCTTCTCCGGCGCCCTGACCGGCCAGCAGACGGTGGACCAGGCCCTGGCTGCCGCGCAAACCACCACCGAGCGGGAAATGAAGCGCGCCGGCTATCCCAAATAACCCAGGTCCACCCCTGTAAATGTAGGTGCTGGCTTGCCTGCGATGGCGGCCTGTCAGTGGATGAATCGGTTGACTGATCGTCCGCTATCGCTGGCAAGCCAGCTCCCACATTGACTGCATTCCAAGGCCGGTTCTTTCTGCCTCTAATGGGTTTCGATTGCCATGAATACGTCTAAACGCCGCCTGCTCAACCCCGGCTGGTTCCTCGTCAGCCCCTCGGTGGCCCTGTTGCTGCTGTGGATGATCGTGCCCCTGGGCATGACCCTGTACTTTTCGCTGATCCGCTACAACCTGCTTTACCCCGGCGAAAACCAATTCGTGGGCCTGGAGAACTTCACCTACTTCATCACCGATTCCGGCTTCCTGCCCGGCGCCACCAACACCCTGTTGCTGGTGGGCAGCGTGCTGTTGATCAGCGTGGTGCTGGGCGTGTTGATCAGTGCCTTGCTGGAGGCCAGCGAGTTTTTCGGTCGTGGGTTGGTGCGGGTGTTGTTGATCTCGCCGTTCTTCATCATGCCCACGGTGGGTGCGCTGATCTGGAAGAACCTGATTTTCCACCCGGTGTCCGGCGTGCTGGCGGCGGTGTGGAAGCTGTTTGGCGCGCAGCCGGTGGATTGGCTGGCGCACTACCCGCTGCTGTCGATCATCATCATTGTGTCCTGGCAATGGCTGCCCTTCGCCATCCTGATCCTGATGACCGCCATGCAGTCCCTGGACCAGGAACAGAAAGAAGCGGCGCGCCTGGACGGTGCCGGTCCGATTGCGATCTTCTGGCACCTGACCCTGCCACACCTGGCCCGGCCCATCGCCGTGGTGGTGATGATCGAGACGATTTTCCTGCTCTCGGTGTTCGCCGAAATCTTCACCACCACCAACGGCGGCCCCGGCTACGCCTCGACCAACCTCGCCTACCTGATCTACAACCAGGCGCTGGTGCAGTTCGACGTGGGCATGGCTTCGGCCGGCGGCTTGATTGCCGTGGTCATTGCCAACATCGCAGCGATCATCCTGGTACGGATGCTCGGCAAAAACCTGACTGACAAGCCTTGAGGGCCGCGCCATGACGCTTCAACAATCCCGCCGCCTGCAAAGCTTGTTGCTCGGCACCCTGGCCTGGGCCATCGCGATCGTGATTTTCTTCCCGATCTTCTGGATGGTACTCACCAGTTTCAAGACCGAAATCGACGCGTTTGCCACGCCGCCGCAGTTCATTTTCACGCCAACCCTTGAGAACTACCTGCACATCAACGAGCGCAGTAATTACGTAAGCTTCGCCTGGAACTCAGTGGTGATTTCCTTCAGCGCCACCGCCTTGTGCCTGCTGATTGCGGTGCCGGCGGCCTACTCCATGGCGTTCTACGAAACCCAGCGCACCAAGGGCACGCTGCTGTGGATGCTGTCGACCAAGATGCTGCCACCCGTGGGTGTGCTGATGCCCATCTACCTGCTGGCCAAGAGCATGGGCCTGCTGGATACGCGCATCGCGCTGATCATCATCTACACCCTGATCAACCTGCCGATTGTGGTGTGGATGGTTTACACCTACTTCAAGGACATTCCCAAGGACATCCTCGAAGCCGCGCGCCTGGATGGCGCCACCCTGTGGCAGGAAATGGTGCGGGTGCTGCTGCCCATCGCCAAGGGCGGCCTGGCTTCCACGGTATTGCTGTCGCTGATCCTGTGCTGGAACGAAGCGTTCTGGTCGCTGAACCTGACCTCGTCGAATGCCGCGCCGCTGACCGCGTTGATCGCCTCCTACTCCAGCCCCGAAGGTTTGTTCTGGGCCAAATTGTCCGCCGTCTCGACCCTGGCCTGCGCGCCGATCCTGATCTTCGGTTGGATCAGCCAGAAGCAACTGGTGCGCGGCCTGTCCTTTGGCGCCGTGAAATAACGACCCTTATAAAAAATGGAGGCCCATCATGGCCAACCTGAAAATCAAGAATCTGCAAAAAGGCTTCGAAGGCTTCTCCATCATCAAGGGCATCGACCTGGAAGTGAACGACAAGGAATTCGTGGTCTTTGTCGGGCCTTCGGGCTGTGGCAAGTCCACCCTGCTGCGCCTGATTGCCGGCCTTGAGGAAGTCACCGAAGGCACCATCGAACTCGATGGCCGCGACATCACCGAAGTGACCCCGGCCAAGCGCGACCTGGCCATGGTGTTCCAGACCTATGCCCTGTACCCGCATATGAGCGTGCGCAAGAACATGTCGTTTGCCCTGGACCTGGCGGGCGTAGACAAGAAGATCGTCGACAGCAAAGTCAGTGAGGCTGCACGCATCCTGGAGCTGGGCCCGCTGCTGGAGCGCAAGCCCAAGCAGTTGTCTGGCGGCCAGCGTCAGCGGGTGGCCATCGGCCGGGCGATTGTGCGCAACCCGAAGATCTTCCTGTTCGACGAGCCGCTGTCCAACCTCGACGCCGCCCTGCGCGTGCAAATGCGCCTGGAACTGGCGCGCCTGCACAAAGAACTGCAAGCCACCATGATCTACGTGACCCACGATCAGGTCGAGGCCATGACCCTGGCCGACAAGGTGGTGGTGCTTAACAGTGGGCGCATCGAACAGGTCGGCTCCCCCCTGGAGCTGTATCACCAGCCGGCCAACCTGTTTGTCGCGGGTTTTCTGGGGACGCCGAAAATGGGCTTTCTCAAGGGCCAGGTTACGCGGGTCGAAGGCCAGGGCTGCGATGTGCAACTGGACGCTGGCACCCTGATCAGCCTGCCATTGAGCAGCGCCAGCTTGCGCGTGGGCAGCGCCGTGACCCTGGGCATCCGCCCCGAGCACCTGGAACTGGCCGCGCCGGGTGATACCACCCTCACCGTTACCGCCGACGTGGGCGAGCGCCTGGGCAGCGACACGTTCTGCCATGTGCTCACCGCCAGTGGCGAGCCGCTGACCATGCGGATCCGTGGCGATATGGCCAGCCAGTATGGCGAGACGCTGCAATTGCACCTGGACCCGGCGCACTGCCATCTATTCGACGCCGACGGCGTTGCGGTGGCCCGTCCACTGCGCGCTGCCGCCTGATTTCGCGAGCATTTTGATGAAACTCAATCAACACAATCTCACCCAGTTGGCGCCCGAAGTGCGCCTGCCCGCCTATGCCATTGCCGACACACGCCAGGGCATCGCCCATATCGGCGTCGGCGGTTTCCACCGCGCACACCAGGCGTATTACACCGACGCCCTGATGAACACCGGTGTCGGCCTGGACTGGAGCATTTGCGGCATCGGCCTGCGCGCCGAAGACCGCAAGGCGCGGGATGACCTGGCCGGCCAGGACTATCTGTTCACCTTGTATGAGCTGGGCGACACCGACGACACCCAAGTGCGGGTGATCGGCGCCATCAGCGATATGCTCCTGGCGCAGGACGGCGCCCAGGCCCTGATCGACAAACTGGCCAGCCCTGAAATCCGCATCGTGTCGCTGACCATCACCGAGGGCGGCTACTGCATCGACGACAGCAACGGTGAGTTCATGGCCCACTTGCCGCAGATCCAGCATGACCTGGCCCACCCTGCGGCGCCGCAGACCGTATTCGGTTTTATCTGCGCGGCCCTGAGCCAGCGCCGTGCTGCAGGCATTCGGGCCTTTACCGTGATGTCCTGCGATAACCTGCCGCACAACGGCGCCGTGACCCGCAAGGCGTTGCTGGCGTTCGCCGCGTTGCGCGATGCCGAACTGCATGACTGGATCCAGGCTAACGTGAGTTTCCCCAACGCCATGGTCGACCGCATCACGCCCATGACCAGTACCGCCCACCGCCTGCAACTGCATGATGAACACGGCATCGACGATGCCTGGCCGGTGGTGTGCGAACCTTTTGTGCAATGGGTACTGGAAGACAAGTTTGTCAACGGCCGGCCAGCCTGGGAGCAGGTGGGTGTGCAGTTCACCGACGACGTCACGCCCTATGAAGAAATGAAGATCGGCCTGCTCAACGGCAGCCACCTGGCCCTGACCTACCTGGGGTTCCTCAAGGGTTACCGGTTTGTCCACGAAACCATGAACGACCCGCTGTTTGTCGCGTATATGCGCGCCTATATGGACCTGGACGTGACCCCCAACCTGGCGCCGGTGCCGGGCATCGATCTGGACCAGTACAAGCAGACCTTGGTGGAGCGCTTCTCCAACCAGGCGATTGCCGATCAACTGGAGCGGGTCTGTTCCGACGGTTCGTCGAAGTTTCCCAAGTTCACGGTACCGACCATCAACCGCCTGATTGCCGAGGGTCGCGACACCGAGCGAGCAGCGCTGGTGGTGGCGGCCTGGGCCTTGTACCTGCGAGGTGTGGACGAGAACGGCGTGCGCTACCGCATCCCCGACCCGCGCGCGGACTTCTGCCGGGCACTGGTGGTGGATGACGCTTGCGTCAGTCAGCGGCTGTTGGGTGTGGAAGAGATTTTTGGCCCGGCGATTCCCAACTCACCTGAGTTTGTGGCAGCGTTTGAGCGGTGTTTTGCCAGTTTGCGTGACAAAGGTGTCGCAGAGACCCTGAAGCACCTGCTCGCCAACCTTCACTGACACAACTTGAGCAAAATAATGTGGGAGCGGGCTTGCTCGCGAAAGCAGTGGGTCAGTTGATAAATGTTTGGCTGATACGCCGCTTTCGCGAGCAAGCCCGCTCCCACATTTTGACCGCGTTCCATTGAGCGATAACTATGACCCGGCAATCTCTGTTCCTCGGCATCGACTGCGGTACCCAAGGCACCAAGGCCATCGTCCTCGACACTGCCAGCGGCAAGGTGCTGGGCCTGGGCGCGGCTGCCCACACACTGATCAGCGGCGCCAATGGCCGGCGCGAGCAGCACACTCAGGAGTGGCTGGACGCCTTTACCGAAGCCACTCACCGCGCCCTGCAACAAGCCGGCGTGGACGGCCAGGACATCCTCGGCATCGGGGTTTCCGGCCAGCAACACGGCCTGGTGCTGCTCGACGAGCACGGCCAGGTACTGCGCCCGGCCAAGCTGTGGTGTGACACCGAAACCAGCGCCGAAAACGCCCGTTTACTCGAGCACCTGGGCGGTGAAAGCGGCTCCCTGGAGCGGTTGGGCGTCGCGATTGCCCCGGGCTATACCGTGTCCAAGCTGCTATGGACCCTGGAGCAACACCCGGACGTTTTCGCACGCATCGCCCATGTGCTGCTGCCCCACGATTACCTCAACTATTGGCTCACTGGCCGCGCCTGCGCCGAGTATGGCGACGCCTCGGGCACCGGTTATTTCAATGTGCGTACCCGCCAATGGGACCTTGCGTTGCTGCGGCACATCGATGCCAGCGGGCGCCTGGAGGCGGCTTTGCCCGTGTTGATCGAGGCCAACCAGCCCGTGGGCAACATTCTGCCGGCCATCGCCGAACGCCTGGGGATCAACCCCGGGGCGATGGTGTCCAGTGGTGGCGGCGACAATATGATGGGGGCGATTGGCACCGGCAATATCGTGCCAGGGGTGTTTACCATGAGCCTTGGTTCGTCGGGCACCGTGTATGCGTTTGCCGATCAACCGACGGTCAGCGCCGAAGCTGCGGTGGCGACGTTCTGTTCTTCCAGCGGTGGCTGGCTGCCGCTGATCTGCACCATGAACCTGACCAATGCCACCGGGGTCATCCGCGAATTGTTCGAGCTGGACCTGGTAGCGTTCAACGCCCTGGTGGCCCAGGCCCCGATTGGCGCCGAGGGCGTCAGCATGCTGCCGTTCCTCAATGGCGAGCGCGTGCCCGCCCTGCCCCACGCCACCGGCAGCCTGCATGGCCTGACCATGACCAACCTGACCCGTGGCAATCTATGCCGCGCAGTGGTCGAAGGCACCACCTTCGGCTTGCGCCAAGGCTTGGACCTGTTGCGCCAGACCGGCCTGCAAAGCCACAGTATCCGCTTGACCGGCGGCGGCTCGAAAAGCCCGGTGTGGCGGCAGATGGTCGCCGATATCATGGACACCGAAGTGGTGTGTACCGAACAAAGCGAAGCGGCGGCCCTGGGCGCGGCGATCCAGGCCGCGTGGTGCCAGTCTGGCGAAAGCCTGCAGGCGCTGTGTGCACGCTGCGTCAGCGTCGACCCGGCCAGCCGCACCCAGCCTGTCGCCGCCAGCGTCAGGGCTTATCAGCAGGCCTATGAACGTTATCAACAGCATGTGGCAACCCTTTAAGAGCGAATAACTATGTATCTGGTGTGTGGCGAAGCGCTGTTTGATTTTTTCAGCCAGGAGGATGCCAGCGCGCAGGCGTCCCAAGTCAATTTCAAGGCAATTGCCGGCGGTTCGCCGTTTAACGTCGCCGTGGGCCTGCGCCGCCTGGGGATCGAAGCCGGGTTGTTCGCCGGGCTGTCCAGCGATTACCTGGGCCAGCGCCTGCGCCAGGTCCTCAAGGATGAAGGCGTGCACGCCGATTATTTGGTGGAGTTTGCCGCGCCGACCACCCTGGCGATGGTGGCCCTGGGGGCCGACGGTTCACCGCAGTACAGCTTTCGCGGCGCAGGCTGTGCCGATCGGCAGTTGCAGATCGAACATCTGCCGGTGCTCGATGGGCGCGTACGCGGTCTGCATTTCGGTTCGTTTTCCCTGGTGGTGCAGCCGGTCGCTGACAGCCTGTTGGCCCTGATCCGCCGGGAAAGCGGCAAGCGCCTGATCAGCCTTGATCCGAATGTGCGTTTGAACCCCGAGCCGGATATCGAACTGTGGCGCCGGCGCGTGGCTGAACTGGTGCACTATGCCGACCTGATCAAGGTCAGCGATGAAGACTTGCACCTACTCTACCCCGGCCAGGCGCCGGAAAGCGTGTTGCAGGGTTGGCTACAGCACCGCTGCCAGTTGATTTTCCTGACCCGTGGCGGCGATGGCGCAAGCGTGTTCAGCCGCCAGCACGGCAACTGGTCGGCCCCGGCGGTCAAGGTGGTGATGGCCGATACGGTGGGCGCTGGCGACACCTTCCAGGCGGCGTTGATCGCCTGGCTCACCGAGCAGCAGCTGGATTCGGTGGAAGGTGTGCAGGGCCTGGGCCGCGAGCAGATTGACGGCATGCTCAAGTTCGCCATCCGTGCCGCCGCGCTGACGTGTGGCAAGACCGGGCCAGACCTGCCCTATCGCCACCAATTAAACGAATAAACCCCATGCGGTCTCACTTCGCCGTCACTCGCACGCCACGGGCCACCCAGGCGCCGACGATGCCGCCAGCCAGCGGGGCCAGCCAGAACAACCAGAGCTGCATCAGGTAATCGGTGCCGGCAAACAGCGCCGTCCCGGTACTGCGCGCCGGGTTGACCGAGGTGTTGGTGACGGGAATCGATACCAGGTGGATCAGGGTCAGCGTCAGGCCCACGGCAATTGGCGCAAACCCTGGCGCGGCGCCGGGTGTGGTGACCCGCATGACGATAAACACCAGGAAGAACGTTCCCACGCTCTCTACCACCAGTGCGGCCAACAGGCTGTACTGGCCCGGACTCAATGCGCCGTAGCCATTGGCTGCGAACTCACCGAGTTCAAAGCCTGGCCGGCCGCTGGCGATCAGCGCGAGAATCGCCGCCGCGACGGTCGCCCCGGCGACCTGGGCGATGATATAGGGCAACACATCCAGCCCCGGCATTCGTCCTCCCACCCATAGGCCGACTGTAATGGCCGGGTTGAAATGCGCGCCACTGATGCTGCCCACCGCGTAGGACATGGTCAGCACACTCAGGCCAAACGCCAGGGCTACCCCGGCAAAGCCAATGCCCAGGCCGGGAAATGCGGCCGACAGAATGGCGCTGCCACAGCCGCCGAAGGTCAGCCAGAAAGTGCCGAGAAACTCTGCTGCGATTTTTTGTTGCACGCCCTACCTCAGCCACTGGCGACAGATGTGGCCGGACAGTAGCAGCGCAAGCGGGCGGCGCCGTATCGGATTTGTCTGAGGCTTGCTGCACAGCGTACTCTTGGGCCCTTCTGAAACGGCCGAAAGGACTCGCCATGCGCATCAGCTTCCCCCCGCTTGCCACTTTTACCGCCGTACTGTGCCTGGCCCTGGCAATTGCCTGGGGTTTGCGGCCCGACTGGCTGCTGTGGCTGTGGGACGTGGAATTTTCCGAAGCCAGTGGGCTCGTCGCTCGACGCAACGCCATGCTGTTCCTGGCGATCGGCGTCATGTTTTATCGGTTGCGCCACACGCCCCCATCCCCCACGCGCAGCGCACTGGTTTCAGGGTTTATCGTCGGTTGCCTGGGGTTGGCGGGGCTGGGGATCGGCGAATGGCTCAATGGCCATGCCGGCCCAGGGATTTTGCTGGCCGTGGGCACAGAGTTGGCGCTGGGCCTGGGGTTTATCCAGGCCCGCAATCCTGCCGTACGCTGATCAGTACAGTCTCGCCCCCGCTCTGCGCGGAGCCGGGGCATGGGCATGCTTGAGGTCTTCACGCAACTCGGTGATCAAGTTGCAGATCGCTCGGCTGCTGTTGAGTTCGTGGGCCTGGATGCCGGTGAAGGTGACATCCGTACCGTCGTCATCGTAGATTTTGATGGTCAACGACGCATCCTGAGCCTTGATGCATTCACAACGCCTGGGCAGGAAGCTGCCTTCAATAAGGCCGCGTAATTCCAATTCAGAAAGCATGGCTGAACCTCTCCTTTTTTGAGACCGCCAATGAATTTTTATCGATACCGACAGTCTGACCGCCGCGTCAGGACGGTTGACTTCACGCTTGCCAACCCTGGCAGGCGCTTTAACTGCAAAGCCTACTCCTTGTGTCTGTAGGCGTAGGATCCTTTCCTCATAAGCACCAGCAACCCTTATATAAGTTGCTGCTGGTTTGCACGGCCGGACGTTGGCGTGCATCGTGGCAGCCGCTGTTTTATTGCCCCCTAAGATAAGGAAGTCCCATGACCTCTTCTGCTCTCACCCTCCTTTCGGTACTGGCCATGAGCGTGCTGGCCGCCCAGGCCAATGCCGCCAAACTTGAAGATATCGCGCCCTACCCCAAGGCCGACGCCGGGCATGTTCGCCAGGTCATCCACTTGCCGGCAAAGTCCCAGGAACAGGACTTCAAGGTCGAAATCCTCGCCGGCAAAACCCTGCTGGTGGACTGCAACCAGCAGCGCCTGGGCGGTGTGCTGGAAGAGAAAAACCTCGAAGGCTGGGGCTATCCGTTTTACCGCCTGGAGAAGGTCAGCGGCCCCATGAGCACGATGATGGCCTGCCCCGAAGGCAAGACCCGCGAGGACTTTGTGCCGGTGGTCGGCGACGGTTTTGTGCTGCGTTACAACAGCAAGTTGCCCATCGTTGTATATGTTCCAAAAGATGTCGAAGTGCGTTACCGCATCTGGTCGGCATCGACCACGGTCGAGAAGGCTAGCGAGCAGTAACGCGCAGATCGACCTTCTGTGGCGAGCGGGCTTG